>JAZRGH010000075.1:0-10611 GCA_045644085.1 Alistipes sp. | reverse complement strand
GCAGAAGGGTATCCGTGCGCACGGACACGTTCTGATATGGCGAAATATAAAATCTCATCCTGCGTGGTATCTGGACCTCTTTACTCCGGAGGAGCGTAGCGCATTCAAGCGTCTATTCCCGAATGGCTCAAATCACGAAGATAAGAATAGTAGAGATGCACAGAGTGACGAGTGGTTAGCAATGTCTTTTGAGGAGGTTGCACAAACATTCCCGAATTTTGCCAAGACAATGCCACAGGTGATGGAGAATCGCGTAAAGGTTATCGCAGAGCACTATAAAGGTCGTATTCCAAGTTGGGATGTAGTGAATGAGAGTGCATTGGACCACGACCAAGACTTCTTGCCGGAGAACTATCCAATCGCTAAAAGTCGCTACGGACTTGCTATTGGCGACTATCCATATCTCGCTTTGAAGTGGGCTGAAAAGTATTTTCCTGCGGAGGTTAAGTTAAATATCAACGACTACCACCGCAAGCCGGGACACGCTGCACAAGTGATGCGTTTGCAGGAGCGTGGTTGCAAGATAGATATTATGGGTATTCAGATGCACCTCTTTAATGTCCAGCATTGTCAGGATATAGCCAATGGCGCAAAGATTCAAACACCTTCGCAGGTGCGCGAATATATCGGTTGGGCATCAGAGGCGGGTGTTCCCCTCCATTTGAGCGAGGTTACTATCACTGCGCCAAGTCAGGACGAGCGAGGCTTTATGATTCAGGCTATTATCACACAGCAACTCTATCGCTTGTGGTTCTCACAGGAAAAGATGATGGGTATCACTTGGTGGAATGTATTGGACAACTGCGGAGTTAAGTTCGAACCTACCGTATCTGGACTTTTCCATAGGGATATGACCGAGAAACCATCTTACTACGCTCTTGATCAGCTTATTAACCACGAATGGAAGACCAACACCACGGTTAAGGCAGACGAGAATGGCAAAGTGCAGTTCCGAGGTTTCAAAGGCAAGTACCGTATTACCTATAAGGATAAGAAGGGTAAGGTACAAACCGTAGAATATACGTTGAAATAGTAAAATATAATAATATGTACGATTTAATAGTTATCGGTGGTGGCCCTGCGGGATATGTAGGTGCTGTTCGTGCAGCGGAGTTGGGCGCAAAGGTTGCTCTTGTCGAGCGTGCCGAGTTGGGTGGAACATGCCTTAATTGGGGTTGTATTCCTACCAAGGCGCTACTTAAAAGCGCACAAGTCTATCACTATTGCAAGAACGCAAAGATCTATGGCATTGCTGTCGAGGGCGAAATAAAAGCCGATTTGAAGGCAATGGTTGCTCGTTCTCGTCAGGTGGCACAGACCGTAGGCCGAGGTGTCGAGATGTTGCTCAAACGCAGTGGAGTAGAGGTGATTACGGGCTCGGCAGAGTTGCTTTCGGCCAATGAAGTTAAGGTTGGTGATGCGACATACGAGGCTAAAAACATTCTCCTCGCTACGGGAGCTTCGCCACGCGAAGTACCATCTATTCCAATCGACCACGAGCACGTTCTTTCGTCGCGCGATGCACTTGTTTTGGAGGAGTTGCCCGAGACAATGGTTGTGGTGGGCAGTGGCGCTATCGGAAGTGAATTTGCCTTCCTCTACGCATCGTTGGGCGTAAAGGTTACCGTAGTGGAGTATATGCCGCAGTTTATGCCGTTGCTTGACGCCGAGGTATCGGCAACAGCCGAGCGAGCATTTCGCCGTCAGCGAATTACCGTTATGTGCGACACCGCTGTTAAGGGTGTTTCTGTCGTAGAAGGCAAGTGTATTATTACGGTTGAGCAGAAGGGCGCAGAGAAGGAAATCGTAGCCGATAAGGTACTCTCTGCCGTAGGTATTAAATCGAATATCGATGGACTAAATCTTAATAAAGTCGGAGTTCAGGTAGAACGCGATAAAATAGTAGTAGATAGCAAGTTCCAAACATCAACAACAGGCGTATTTGCAGTGGGCGACATTATCGCATCGCCTGCTCTGGCGCACATCGCATCAGTTGAGGCCATAAACTGCGTAGAGCAGATTTTTGGCAAGAGTCCAAAGGCTATCGATTATACTTTAACCCCGGCTTGTATCTTCACAACTCCGGAAATCGCATCGGTTGGTTTGACCGAGGAACAGGCCCAGAAGCAGGGTATAGAGTACAAGGTTGCACGCTATAATTTTGCTTCGTCGGGCAAGGCTGCTGCGGCAGGTGATCGCGATGGCTTCGTGAAATTGATTTTCGACTCCGATAAGAAGTTGCGTGGCGCACACATCATAGGAGCTAATGTCGTAGAGATGCTGGGAGAACCTTCGGTAGCTATGGCTTTGGGTGCAACAGCCGAGGATATTGCTTCGACAATACACGCTCACCCATCGTTGTACGAGGGTATTTACGAGGCTGCAAAGAGCCTTGAAACAGAGGAGTAGAAAATGCGTTATTTTATTGAGTTACAATATGATGGCGGGGCTTACTGCGGTTGGCAGCGACAGCCCGAGCAACAGACAATACAAGGCGTCATAGAAGATGCCTTAACAAAGTTGTTGCGTCGCCCTACCGAGATAGTAGGGGCTGGTCGTACCGATACAGGTGTAAACGCCTCATTCTACGTCGCACACTTCGATAGCGAAGAGGCGATAGATTGCGACCACATCGCCCACAAGCTCAATGCGATGTTGGCACAAGATATTGCCATAAAGAGAATATATCAAGTAGCGGACGATTTACACGCACGATTTGATGCGGTGGAACGTGAATACACCTATCTGCTTTCGCCTGTAAAATCGCCATTCCGTCGTCACTCTGCGTGGATATGCTACTATACGCTCGATATCGAGAAGATGAACGAGGCGGCAAAGGTATTGCTTGCAACGGATGATTTCACAACTTTCGCAAAGTTAAACTCAAACAACAAGACCAACATCTGCCATGTTTCGCATGCCGAATGGATAAAGGAAAGTGATGGTACTCTGCGATTTACGATTCGAGCAGACCGTTTCCTTCGCAATATGGTGCGAGCCATCGTAGGAACGCTTGTCGATGTAGGTCGAAGTCGCTATACAGTGGAGGAGTTTCGTGAGATAGTGGCAGCTCGCGACCTATCCCGAGCAAGTAGCGGAGCACCTCCGCAAGGTCTATTTTTGAGCTATGTTAAGTATAAAGGGCAAATGCATTAGCATTTGTCTTTTATTTTTCGCATAAAATAGTTATCTTTGCGAGTTAAACTTTTTTCAAAGCATAATAGATTATGAAAGTTGCAATTATAGGCTATGGCAAAATGGGCCACGAGATCGAGCAAGTTTTACTCCAACGTGGTCACTCAGTAGCACTTATTATAGACCAAAACAACACCTCGGACCTTTGCGCCGAGAAGTTGGCAGAGATAGATGTCGCAATAGAATTTACAACTCCCGATACCGCATATACAAATGTCCGCACATGTATTGAGTGCGGAACACCCGTCGTAAGCGGAACTACCGGCTGGCACGATAAGTTGGAGGAGTTGCAGGCATTGTGCAAGGAGAAGAATTCAACAATGATTTGGTCGTCTAACTACTCGTTGGGCGTAAACATCACATTCCGTCTTAACCGCTACTTGGCAGAGCTGATGAATCGTTTCGACGCCTACAATGTAGCTATCGAGGAGATTCACCACACTCAGAAGAAAGATGCGCCAAGCGGAACAGCCATCTCACTGGCAAACGATATCCTTGCGAATGTAGAGCGCAAGGAAAATTGGGTAAACGAGCCTACAACCGACGATAAGGCTATCGAGATTACCTCATTACGAGAGGGCACCGTACCAGGAACTCACACCGTAACCTACACTTCGGAAGATGATAAAATTGAGATAAAGCATACACTCTTTTCGCGTCGTGCATTAGCTCTCGGTGCGGTAGTTGCAGCAGAATTTATTGCTCCACGCAAGGGTGTATTTACTATTAATGACCTGTTTGAATAGTCACTATGAAGAAATTTTTGGAGTTTTTGAAAAATCGCTGGACAAAGTTTGTTTTATCCAGCATAATATACATTTTGCTATTTGTGGTTTGGACAGGAAATCCTTGGTTATTGCTAGGCCTTCCGTTCATCTACGACTACTTTATCTCGCGTCTTGTATATCGTTATATCGGCACAAAGAATAACGCCTTGCGCGAGAAATATCCGCTCTACAACTCTATTTACGGTTGGATAGATGCAATCGTGTGGGCAACTGTTGTAGCACACCTTGTGCATCTCTTTATTTTCCAACTCTATGTGGTGCCGACCTCCTCGATGGAGAAGACTATTTTAATTGGCGATTACCTCTACGTAAGCAAATTGTCGTATGGTCCACAAGTGCCAAATACACCTGTGGCAATGCCGTTTGTATATAACACCATGCCATTCTCGACAAAGAAGTCCTATTCGGAGTGCGTAAAGTGGAATTATCACCGTTTACGTGGCTTTGGTAAGGTTGAACGCGAAGATGTTGTTGTTTTCAACTTTCCTGCGGGCGACACCGTACTGCTCGAAAATCAGGCAGCAACATACTACGATGTTTTGCGTGAGTACCAGGAGGCCCTCGGCAAAGAGGAGGGTAGAAAGCGCCTCTATCAAGATTACACCGTTATTGCTCGTCCAGTCGATAAGCGCGAGAATTACATCAAGCGTTGCGTTGGTATTCCGGGTGATACTTTGCAAATCATAGACACAGAGCTATTTGTTAATGGCAAGGCTCAACCGGTTTGTGAGGAGCGTCAGCACATCTATTTTGTAAAGACCTCGGCACCAATATCGGACTATGCTTTCAGCAACCTCGATATTACAGAATACAACGGTACCGCGCCATATTACTATGTGGCAACAACCGAAAAGGGAGCAGAGCAGTTACGCAAATACAAGAGCGTAGAGATGGTTGAGCGTTACAACAACACCGAGCCTTCGCTTGATGCCTTCCCTCACCATGCCGACTATGCTTGGACCCAAGATAATTTCGGTCCTCTTTGGATACCAAAGAAGGGCACAACAATCGAACTAACAACAAAAAATATCCCTCTCTACGAGCGCATTATCGACCAATACGAAGGCCACGACCTGCGCATAGAGGGCGAGAAGATATTTATAGACGGAGAGGAGAGCAGCAGCTACACTTTCGCAATGAATTACTACTTTATGATGGGAGATAATCGTCACAACTCGGCAGACTCTCGCTACTGGGGCTTTGTACCGGAGGATCATATTGTAGGAAAGGCTCTCTTTATAACCTTCTCAAAGGGCGAAAACGGTATCCGCTGGAACAGACTTTTCAATAAGGTGAAATAGAAACGACGTGGCAGAATACAAGGACTCATACCTAACCATTGCCGAACCGGCAGAGGCGATATATAAGGAGCGAAGCAGCAAGTTCCTTACCTACGCATACCCGGTAGAGGACGAGGAGGAGATAAAGGTTTTGCTCGATGCTCTGCGTAAGGAGTACTACGATGCCACACATCACTGCTACGCCTATCGTTTAGGACCTCAGGGAGAGGTTTTTCGCGCTAACGACGATGGCGAACCTTCCGGAACGGCAGGAAAACCTATTCTCGGACAGCTTCTCTCGGCAGAACTCACAAACTGTTTAGTTGTTGTCGTGCGCTACTTTGGTGGCACAAAATTGGGAGTTTCGGGTTTGATTCAGGCCTACAAAGAGTCCACTGCTGAGGTTATCGCTGTCAGCAAGATTATCGAAAAGACTGTTGATAAAGTCATCAAAGTCTATTTCTCGTATATCTCGATGAATGGAGTTATGCGCGTTATCAAAGAGATGAATCCACGTATCGACGAGCAGGTATTCGATAATCTATGTACCATGCGTCTGCGTATTCGCGAGAGCGAAGCTGACATGCTTATTGTAAAGTTGGAAAAGGTAGAAGGCGTAACAGTAGAGATTGTAAATGAGTAATTCAATCTACATAAAAGGCGCGAGGGTACACAACCTCAAAAATATCGAGCTGGATATTCCGCACGAGAAGTTGATTGTCGTGACAGGATTGTCGGGTTCGGGAAAGTCCACGCTTGCATTCGACACAATATTTGCCGAGGGCCAGCGTCGTTATGTGGAGAGCCTTTCGGCTTACGCTCGCCAATTTCTTGGGCGTATTTCGAAACCCGATGTCGATTTAATTTCGGGTATAGCACCCGCTATTGCTATCGAACAGAAGGTATCATCACGCAATCCACGTTCTACGGTGGGCACCGTGACTGAGATATACGACTACCTAAAATTACTATTTGCACGAGTAGGCAAGACCATCTCTCCAATCTCCGGTTTAGAGGTAAAGTGCTACAACACAGATGATGTCGTCGAGTTCCTTCTCTCGTTGGGAGAGGGTGCAAGGGTTGTTATTGCCGTTCCAATGCACTTAGACAAAGGAGAGAGTATTATCGAAAAGTTGCTCGCACTTATCAAAGAGGGTATTGCACGACTTATGGTCGATGACAAGACCGTACTTATTGATGACTTTATCAAAGATGTCGATTTGGAGCGTTCAGCAGAGGGCATATATGTAATCATAGACCGCTTGCGAGTAGTAAATGATGATGACACACTTACCAGAATGCGAGAGTCTATTTCGCAGGCATTTGGATATGGTACAAATAGTTGTGTAATCGTAGAGGGCGAGAATAAGCACCTTTTTAACTCCAACTTCACGGCTGACGGCATTGAGTTCGAGCGACCTACCGAGCATCTGTTTTCATTCAACAATCCAATTGGAGCGTGTCCAAAATGTGAGGGCTGGGGCAAGGTTACGGGCATTGATGAGGATTTGGTCGTCCCCGACAAGTCGCGCACAATATTCGACAATGCTATTGCTTGTTGGCGAGGCGATACGATGAAGTGGTTCCGCGACCAACTTGTGATGAATGCACACAAGTTCGACTTTCCAATTCACGCACCATACTACACACTCACCGATGCCCAAAAGCGACTGCTGTGGCTTGGAAATGGCTATTTCGAGGGGTTAAACTCATTTTTCGATATGCTCGACTCGCAACGCCACAAGATACAATATCGTGTAATGAAGGCTCGCTATACAGGCAAGAGTATCTGCCCAGAATGCGAGGGGCAACGCCTACGAAAAGAGGCTCTTTACGTACAATTTGGCGGCAAGAACATCGCCGAGGTTGTGCGTATGACCGTAGATGAGGCGATAGAGTTCTTCTCTTCGGTATCGCTCGACGAACACGAGAAAAAGAGTTCGGAACGACTTCTGACCGAAGTACGCAACCGCTTGCAATATCTGAGCGATGTGGGTTTGGGTTATCTCACTCTTGACCGAGGCTCGGCAACCCTTTCGGGAGGCGAGAGTCAGCGTATAAACCTCGCAACCTCGCTCGGCAGCAACCTTACGGGCTCATTGTATATCCTCGATGAGCCTTCGATTGGCTTGCACCCACGCGATACACACCGACTTATTGAGGTGCTGAAACAGTTACGCGATATGGGCAACACCGTTATCGTTGTGGAACACGAGGAGGAGGTAATTCGTGCCGCCGACCATATTATAGACATTGGTCCCGAAGCGGGCAAAAATGGCGGTAGAGTAGTGTATAGTGGCGATTTGGAGCATCTTTCAACCGCTACCGAGAGTTACACTGCCGACTATCTTTCAGGTCGCAGAGAGATTGTCGTACCGCAGTCGGTGCGTGGTTGGAGCAATTTTATAAAACTTTGCGGTTGCCGACACAACAATCTCAAAAACATAACCGTCAAAATTCCACTCGGCGTTATGACCTGCATTACGGGAGTTAGCGGTTCGGGCAAGTCGTCGTTGGCGAGAGATATTCTCTATCCTGCGTTGCACCGCCACTTGGCCGATACGGGCGACCACCCTGGCGATTTCGACGGTTTGAGTGGCGATATGTCGCTCTTGCAAGGTGTGGAGATGGTGGATCAAAACCCTATCGGAAAGTCCTCTCGCTCAAATCCTGCAATCTATATCAAGGCGTGGGACGAGATTCGCAAACTCTTTGCCGAGCAGCCTTACGCCAAGCACAACAATATCACTGCGTCGCACTTCTCGTTCAACTCGTCGGGAGGTCGTTGCGAGGTGTGTCAGGGCGAAGGCTCTATTAAGGTGTCGATGCAGTTTATGGCGGACATCACTCTCACCTGTGAGGCTTGCAATGGCAAACGCTTCAAAGATGAGGTCCTCGAAGTGAAGTATCGTGATAAGTCCGTGAGCGATATCCTCGATATGAGTGTCGATGAGGCGATAGCCTTTTTCAGCGAAGATGCCAAAGAGTGCCGCCGCATCATTGAGCGATTGAAAACTTTGAGCGATGTGGGATTGGGATATGTAAAACTCGGACAGTCATCATCAACCCTTTCGGGCGGTGAGAGTCAGCGAGTTAAGTTGGCTTCGTACCTTGCACGCGAGTTCACCGACAAGCGAATGATGTTTATCTTCGATGAGCCGACTACGGGATTGCACATACACGATATAAACCGTCTTTTGAAGGCGTTTAATGCGCTGATTGCCGCAGGTCATACGGTGGTTATCGTGGAGCATAATATGGAGGTTATCAAATGCGCCGACCACATTATCGACCTCGGTCCTGAGGCTGGCACAGAGGGCGGTACAATCGTCTTTGAGGGCACACCTGCGGAACTTGTACATTGTGACAAGAGCCACACTGCGAAGTTCCTAAAACTGAAAACGGAAAACTAATTTTTAATTTTGCATTTTGAATTCTGAATTCTATATATACGAACTTTCAAACGGCATTCGTTGCATACACCGCCAGACAAAGAGTGGGGTGGCACGATGTGCGATAATGATAAATGCGGGAAGCCGTGACGAGCGCGCAAACGAATTTGGTATTGCCCACTTCACCGAGCACGGATTCTTTAAGGGTACGGAGCATCGTAAGGCATATCAGGTAAATTGCCGACTCGAAAATCTCGGTGGCGAGCTGAATGCCTACACAACAAAAGAGGACACAACAATTCACGCCACCGTATTGCGAGGAGATTTCACGAAGGCAGTAGAGCTTATTGCCGATGTGGCATTTCACTCAACCTTCCCCGACAAGGAGCTCGACAAGGAGCGAGAGGTTATTCTCGACGAGATAAACACCTATCGTGATTCGCCAAACGACGACATATACGACTCTTTCGAGGATTTGATTTTTGCAGGCACGGAACTCGGACACAACATTCTCGGCACACCTCGCTCGTTGAAGGGTATCGACTCAGCTGCGATACACCGCTTCCGCCAGCGCACCCACACCACCGATAAGATGGTATTTGCATCTATCGGTAATATATCGCCCAAGCGCATCAAGGAGATTGCCGAGCGATATTTGGGTTGCTACGCCCCTACAAAACGAGAGTTTGAGCGTGTGGCACCCGTTATTGTTGCCCCTTTCGAGAAGGTTTTGAACAAGCGCACCCATCAAGCGCACTGCATCATCGGAGCACGCGCCTACAACCTCACCGACAAGCGCCGTTTGCCATATGCGTTGCTTACGAACATTCTGGGTGGTCCATGCGCAAACTCACGTCTAAACATAAGTGTTCGTGAGCGTAATGGCCTGACCTACAATATCGGAGCGAGTTATTCGTCGTTGTCGGATTGCGGTTTAGCGAGCATCTATTTCTCGTCGGACCACGAGAATTCGGACCGTTGTCGTGAGATTATTGCGGGCGAGATAAAGAAGTTGCAGGATAATGCGCTCACTACACGCCAACTCTCGATGGCAAAGCGACAGTTCATAGCACAGTTGGCAATTATCAACGAGGGAGCAGAGGGTTATATGCTCGGTGTAGGCAAGAGCCTGCTGTCGTATGGCGAAATTGACACGTTGGAGGAGTCCTACCGCAAAATCAACGCAGTTACCGCCTCGGAAATTTTAGAGGTGGCAAACGACGTATGGGCAAAACCTTCGGTACTATTATATAAATAAGCAAACTTATGGATAAGTTAGAACAATACATCAGCGATATGTCCTCTCCGCAGGGCGAGTTGCTGCACGAATTGGAGCGTGAAACATATCTGCGAGTTATCAACCCTCGAATGATTTCGGGGCATATTCAGGGCAAACTCTTGGAGATGCTTGTGCGAATGCTTCGCCCACGCCGTATTCTCGAAATTGGCACCTTTACGGGTTACTCGGCACTCTCGATGGCTGCGGGCTTGGAGGAGGGTGCACTGATTGACACCTTCGAGATAGACGACGAGTTGGAGATGATTGCAGCCGACTTCTTCGAGCGCAGTGGTCTTGGCGACAAGATTCGCCAGCATATCGGCTCGGCACTCGAACTTGCTCCGCAGTTGGGCGAGCAGTACGACCTCGTATTTATCGATGGCGACAAGCGCGAATATCGTGCCTACTACGAGATGTTGTTCGAGCACAATATGGTACACCCGAACTCCTTTATCTTGGCGGATAATATCCTCTGGTACGGAAAGGTTGTCGAGGAGGTCGCTCGCAAGGATAAGCAGACGCAGGAGATTATCGCCTTCAACGACTATGTCCGCAACGACAGCAGGGTAGAGAATGTGATTCTTCCACTTCGTGACGGTATCAACCTCATTCGAGTAAAGTAACACACTAAAAAAAACAATATAGGCACCTTCTCACAGAGGGTGCCTATATTGTTT
>JAZRGH010000074.1:0-30419 GCA_045644085.1 Alistipes sp. | reverse complement strand
AGAGCTTCAAGTAAAAGTTCGCACTAATACCGAGTACGACGTCGTTATCGCATCTGATGCTAAGGAGTGGTTGAGCGTTGCCGATACACGTGCTATGCGTGAGGAGACTCTTACTTTCACCGCTACAAAGAACGATACAGGTGAGGAGCGTAGCGCAAAGGTTACCCTTACTTACAACGATGGCGAGGAGATTCGTTTCACTATCTACCAGGACGTTGCAACACAAAATCCTGGTGGTGGCAATGACGACGAGGAGCCTGTTGTTGAGTTGGTAAATGGCGAAAACTATGACATCAACGGCGACGGTGGCAATCTCAATGTACGAGTTCGCACTAACACCGAGTACGAGGTTACCATAACTTCAGGAGCTGCTTGGTTGAGTTACAACGGCACTCGTGCTATGCGTGAGGAAACTCTTACTTTCACCGCTACAAAGAACGATACAGGCGTTGAGCGTAGCGCAAAGGTTACTCTTACATACAACGACGGCGAGGTGATTCGTTTCACTATCCACCAGGACGTTGCAACACAAAATCCTGGTGGTGGCAATGACGACGAGGAGCCTGTTGTTGAGTTGGTAAATGGCGAAAGCTATGACATCAACGGCGACGGTGGCAATCTCAATGTACGAGTTCGCACTAACACCGAGTACGAGGTTTTCATCCCGTCTTCTGCTAAGTCGTGGTTGAGCGTTGCCGATACACGTGCTATGCGCGAGGAGACTCTTACTTTCATTGCCACAAAGAACGATACAGGCAGTCCTCGTTACGCAAACGTTAAACTCTTCTACGGAGAGGAGACAATTCAATTCACAATCAATCAGGCTACTGCAACACAGGAGGCGGCTACCCTTTCGATCTCTCCACGTGTATCCGATATTGCAGCAACAGGTGGTACCGTGAATATCAATGTAACAACCAATGCATATTGGACAGCTACATGCTCGGTAAGCGGCGTAAGCATTTCTCCTAATTCGGGTAATGGCAATGCTTCTGTAACCGTTACAGTACCGGCAAATAATAGTTCTGATGCTCGTGACATCGAGGTTAAGTTCACAGCAGAGCTCAACGGCACAAGCAAGAATGCAACTGCTATCATCTCGCAGTCGGGCGGAAGCACTGGTCCTGGTTCGAGCCTTACACCAAGCGAGCACCAGCGATACCTTGAAAGTGTAGGTCAGCGCTTGCTTACCTATT
This sequence comes from Alistipes sp., assembly GCA_045644085.1. Taxonomy (GTDB): domain Bacteria; phylum Bacteroidota; class Bacteroidia; order Bacteroidales; family Rikenellaceae; genus Alistipes. Next base: position 29,223 of record JAZRGH010000074.1, on the reverse strand, counting down.
TCAACCCTGAGGACAGCCGTTCTTTGATGATATCTATCACTGATTTGGCTAACAATGGTGGTTTCGACTTCTATTTGGAGGGTAACGAAGGTAGTAGTGTGACTGTCGGAGTCGATTTGGAAACTTCTCGTGGCAAAAGCAGCGTTTCGGGCAAGAACAATCTCTTGAAGCGAGTTCTTACATCGGTATTGGGTGTAGCTCGTTTCTCGCCAGAGGCAGCAAGTCGCCTTTCGACAACATTGATTTTGCCTGATGATGATGGTACTTACAGCCTCGACGACTACAAGGGCAAGCAGTATCGCTTCAACTACAAGACCGGCAAGTGGCAGGAGAGCGACCTCGGCGATGTAAACAAGTGCGTTGCAAAGTGGGATACTTCGGTTCTTACCCTCACATGGGAGGAGAGTTCTGCGTCGTGGGAAGGCTATCTCGACTACAAGTACAAGGCAAAGATTGAGGGTATTCCAAGCAAACTTAACCTCAATATCACAGTAGACGGCGTAACCGAGTTTACAACAGATATCACCGTATCGGTTCCTAACAACTATGCTATCGACACCAACACAGCTATCTGGCTCAAAGGCAACTACGCATTCAGCGTTGTAGCAAAGGCTGACAGCCGAGGTGTAGAGGGCTCGGTGGTTGTTGCAAAGAATGGCGAGAAGCTTGCAACCGGAGGTGGCAAGATTGCTATCAACGATATAACCGACTCGAACAACTGGTGGAAAGAGTACACCGACGAGTGGTTTGACGGATACCAGTGGCACTACGACACTTATACCGACTTGAACTGGGATTACCCTGTTGACCAGGTAAAGACCGGTGAGGGTTATGCAACAATTCTCGATGTAGCATTGCAGGCAGAGGGTAATTTGCGTACTATCATCGACGAGAGCAAGAAGATTGATGACCCTTGGAGCAAGGACGGTTCTGCACTTCTCTGCAACCATATCAACAGCAATGCTTCGGCAAGACTTTACTACACCGGAAGCAATGAGGTTATTGCAAACATCAAGGCAGAGCCACAGCCATACACATATTGGGGCTGGAACGAGGCTACTCAGAAAGAGGAGCAGATGACCGAGTATGATGCAATGCCTGTACTTGTATTCACCGATGGTAGCAAGTTTGCTGTTGATGAGTACTTCACAGAGGTGGCATTCGGCAACTTGATTGATGCTGCTGAGGCATTGTGGGATAAGTATATTGATATTGTAGAGTAATAATTACGATACTCTAATTCGAAAACGAGTCGTCTGTATCTACTACCGCCGACTCGTTTTCTTACTACACAACCCAAGAGAATTTGAGAAGCTACCTGTCGATACTATTTACCATTATTCTGCTGAGCATATCGCGCACCGCATACGCTCAGCAGGATTCTGTTGCCATGTCGGTAAGTGTCGAGCAGGTAACGATTACGGGCGACAAAAGATTTGTTTCAGGAGCTGACCGATACGGAAATATCCTTATCAACACCAAGCAACTCTTCTCGATGCCACACTTTGCCGGTGCGGTGGATATTGTGCGAATGTTGCAGTTCTCGCCGGGCGTTGTAGCATCGAATGACGCTGATGCATCAATACATGTTCGCGGTAGCGATGCAGGACAACACCTCACATTGTTGAATAATGCTCCGGTCTATTCGCCGGCGCACCTGTTCAACTTTTTCTCGGTATTCAACACGGCACATCTAGGCGGTGCGACATTTATCAAATCGAATATGCCCGTACAATATGGCTCGGCACTCTCGTCAGTATTGGATATTCGTACCCATTCGTACGTGCCATCAAAGTTCGGAGCCGAAGGCAACATCGGTCTTATAGAGTCGGATTTGGCTCTGCAAATACCGCTAAGTAAAAAGAGTGCTCTTTACCTATCAGGGCGTCATTCCTACATCTCGTGGCTTACTACACTGATAAGCAGAATCGAGATGGATATAAGCTACGAATTCGGAGATTACGGCCTAACCTATGTACACGATTTGGGCAAGGTCGGAAAATTGGTTCTCAACTCACACTTCAACCACGATGGAGCCAAAGCCAATTTGGGACTCTACGACGCAACCGCCAATATACGATGGTGGGACAGCACATCTTCGGCCATTCTCTACTATCCAATAGCCAAAGATGTGAGCATGGAGAATACCATTTACGGCACAGTCTTCCATAATAAATTCGCGTTGGGACTTATCGGTAACGACTTCTCGGTACCGACAAATCTCACCGATATCGGTGTACGCAGCTGTACAAAGTGGCAACGCAACAAATTCGAGTTGCTTGGAGGTTTCGACTACGCATACAGACGTATTCAGCCACAAGCCGTACTCAGTACCATGACAACGAACAAGACGCACGACTCATCGTTGATACAGGACACTCACGAGGCTGCCATTTTCGTATCTGCCTTGTACAAACCTCTGCGCCATCTCGAAATAGATGCAGGTATAAGACTGAGCATGTATTCAATATACGGCAGAGAGTTCTACAATCCGGAGCCACGAGTTATGGTTTCGGTACCATTCGGGGACGATGCAAGAATATGGGTGGCGTACAACAGAACGGTACAATACTTACAGCTTGTACCACAATCGAATGTGAGCTTTGCCACAGATTTCTATACGGGGTCCAGCGACAAGCACCCTCCACAGATAAGTTATTGCACCAATTTGGGATATTCCCAATCCGCACTCAATCAAAGCCTGCGCTGGTCGGTGGAATTATTCTATCGACAGATGTATAATGTTTTAGAGTTTGATGCCCGACTCAACACAATGCTTGCCAACGACTACGACTTCGAAGATTATCTCTATTCGGGTGTAGGCGAGGCCTATGGAGCAGAGTTTATGCTGAGCTACTCACACCCGAAATTCGATATCCAGGCATTCTACACGTTGAGCCGCTCATTGCGCCGTTTCAACGAGCTAAATCGAGGCAAGGCCTTTGCCGCCTACTCGGACCGTCCACACAACTTATCGCTGGCTGCCACTTACAGACCAACCGAGCATTGGTCTCTCTCGACAACATTCGTATATGGCACAGGCGCACCATACACCGCGCCTACGGGAATACATATGATTGGAGGAGCATTCCTCAAAGATTATGGAGCATACAACGGTGCCCGTCTACCCGACTATCACCGATTGGACTTCTCCGTAACATATTGGTTCAACAGCAAGCGCTTCCAGCGTAATGGTATAAATCTCTCCATATTCAACGTCTATCTGCGTAGAAATCCGATGCTTCTGTCGTGGCAAATCGAGGAGGACGAAGATAAGAAAGATACATATCATATTTTGGAGGCTTCGCCTGCCTTGTTCGAGATTTTACCTTCGATTAGTTGGACTTTTAAATTTTAGGAGGTTATGCGTATACTATATATATTAATAGCACTACTGATGTTCAGTTCCTGCTTGAAAGAGGAGTATCCCCACAACTCCTTTGAGGAGCAACTCGTTGTCGAAGGGTGGATCGATCAAGGAAGTGGTCCGAAAGTTATGCTGTCGCTAAATATGAGCCACCGAGAGGAGATATCGGAGGAGACTCTACGCGACAAGATTATACGCTACGCCAAAGTCTACGTAACTGATGTGGATAATAACGTGTGCGAGCAGTTGACATGCAAAATGGAGCAAAAATATCCGACACAATTCGTTTACCAAGGTTGGCAAATCGAAGGTCGCGAGGGCGGTACATACAAACTCGACATCGAGTATAGTGGTCATCATTGGAGTGCCACAACCACAATTCCAAAAGCAAACGAGCTATACGATATCAGGACCGAGTTGGTCGGAGATAAGATGTATAGAATCAAGGCAACAATCAAGCCGAACGAAGATAATCTGCCTTATATGATACAATGTGCTACCTCTTTCACAAAGGAAGACGCACCCATATATCTTCCGCCGGCACTCTTCGGTATCATAAAGCAGTGCGAAAAGGAGACAACCATTACTATTAACAGACCATTGGACTACACCAACATCTTCGACTACTCGACCATGTTCCTTGTATATGAAGATGTCTATATTCGTTTCTGTACAATGTCCGACTTCGGATACCGCTATTGGAGTACTTGGGAGAACTGTACTCTCAACAGCCTTAATCCGGTCTTCCCGGTTGACGAAGAGCCTCCTACAAATATTTCAGGCGGTGCAAGCGGCATCTGGCAAGGCTATGGCGTTACTTCATATCGCGTAGTACCTCAGATTCCACCACGATAGACTTTCGTGGCAGTATCAATATAGAGAGGGCAGTGACGGAAATCACTGCCCTCTCCGCTTAAAATCGTCAATGAGTGAAGGAATTTTGTGCCAAACGAAAAACCGAGTCCGCAGCATACCACCACGACAAAAAGTGCAGAGAGTGGTAGAATTTCAACAATAACAAATCTCCTTTATTCCACCAGAAAAACGCAAATAGAGAGGCAAGTGCAATAATAACAGTTTCTCCCGAAACCGCAGCATACAAAGCGTATGTGAGGATTTCGGGAGAAATTTTAGGGGCAGCAATTGCCCTGTATTTGTGTTTTTACTACTTGGTAGCTGACTCAAGACGCTTCATCATAACGAACATGAAGAGCGCAGAGAGGAGACAAAGTACGATAAATACCGACCAAACAAGGGTAAGGTTGAAACCACCCCAAAGAAGGCCACCAACAGCCACAAGCATATTACCGATAGCGGTAGCTACGAACCAGCCACCCATCATCATACCCTTGTACTTTGGAGGAGCAACCTTAGACACGAATGAGATACCCATTGGCGAGAGAAGAAGCTCTGCAAAGGTGAGTACGAGGTATGTCATAATAAGCCAGTTTGCCGATGCAAGTGGAGCCTCTGCGCCAGCCTTGATTGCCTCTGCCTGTGCATCAGGAGTGTGCAAACCAATCGAGCCAACTGCCATAATTGCAAAACCGATTGCTGCGACGAGCATACCGTAAGCGATCTTACGAGGTGCCGAAGGCTCCTTGCCACGCTTTGCGAGCGCACCGAAGATAGCCAACGATACAGGGGTGAGAGCAACTACATAGAATGGGTTGAACTGCTGGAAGATTGGAGCATTTACTGCAACAGATGCGTCGCCTACATTCATGCCCTTGTAGATAAGGTAGCCAACCGATGCAACGAAAGCTACAGCAGAGAGAACCTTACCCTTAGTACCCTCGCTCTGAACAAGCGAGAAGCCTGCATAAACAGCAACGATAACGAGAACCAAGTTCCAAACGTTGAATGCCATGCTCTGCAAGCCGAATGCCTCCTTAACGGTAAACTCATCAGCGAAGAAAGTGAGTGTAAGACCGTTCTGGTGGAATGCCATCCAGAAGAAGATAACCACTGCAAATACGAGGCAGAGTGCCACGATACGAGCCTTAGTCTCGGCAGGGGTGAGGTTGTCCTCAACCTGTGCAGCAGCGTTGTTTGCGCTCTTCTTGCCACCCTCAACATGAGCATACCACTTGCGGCAAGCGAAGTAGATAGCCATCGAAACGATCAACGCTACGCAAGCCACTGCAAACGAGAAGTGATAAGCATCGTTGCCTGTGAAACCGAGCGATGTCTCAGCCCAATTCTTGATAGCGACAGCAGCAGTCGGAGCAAACAATGCACCGATGTTGATTGCCATATAGAACAATGAGAAGGCCGAGTCACGCTTGTCTGCATACTTAGGGTCGTCGTAGAGATTACCCACCATAACCTGCAAGTTACCCTTGAAAAGACCTGTACCAATAGAGATGAAGAGCAATGCACCGAGCATAGCGATCATTGCCAAGGTATCGCCACCGAGAGGCAACGAGAGGAGCAGATATCCGATGAACATAATCAAGATACCGCTGGTAACCATCTTACCATAACCAAACTTATCAGCCAAGATACCGCCAAAAAGAGGCATAAAATAAACGAGGCCGAGGAAGGTACTGTAAATGATACTTGCTACACCTGCGTCCAAGCCGAAGTTTGCACGAAGGAACAAGGCAAATACAGCCAACATTGTGTAGTAGCCAAAGCGCTCACCTGTGTTAGCGAGAGCCAAGGCATAAAGGGCTTTTGGATGTCCTTTGAACATAATAAATAAAGTTTTAGTTAATAAATAAAGTTTTCCTTTTTATTGTTTCCAACCATTAGCCACCGGCTATTAGTTCTTCAATTAAGCGCAAAGATAACGATTTTTTTTAATTTATCATATGTGCCTATTTACGAAACCGCTATTTGTGCCATTTGAGCACCATTGCTGTACGAGCGGTGTTGTAAATCTGAATAAAGTAGTGAGCATTATCCCATTCATCGACGATTGTTTCGGTGAAGTGCTCCTGCCCCTTTGCGTGGCGGTCAAAACCTCCGAAACGGCCCTCATCTGTCGAGAGTTCAATGGTATATTTTCCCGCCCAAGGCACCTCGACACGATAGTCCGGAGAGGAATTTTCGGGACTCCAATTAAATACAAAGTATAGACCTTTGTGCGAGAAGGCGAGCGTCTTATTCTCCCAATCGGAGTGCCACTTATAAGGGTAGCCATCTGACAATACCTTATACTTTTTAACCACCTTCAACATCTCCTTATCGAACAATCCGAGCTGTCCATAGCGCAAGAAACCATTATCGGCCAACGACCATTGACGACGTGCATGGGCATAGCTCCAATCGTTGCCCTCACGAGGGAAATCTATCCATTCGGGGTGTCCGAACTCGTTGCCCATAAAGTTGAGATAGGCATCGCCTCCCGTTGCAATGGTCATGAGTCGAATCATCTTATGGAGAGCCATTCCTCGCTCTACCATCAAGTTCTCCGACCCCTTATTCATAGCGAAATACATCTCCTTATCCATCAGGCGGAAAGCGATAGTCTTGTCGCCAACCATAGCCTGGTCGTGCGACTCTGCGTATGCCACCGTTTTGACCTTCGGCAGACGGTTTGTCATCACGCCCCACATCTCCTCGATATTCCAATCTTCGTCGCGCTCGTCTTCCAAGAGGCGAATCCAGAAGTCGGGAATTGCCATTCCGAGTCGGAAATCGAAGCCGATACCGCCATCTTCAATCGCGCGACACATTCCCGGCATGCCACTCACGTCCTCGGCTATGGTTACAGCCTCTGGACGGAAGTCGTGAACGAGTTTGTTAGCCAATGAGAGATAGACCAAAGCATCTTTATCGACACCCTCATCGAAGAACTTCTCGCGACAATCGAAGTCGGTATATCCGCGGTGGTAATATATCATCGAGGTTACACCGTCGAAGCGATAGCCGTCAAAGTGATACTCATCGAGCCAATATTTAACGTTAGACAAGAGGAAGTGCTCAACCTCGCGCTTGCCGTAGTCGAAAATCTTCGAGTCCCAATACTGCTGATATCCCGCACCACCCTGCTTCGAGTAGTGATATGGCGAGCCGTCGAGTTCGTTGATACCCTCGTTGAAGTTCTTAACGTAGTGAGCATGAACAATATCCATAATCACAGCAATACCCAACTTGTGAGCCTTGCGCACCAAAGACTTCAACTCCTCGGGCGTACCAAAGCGCGATGACGGCGCAAAGAAGTTTGCCACGTGGTAGCCAAACGAGCCGTAATACGGGTGCTCAGCGATAGCCATAACCTGAATGGCATTGTAGCCCGCCTTCTTGACACGAGGCAACACATTTTTCTCGAACTCCTTGTAGGTAGAAACGCCCTCCTTCTCCGATGACATGCCGACGTGTGTTTCATAAATCAGCAGATTCTCCTTATCGACCACCAACTTATCCTCGCCCCAATCGAAAGGTTGCGGAATCCAAAATTGAGCCGAATAATTTTTCGTAGTATCGTCCTGGACAAGACGTGTGGCATAGGCAGGAATACGATCATGCCAGCCATTTTGTCCATGAATATGGAGTTTATACAACGAGCCGTGCGTAAGGCGATAGGAGTACATCGCATCGGGTAAGAAGATACTCCAAACGCCATGAGCATCTTTGCTGAGTCGCAGTTGGGTGCGTTGCCAATTGTTGAAATCGCCAAAGATATAGACATCTTGTGCCGCAGGCAACCACTCACGGAACCACCAACCCGACATATCCTCGTCGTACTGCCAGCCAAAATAGCGATAGCCGTTTGCGTAATCCACAATCGAGCCATTCTGTTCAATCTCGGCAAGGTGCGCACAATACATATCGTAGCGCGCATTTATAGCCTCCTCAACAGGCTGCAACCACTCGTCCTCGGCAACCATTGCTAATTGTTGTCTCTCCTTCGATGCCATAATCTCCGAAAAAATTAAAGAAAATACCTCTACAAATATACAAAAAAGTTGGTAGTTCGGAGCGCGAGCGACGTGTTTTTTGAATAAATTTTAATTCGAATTTTTAATTTTTAATTAAAGTTCGTATTTTTGCGCCGTGAAACAGACGATACAACATAGACGATTTCTATCCTATCTGCTTGTTGTGCTGATGATTACAGCATTTTCGAGCAGGCTGTATCTCACTCACGACAGAGGGTATTATGAGGACTATCTGCGTACCGAGCACCCTTCGCACGATAATGGAGCGTGGGTTTCGTGTAACTGTCCTATCTGCCATGCCGAAGATTATCTCGCCATCGAGGCGGAGTATTTCGAATACAACCCTATCATAACGACTTTGGAGTGCGAATTTGGAGTTCTTCCAACCTCACAAGCCAATCGTATTGTCGTTACAACCTCGCTTCGAGGACCTCCCTGTTTATCGTAATATCTAAGACCGAAATCCGCACATATCTCTATGCGGACAATACTTATGTATAACGATAAATAAAATAGCCCAAAATGAAAAAATTTATTACAACACTTGTTGTTGCGTTTTTTGTATGCGCAACTGCAACTGCACAACACCACGGACACAAAGTTCATCACGACAACGGCCACAGCCACTCGGCATCCGAGCAGTGTGAGGCAACAATTCACGGACACGTAACAGACTCCCGCACAAAGGAGCATATTCCATATATCACCGTCACCATAGACGGCACAACAGTAGGTACAACAACCGATGCTACGGGACACTACACCCTCTATCACGCCCCTGTCGGCAAGTTGAAGGTTACCGTTTCGGCTATCGGCTACGCAAGCCAGACCAAAGAGGTAAATGTAGAGTGCGGTTCAGACCTTCTTCTCAACTTCGAGACTACCGAGGAGCAGATTTCAGTAGATGCAATCGTTGTTTCGGCAAACCGCAACGCCACAAAGCGTAGCGAAGCTCCAACACTCGTAAATATCGTAGATTCGGACCTTCTAAACAAGGTTTCGGCACCGACCTTGGCTGAGGGCTTGTCTTTCCAGCCTGGCGTGCGAGTTGAGAACTCGTGCCAGAACTGCGGTTTTGCACAAGTGCGTATCAACGGTCTTTCAGGACAATATTCGCAGATTTTGATAAACTCGCGTCCCGTATTCTCGGCCTTGGCAGGCGTTTACGGATTGGAGCATATCCCTGCGAATATGGTGGAGCGTATCGAGGTAGTACGTGGTGGTGGCTCGGCACTTTTCGGCTCATCAGCTATCGGTGGAACAATCAACATCATCACCAAGGAGCCTTTACGCAATTCGGGCGAGTTGGCTCACTCTCTCACCTCGATTGGTCTATCGGGTGCACTCGACAACAACACAACTCTCAACGCATCGCTCGTAACCGATGACCGCAAAGCTGGACTTACAATCTATGGTCAAAACCGTATGCGTGATGCCTACGACCACGATGGTGATGGTTTTGTTGAAATTCCTGTTATCAAGTCGCAGACTATCGGTACACAGGCCTATATCAAGACCAGCGCATACAGCAAACTCACTCTCGACTATCACGTAACAAACGAGTATCGTCGTGGTGGCGATCAGCTCGACCTACCGCCACACGAGGCTTTGATTGCCGAGACTACCGACCACCTTATCAATAGCGGAGGTCTTTCGTTTGATGGCACATCGAAGAACACTCGCCATCGTTACAGTATCTTCGCTTCGGCACAATCGACCAAGCGTGATAGTTACTATGGTGCCGAGATGAACGAAAAGGCTTATGGTAAGACCGACGGTGTAACGACTGTTGCAGGTGGTCAATACCTCTATCGCTTGAAGATTTTTGAGCTGACTGCGGGCGCAGAGTATAGTTACGATTATCTCTTTGACAACCCGATTGGATATGCAAGCGATGAGTTCTATCAGAGTATGATTACCAAGCAGCATGTACACAATGCAAGTATCTATGCTCAGGGCGAATTTAAGTTCAACAAGTGGGGCTTCCTTGTGGGAGGTCGTTTGGATAATTGGTACAACGCCTCGAACAAGAAGTACTTGTGTATTCCATCTCCTCGTGTAACCTTCCGTTATAACCCAACACACAACATCAACCTCCGTGCAACATACGGCTCGGGATTCCGCGCTCCGCAGGCATTTGACGAGGATTTGCATATCCTTATCGTAGGTGGCGAGCGTACCCGTATCCGTTTGGCTGAGGATTTGAAGGAGGAACGTTCTCACTCGTTCACCATTTCTGCTGATATGTACAAGACTTGGGGGCGTGTGCAGGCAAATCTCCTCGTTGAGGGATTCTGCACAATATTGAACGATGTGTTTGCTCTACGTGACTATGCAGGTACAAAGGAGCCATACGAGAAGGTAGAAAAGCCGTCAGATGAGTGGGAGGATGCAACCGTTCCGGAGTACAAAGATGGAGTTTACAGTACCAATGATGGCGCACGTCTATACGAGCGCTACAACGGCTCAGGCGCAACTGTCGCAGGCTTGAATGTCGAGGGTAAAATCGCATACGCCCCTTGGGTTGAGGCTTCGGCAGGTGTAACATTGCAGCGCAGCAAATACAAGCAGCCTGAGCAGTGGAGCGATACAGCGGAGCCTACACTCAATATGTTCCGCTCGCCAAATGTATATGGTTACTTCACCGTAACCACACAGCCAATCAAGAATTTCAAGATTGACCTTTCGGGTAACTATATGGGTAGAATGTATGTCGATCACTACGCAGGTGGTATATTGCCAGACGGCTCTACACTCCCACAAGACCAAATCGAGCACACCAAGGCATTCTTCGACCTCGGCTTGAAGTTGTCGTACGACTTCAAGGTGTGGAAGACTATCGGCTTGCAGGTGAATGCAGGTGTTCGCAATATCCTCAACTCCTACCAAAACGATTTCGACCGAGGCGCAGCACGAGATTCGGGTTATATCTACGGACCATCACTTCCTCGCTCAGTATTTGTCGGAGCGAAGTTGTCGTTCTAAACAACGAAAAACCGAGTCCAAGCGACTCGGTTTTTTTTGTTTTGGCTTTATAGGTACAATAGGGATACTATGGGTTATAGGGGTTATATACTATCCCTTCTGTAAACAAGTGCTATAATAGAGCTATTTTTGCACAAAGCAAGGCTGCAACTCCTCAACTTCCCCCCCCCTGTAAAATCGAATAGAAAATCGTTGTACCTTACCAAGATGTAAACAAGTGCTATAATAGAGCTATTTTTGTGCAAAGCAAGACAGCGAGTCCGCAGCATACTAGGCGTATGTGAGGAACTCGCCGTCCGAAGGTTTGTGCAAAAAGAGCCTATTAGAGTACTTGTTTTGCCTTTTTGGCCATGGCTGAAGCAAACACAAAGTCATTCAACTCCTTGTTGTCGGCGTGAAGAATATCCTCTTTGGTACCTTCCCACCACTTTTTGCCCTGATGAATATAGACAATCTTTTCGCCAATCTCCATTACGGAGTTCATATCGTGGGTGTTGATAATAGTGGTGATATTATACTCGACTGTAATGTCGTGAATAAGGTTGTCGATCACAATTGAGGTCTGCGGATCAAGTCCAGAGTTCGGCTCATCGCAAAAAAGGTATTTAGGATTGAGCACAATTGCTCGCGCAATGGCTGCACGCTTAATCATACCACCAGAGAGTTCAGACGGATAGAGATGTCCTGCATGAGAGAGTTCCACGCGCGCAAGACACTCCTTCACGCGCTTGTCCTTTTCGGCAGAGCTCTTATCGGTAAACATATCGAGTGGCAGGCATACATTCTCATATACTGTCGAGGAGTCAAGCAATGCTCCTCCCTGAAATATCATTCCCACCTCGCGACGTACCAACTTCCGCTCTACAAACGAAAGAGCGGTATAGTTCTTATCATCGTAGAAGATACTGCCACTATCCGGCTCGTGAAGTCCTACGAGAGTCTTCAATAATACCGTCTTACCCGAACCGCTTCGACCTATGATAAGATTGGTCTTACCCGCCTCAAACTCAACCGAGATATCCTCCAAGATTGTACGACCATCAAAAGACTTATATATGTGTTCTCCTTTAATCATACTATGTTCGCATTAATTGAGTGATGATAAGGTTGGAAATCATGATAGCTATCGAACTCGTTACCACTGCGCGAGTCGAAGCGCGTCCCACCTCCAACGAATTACCGGCAGCATAGTAGCCGTAAAATGCCGAGATAGAGGTTGTAAGGAAGGCAAAAACGGCCATCTTAATCAACGAATATGTTATCTCGAACGGAATGAAATAGTAGTGTAGTCCTTCGATATACTCCGACGGCAACACGACTCCTGTCATTGCTATAATATAACCTCCAACTGTTCCGATTATCATACTAAACAGGGCAAGTAACGGGAATGAAAATACCGTTGCAATAATCTTTGGAAGAACGAGATACGATGCCGAATTTACACCCATTATCTCCAATGCATCTATCTGTTCGGTAATACGCATTGTTCCTATCTCCGATGCGATATTCGAGCCCACTTTTCCTGCCAAAATAATAGCTACAACCGTTGACGAAAACTCCAAAAACATCGTTTCGCGAGTGGCATAACCAATCATAAACTTCGGAATAAATGGCGACTCCAAAGTAAGTGCCATCTGCAAGGTGATAACCGCTCCGATAAACACCGAAATAATTGCAACCAGTGGTATAGAGTTTATGCCAAGCGCATCTATCTCGTTCATTGTACGACGATAGTATATGCTCGCCTTCTCTGGACGAGAAAACACCTTGCCCATTAATAGCACATATCGACCTACCGCTCCAAAAAAGTTACTTAAAATCTTCATCTTGTTTCTCCACTTTACGACCTATGCAGTCGGTGGGTTATTATTTGGATTTATCCTCTTTAATCTCCTTGAAATCGACATACTCGCCGACATCATCGCTCACACGTTGCTCGGTCTGCTCGGTCTGTACAACAGTAACCTCGCCTTCATTGCGGCCACGGCTACGCTGCCACCATTCTCGTTGTTCTCCCTGCTGTCGCTGAGTCTCCTTATAGACTTCACTGCGTAGTTTATGAACTTTCCACGCCAAAATCGCTCCGAAAACCACGATGATAAGGAGCGGTATCATAAAGATATAACCCAACCAAGGCATTGCCACAAGCAGTGTTATGACAATAATTATCGTAAATATATTTCTTCTAACCAGTTCCCCAAAATTCATAATATACACTCTATTTTTTCACACTTTTCTGCCACAAAGATAGATAAAAATGAAGAAATGCAGCGCAAAAAGTGTAAAACCGACCATCTTGTGCGTTAAACGGCAACTATTTTGCCACACCGAAGAGGTCAATCACAAGATGTTTGTCATCGCCATACCAGGTATTCATGACAGTGAAAGTATTGCACTTTTTATCATCCCAGCTGACCATAATAGATGAATTTCCTTTCAGCTCCACCATGCGCTCGCCATCACGCCAAAGCAACCAATCTACCGAGCTGGTGTTCTTGATAACAACATATTTCTTGCCCTTGGTATCCGGAGCTGTCTTGTGAGCCGTTACCGACGCCATAAAGAATTTGCGAAGCAACTCCTCACCTCCTGCCAACGTTCCATGCGAGTAACAGAGTGTACGATGTGCCTCCATCGCCTCACGAAGTGATGCCAACGACTTATCCTTAGCATATATAATGGTCATATTTCTGCGAGATCCTGTACCGCTGTATGCCTCACTTGTCGGATAGTGAATGTCGGTACTTGCCGTCATACAGAGGTTGTATTTATTGGCACGATCTATCGCCTTAGGATAGAACTCGGAGCTATTTATCACCTCAATACCATCAAGCAAACCCTCCTTATACACCTCTTTCTCGAACTTTGTCGGTTTCATATCCGGATGTTTCCATCCCGGGTGATTGTGCATAATAAAGGCACCCTGAGCCTTTGCATTACGCAATGATTGAATTGTTTCAAAAGCGTAAATCTCATTGTTATCTTTTGTAAAGAGAGCATTGAAATGGCTATACAAACCCTCCTTACGAGTAATCTCGATACCCGGAATAATGGTTATATCATACATCTTAGCCTCTTTGATTGCTATCTGCACCGGGATATTAAAATCTACCTTAATACTGCTCTTATCAGCAGGTCTGTTCTTCGACACAAAGCCATAGGCTTGCGCCTTGGTACCCTTAGGCATATATCCCGCAAAATATTTTACGAAATTCTTCTCGAGTGGACGCCATTCGAGGTGCTCGGTAACCGCCATTACATCAAGACCGTCTGCCCAAGCCTCCTTAACACGAGCCTCCATAGAGAGGTGTCCGTCTGAGAAAATCGTGTGGGTATGAAGGTCGGCCTTGTATGGTGTATAACCATCAATTTGTGGTGCATTAAACTCTACGCGTTGCACATTACGAGGTTTACCGATATGGAGAATATCCTTATTTGCTCCGTCCGGATAATACTGCGCTGATGCGATAAGTCCCGCCATAGTTGCAACAACTATTAAAAATATCTTCTTCATAGCATGTTTGGTTTTTAGTATTTTTTTCATTTTCGATACAAATGTAGTGAATTTTGCTCGAATTTCATTCAAAATTTATTATATTTGTATTGGAATAAATCCAAAAAAAGCAAAACTATGATCGGATTAATTATTGGAATTATCGGCCTGGTATTGACAATTATGGCCGCTTTGGAAATCTATCGTCTTGAAGGCGACATGTTGAAGAAGATTCTTTTTATCGTTCTTCTCCTCATCACAAACTGGATTGGCTTGGTGGTATACTACCTTTTCGCTCGTAAAGAGATTGCTAATTGGGTAAAATAGTCAAAACACTACAACAACGACAAGGCGCGGAAAATTCCGCGCCTTGTCATTTCTATTATAAATAAATATTACTATTTACCGAGCAACTTCTTAACCTCGTTATATACGGTTTCGCCATTGTAACCGAACTCAACATCAAGCACCTTGTACGGAGCCGAGTGACCGAAGTGGTCGAGACCATGAATATGATCGAGCGATCCGACCAGACCAAGCAATGTTACAGGCAAGCCCGAGGTCATACCATAGCGCAACACTCCCACAGGGAGAACGCTATCTTGATACGACTTTGGTTGATCACGGAATAATCCTTCACTCGGAACACTTACTACACGCACGGCAATGCCCTCCTCAATCAACTTTTCGGCACCGGCCACCAAAGTTGATACCTCCGAACCCGAAGCTACCATAACGACCTCCGGATTTGCCGAATCGAGAACGACATAAGCACCCTTATATGCCTGCATAGCCTCGTCGATACGAGCTGTGTGGCTTGGCAACGACTTGATATCCTGGCGCGAGAAGATTAAGCCGACAGGACGATGCTCTTCGAGAGCGATCTTCCATGCCGCCACACTCTCCTCTGCATCAGCAGGGCGAAGTACTACCATCGAGCGCTCACCCTTGTGGTTACGCAAGTGCTCCATCAATCGAATCTGAGCCTCCTGCTCGATTGGCTGATGGGTAGGACCGTCCTCTCCTACGCGGAACGAATCGTGTGTCCACACATATATTACATGCAAGCCCATCAATGCCGAAAGACGCACCACAGGCTTCATATAGTCTGAGAATACGAAGAATGTGCCGCACGCAGGAATAACACCTCCATGCAAAGCCATACCATTCATTACGCACGCCATAGTAAACTCCGAAACTCCCGCCTGGAAGAACTTACCCGTGAAATCACCACGCTTAAAGGCATGCGTCTTCTTCAAGAATCCATCTGTCTTGTCCGAGTTGCTCAAATCGGCTGATGCAACGATCATATTCTCCACCTGCTCGGCATATACGCCCAATACAGCAGATGATGCAGCACGTGTTGCCGATCCGGACTTAACAGCTATCGAGCGATAATCTATTTCAGGTAACTTACCCGAAAGGAATCCATCAAGTTTGATTGCCAATGCCGGATTTGCCTGACGCCACTCCGCCTCAATCTTCTTACGCTCAACCATCTCCTCGCGCAAAGCGTTTGCACGAGCAGCATAAAGCTCGGCCACCTCAGGGAATATCTGGAATGGATTCTCAGGGTCACCACCGAGGTTCTTTATGGTAGCCTCGATACTTGCTCCGGCAGCCGATACAGGTTGTCCGTGAGTCGAAACCTTATCCTCAAAAGACGCTCCATCAGCAGTCACCAGGCCCTTACCCATAATGGTATGACCAATGATGAGGGTTGGAGCCTCGGTAGAAGCATTTGCAGTAATCAAAGCCTCACGAATCTGGTCTATATTATGGCCATCAATCTCCAACACCTGCCAGCCCCATGCACGATACTTCGCTGCGACATCCTCCTTGTCGACCTCATCAACTTTAGTTGAGAGCTGAACATTGTTAGAGTCGTAGTACATGATAATATTCGACAAGCCAAGATCGCCGGCAATACGACCTACACCCTGCGACACCTCCTCCTGAACTGCACCGTCAGAGATGTAGATATATGTTTTATGAGCCTGCCACTCTCCAAAACGAGCAACCATAAAGCGCTCTGCGATAGCGGCACCGAGTCCCATGGCATGTCCCTGACCAAGAGGGCCCGAAGTATTCTCTATACCTCGCAAGAAATCGACCTCAGGGTGTCCCGGAGTTACGCTACCCCATTGGCGAAACTGTTGTAGCTCCTCCATCGAGTAGTGGCCGGCCAATGCCAATGTCGAATAGAGCATCGGCGACATATGACCTGGATCAAGGAAAAATCTATCACGGAAAGGATAGAGCATATTATCTGGATCGTAGCGCAAGAACTCTGCGAATAAAACATTTACGAAGTCTGCACCACCCATTGCTCCGCCAGGGTGGCCCGACTTAGCCTTCTCGACCATCGAAGCTGCAAGGATACGGATATTATCCGCAGCCTTAATCAAATTTGAATTAGTTGCCATAATTATAATTTGTGTTCCTTAAATTTCCGAATTACAAATTTAGTTATTTTTGTTCAATACGAACTCGCTTAATATGATTTTCTCTCTCAAAACGTCTATTTAGCTTCGTTTCCCTCTACCTCTGTTCTCTCTATCACCATTATCGGAGAATCCCATACAGGAAGTTTCTTGACCACAAAACCTCGCTTTGTGTTACGGAACTTGCTGAGTTTATAGACTCTACCCGTCATTGGGTCCACATATACCGGATCTGAGAGATTTAAGCCCTCGAACAAGACATCGATTTTATCCTTTGTCAAAGCCTTATTCATCTGCTCTCCGCTATACCAAAGCATTGCGCCGACACTCTTGCCGTTGCGACATACACTTACAACCGAAAGAGGTTTTTCGACCTTACTCTTTACAGCGATATCACCTTCGGAATATGAGCCTGCATTGAGAATACTTGCCATATTTCTGTAAGAATAGAACGAAGGACGCTTATATGCAGGTCTTTTTCTCATGTCGGCACGGAGAAGTCCGAAAGATTGCAGACGATTTGGATATAGGTTATCAATAATAGAGAATATCGATGTCGGAAATCCCAATCCGTAGCACATAGCCATCATTCTCAACACTCCCTTTGCCTGCATCACCTCATCGTAATCCTTCTGTTTTCTTATGTAGAGATCCGATACAAATCCGACCTCTCCCTCCAAAAGTTTAATCTTAGGAGAGTAGGATTGAGCGAGCTTTTCCAACTCTTTGAGTCTTGGTATACAACCCTCAGGGTAATCCTTGTAAGGGTGGAATGTGAAGTAATCAAAATATTTTAGCGCGTCCCTCTCTTTGAGTGTATCAAACACTATTTTACAGAATTCGGGCTTCATATCACCCGCGAGTGCAAGACCTGCAATCTTTGCATTTGGATCATTCTCTCTGATGATAGGAGCTGTTCTCGCAAAAAGATTTGCATATGGAACGGCTCGGCGCAATGTTCCACCGAAGTCTGGCTCATTCCAAACTTCATACATGGATATTTTACCCTTATATCTTTGAACGACTGCCCTTACATAATTCTCCCATGCTGTTAGAGTCTCCTCGTCAGTAAAGACCTCAGCAGCAAGTCCTGCTCCCGATTTGGTATAGTTCGAGTTTCCATAACAAAGACACATCCATGGAGTAAGGCCTGCTGCTATTATACCATCGACTATTTCATCTAACCACTCAAAAGAGTAGACTCCCTTCACCAGTTCGGTTCGCTGCCAACCGGACTGGATTCTTGCGTATCCGGCACCAAGCTCATTCAAGAAGGGCTCATACTGTCTGAAATCGGCAAAACCTCTATCAAGACACTCACATCCTATTGACCAAAACGGATTGGCCTTCGCTCCAACTTTTGGAGCCTTCACCTTTCCGATAACTTCAAGGCCGGTATCATCATTTTTCAAAATTCTCTTATAGGTTACGGAGAACGCCAATGCCGGCTTCTTGTAGCTGCCCTCAACTCTATCGCCAAGATATTGCTTTACCGACTCCCAGTCATAATAGACTCTCTTGGTTGCAACCAGGGCATCAATACCCACCTCTCTCTCGTTGTGAAGCATCTTTATATATACACCTCCTGCATCGTTGCGATAAACAACGAAGACGAAATTCGCTGACGAGCATATATTATTAAATGCTGCGTAATAACCATTACAGTCAGACTCCGGTCCTACGTAATTGTTACCGCTCGCCCCTATAAAGCATAGAAGGGCCTGAAAAGTAGCCGTATCGACGGTACGGAAAATTGCTGTCGGCAGTGTCTGAGCAACAGCCACATCTATATCTTTGAGTAGATCCGTATACACACCGAGCTTTTCGGACACATACGCTCCTTTATTCTCTTTGCTCACACACCAAGCTCGGAATATCTCGGCATTGACGTTTTCCCAATATTCGTAGACCTCTTTTGTAGTAAAGAGCGATTTCACGAAGTTGTTTCCACCGAATAGAGAGCTATAACGTACTATGAGGCCAATAGCGCGATTGCGGAAATCGCCTTTTACGGCTGGAAAACATTCAACCTCCGATGGATAGGCGGAGGTATCTATTTTTGTCTGAGCCTCCTTGCCCAATATCGTAGGAAAACGCTCGGCGAGTCGTTTGCGAATCTGCGTCTGCTCATCTATGCATGAAGGGAAGGTTTTCCCCTTGTTCTCTTCACAGATTTTAACAATGGTTTCTATATGTTCAAATAGCTTTATCTCGGAGTCGTTAAGCTTACCCTGCGCTGCAAGCTCTCGATAGTGATCACGTACAGCATACTCCTCCGAAAGATCCTCTTTGAATTTGCAGGCCGCTCTGGCCACCGAAACCATACTAATTGGTTGATACCCTTCGGCTGCTTCACGATCTGTAAAATCCAGCACCTCATAGCTATAATACTCGTTGGCTGCCCTTGACAAGTTATCATGAAGCATATCGCTTGGCGAGTTCAAAGTAAACGCATTCTGAGCACAAATAAAGAAGGTCTGACAAAGCAGAGCAATCAAAAGATATATTTTTTTCGACATATTTATTTAATTAGGTTGTTAGTTCAATATACCATGCTATTAAAAACAGCAAAAGAGTTATCACTCAAATCACTTGCACAAATTTAATAAGTTTTTTCTATTTTTACTAAAATTATGACTATTTTTAATGCAATGCTTGTCCATATAACTATGGACTAAAATATGACAATTAAAGCAAATAGAGGGTGTCCAACAGTCATTGGCCTCCCTCTATTTCACAATAGGTGTGTATAATACGAGCTACTCCCTCAACAACATTATACCACTTTGTGCAATTTTGTCATTGGAGCATGACTAATCTGCTCATCAGCATAGTCACGAGTAACCACAATATTCTTATTATCCGAAGATGGAGCTTCATACATCAGATCTTTCATTACCGCCTCGCAAATTGAACGCAAACCGCGCGCTCCGAGCTTAAACTCAACTGCCTTATCCACAATGTAATCCAAGGCCTCGTCCGTAAACTCCAACTCTACGCCGTCCATCGCGAGCATCGCTTTATATTGACTTACAATGGCATTTTTAGGCTCAGTGAGAATATTTCTCAACGCCTCGCGAGAAAGCGGTTCAAGGTGAGTCAATACAGGCAGACGACCTACCAACTCCGGAATAAGTCCGAAGGAACGGATATCCTGTGGCTGTACATATTTCAACAAGTTGTCGCGATCAATACTCTCGGTATCGACTCTGCCATAACCTATGGCACGGGTATTCAATCGCTGTGCGATACGTCTTTCGATACCATCAAATGCTCCTCCGCAAACGAACAAAATATTCTTGGTGTTCACCTGCACGAATTGCTGTTCTGGGTGTTTACGACCTCCCTGCGGTGGTACATTCACAATTGTACCCTCCAAAATCTTCAAGAGAGCCTGCTGAACTCCCTCGCCCGAAACATCACGAGTGATGCTTGGATTATCGCCCTTGCGAGCAATTTTATCTATTTCATCTATGAAAACAATACCCTTTTCCGCTGCCTTGACATCGTAGTCTGCCGCCTGCAACAAGCGCGAAAGGATACTCTCGACATCTTCACCAACATATCCGGCCTGTGTCAATACGGTAGCATCTACAATCGTAAACGGCACCTTCAACAAGCGAGCTATGGTACGAGCAATCAATGTTTTTCCCGTACCCGTAGGTCCCACCAAGACAATATTCGACTTATCGAGCTCGACATCATTATTCTCCACTGCCGAAAGACGCTTGTAGTGGTTGTACACCGCCACCGCAATGGCGCGCTTTGCCTCGTCCTGACCGACAACATAGTTGTCCAAAAACTCCTTTATCTCTTTCGGCCTTGGAACATTATTCATCGAAATGCCCTGCTCTTTTGCCTTCGCTTTCGGAGAGGCAATAGCCAGCCCCGCCTCCGAGAGCGACTTGTGTCCTACTTCGACACACGCTCCGCAGATATTGGCACCATCGATGCCCTGAAACATTATATCAACTTCGTTGCGACGACGACCACAAAACGAGCAACAATCTTCGTGACGACGTCCAACCTTATTTCCTCCTTTTTGCGCCATAACTATTTAGTGTGTTTCGAGAGAATTGAATCGATTAAACCATACTCTTTTGCCTCCTCTGCCGAAAGCCAATAGTCACGGTCAGCATCGCGCTCAATATCGGCAACACTCTTACCCGAATGCTCCGACAATATCTCATACAACTCACGCTTGGTACGAGCGATCTCGCGAGCAGTAATCTCAATGTCCGAAGCCTGGCCCTGAACACCGCCGAGAGGCTGGTGAATCATTATGCGCGAGTGTGGCAACGCCTGACGCTTGCCTGCAGCACCCGCAGTCAGAAGCACGGCACCCATTGAGGCTGCCATGCCGGTACAGATAGTTGCAACATCACAATTTACGAGCTGCATGGTATCATAGATACCAAGACCTGCCGATACGCTACCCCCGGGGGTATTGATATAGATTTGAATATCTTTCAATGGATCCACCGACTCCAAGAAGAGCAACTGTGCCTGAATGATATTTGCCACATCGTCAGTTACGGGCGCACCCAAGAAGAGAATACGCTCCATCATCAGACGGCTGAACACGTCGAGCTGTGTAACATTCAACTGACGCTCCTCCAAAATCATCGGATTAACATATGCGGAATGAATCGCCTTATAGTCGTGTAGGCGCAACGACGAGATACCGCAATGGCCCATTGCAAACTTTTCAAACTCTTTCATAATCGTAACCTTTTATAAATTCGATACTACAAAGATTGAAAGACTCTGCAAGTCTGATACCAACCTGCAGAGTCTTTTTGTATTACATAATACAATTACCTAAAAGTTGTATAAAAGGTGGGATTTCAAGGCTCGCGAAAATTTTTAATGCCGAGCATACTCGAGCGTATGTGAGCAATTAAAAAGTGAGCGTAACGCAGAAATCGCCCTTTTAGACGGCTTTTCTTACAAGTTCTTAGCCAACTCTGCAAACTCCTCTGCTGAGATAGCCTTCTCGGTAACCTTAACCTTCGAGCGAACCGACTCTACAACCTTCTGCTCATAGAGCTTCTCGTAGATCTTCTGGTTCTGCTCCTTGTTGTCGAGAATATTCTTCGAGAAGTTTTCGAGCATCTCCTCTGGTGCGTTAGGCATACCGTACTGTGCGAACTGTGCAGCAGCAAACACCTTAGCCTCAGCCTTAGCCTCGTCAGCCGAAACAGTAATCTTCTCTGCCTCGATTACACGACGCTGGATATAGTTCCAAGTGAACATTTTGAGGAACGACTCGAAGTCCTTCTCGATATCCTCCATCGAGAACTTACCCTCATTGATGGTGTAGAGCCAACGCTTCATGAACTCGGTTGGCATAGCCAAACCTGCCTTCTCGATCAAGAAGTCACGAACTGCGAATGTGAAGAGGTAGTCGCTCTCACGCTTCAACTCCGAAGCAATCTGCTCGTCAATAAATGCGTTCAGCTCCTTCTCGTTTGTTACATCGCCCTGTGGGAATGCCATCTTGAAGAACTCCTCGTTCAACTCTGGGTTAGCGAACTGACGAATCTTGGTGATCTCCAACGAGAAGTTAGGGTTGATACCCTCCAACTCCTCCTCCTTAACACCGAGGATCGAAGCACGCTGTGCAGGGTTTTTGTACAACTCGTTTACGTTAACATCAGTCTTGTAGCCAACCTTCTTGCCGATGAATGGCTTGCGCTCCTCGTCCGACATCGAAATAAGACCTACGTAAGCCTCCTCGATACGAATCTCGCCATTGTCGAGAGTTACATTGAGAGCCTCGTCCTTCTTCACCTTATCAACGTCCTTCAACGAACCGTAGCGACGGAGATAGTTGTCGAGGAACGACTCGTGCATCTTCTTATCGATCTTGATCTTGTGGTAGGTAATCTTATCCTTTGCAGTGAGTGCTACGTCATACTTTGGAGCAACACCGTACTCGAATACAAATTCGTGAGTTGTGTTGTTCTCGAAGTCGAAGTCGCCCTGCTCCTCAGCCGGAATTACATCGCCGATGTAGTCGATCTTCTCGCTCTGCAAATACTCGAATGCAGCATTAGAAGCCTTGCGATAAGCCTGCTCTGCAACAGCGCCCTTGCCGTACATCTTCTTGATAATGCCCATAGGAACCATGCCCTGACGGAATCCCGGAATGTTAGCCTTACGCTTGTAGTCGCGAAGCATCTTCTCAACCTCGGCTGCATAATCGTTCTCCTCAACAACGATGCGGAGCAATGCTGCACCCTGTTCTTTCTCTACCTTTGTAATGTTCATAGTGTTTTATGTGTTATTTGTTTGAATTTTCAATTCATTTGATGTTTTACATCAGGGCGCAAAGATAATAAATTTTCTCTATTTATAGAGCATAATCGCCAATATTTATTAACTTTGCGGAGATATGAAACATTTTGTAACCATATTTATCGCCTTTGCCATGCTTATTTCGTGTGGTGGGGTACGCAAAAAGAGCTCAGCTATACAGTCGGTTGAGCCGTTGTTCTACACCTACGAGGTGGTAGCGGAACACCCCCACTTGCGTACAAGCTACACGCAAGGTCTGCAGTTCGTCGATGGCGAGTTGTGGGAGGGTACGGGCGAATATGGTCGCTCGCAGTTGCTCCGCACCGACCTCGCTACGGGCAAGGTTTTGCAAAGCAAAAAACTCTCGAAAGAGGAGTTTGGCGAGGGCATAACCATTTTGGGCGACAAGATTTACCAACTCACCTGGCTAAACGGCAAGATGCACATCTACGATAAGGCGACTTTGCGCCACCTCGCCACCCACACCTACAAAGGCGAGGGTTGGGGCTTAACCACCGATGGCGAGAAGTTGTATATGTCTGACGGCACAAACTACATTCGCGTTCTCAACCCTGAAACTTTGGCACAGGAGCGTCGCTTCGGTGTAACTTTGCGTGGCGAGTCGTTGCAGTATCTCAACGAGTTGGAGTGGATAGACGGAAAAATTTGGGCAAACGTCTATACCACAGACCATATTGTCATTATAAATCCCGATAACGGAATTGTCGAGGGTGTGATAAATCTCTCGGGCATACTCCCCGAAAAGGAGCGCGACAGCAAAACCGATGTTCTCAACGGCATCGCCTACGACAATGCTACAAAGCGCATCTTCGTAACTGGTAAAAATTGGAGTAAATTATTCGAAATTAAACTTATATCGCAATGATTACGGCAGTAGAATTTCGCAGACATCTGCACCGTCACCCCGAACTCTCGTTTGCGGAAGAGCAGACCGCAAAATATATTGAGCAGTGCCTCGATGAGGCAGGCATTTCGCACTCTCGCATAGCCACAACGGGTGTTTTGGCAAAGGTTGAGGGCAAAGGCGACCTCTCGAAGGCGGTGGTTTTGCGCGCCGACATCGACGCACTCCCTATCGAGGAGCAGACAAGTTTGGAGTACGCCTCGCAGAACAAGGGTGTAATGCACGCTTGCGGTCACGATATCCATGCTGCGGTGTTGTATGGTACACTGCTTCGCCTTGCCGAAAAACGCGATTTTGAGGGTACAATTTTCGGACTTTTCCAACCCGGCGAGGAGTGTAATCCGGGTGGTGCAGCGAAGGTTTTATCGGAGGAGCCTTTTGCGAATTACAACATAGTTGCTATCATTGGCGAGCACACCGATAGCAGTTTAGAAGTTGGAGAATTGGGATTCTGCAAGGGCGAATTTATGGCTGCCAACGACGAGTTGCGCTTCTGGGTTCGTGGCAAGGGTGGACACGCTGCTATGCGCACGGAGTTGAACGACACGGTGGTTGCAGCTTCGCACCTCGTAACGATATTGAATGCCGTAAATGACGAAAATACGGTACTTTCGATTGGCAAAATCGTGGCCGACGGAGCTACAAACGTAATACCCGACGAGGTCTATTTAGAGGGCACTTTGCGCTGTTTCAGCGAGGAGCATCGTCGCACCGTTTGGCACATCGTCGAGGCGGCAGCGCAGTCGGTAGATGCAAAGTTCGGAACTACTACCGAAATTGACATAAACCATGGTTACCCGGCAGTAGTCAGCAACAACGAATTGGTCGACAAGGCCATAGCTTTCGCCACCGAGAGTGGCGTTGCAGTGAAGATGCTGCCAAAACGCTACACCTCGGAGGATTTCGGCTTCTATTGCGTGCGCTATCCGTCGTTATTCTACCGTCTCGGTGTAGGCGCAGTAGCAGGCCGCAGCCACACTTCGACCTTCGCACCGAGCGAAGAGGCCATAGAGGTCGGTATCGACTTTATGGAGAAATTAGCAAAGAGTTTTTAGTTGAAAGATGAAAGATAGAAAGACAAAGCGAACAAATAAAAAAGGAAAGAAATTAGGGTTTCAGGACCGTGCGGGTTTTATCGTGAATATGTTTCGCGAGATGCCCGAGAAGCGATTTACATTGAAGGCACTCGCTGCTGCATCGGGAGGTGCGGATCGCGATGGTCGCAACCTTACAAAACATATACTTGACACACTGCTCGAACAGGGTTTCATCGGAGATGAAGGCAAGGGCAAATACCACCTTAGTCGCAGCCGCATGCCTCGCTACGAGGGTGTAGTCGATATGGCGGCATCGGGCGCAATGTATGTGCAGTGCGATGAGTTGGAGAGTGATGTTTTTGTACATCAACGCAACACACGAAACGCACTGAATGGGGACCGCGTAGAGGTTATCGTAACTCACACCTCACGTAACGGAGCCAAGGAGGGCGAGATTTCAAAGGTCTTGGAGCGCTCGCATCGTTGCTACGCAGGTCGCGTAGATATCGTATCACGTACAACAGCAATCGTCATTCCCGATTCACGCAAAATGCCGATTGATATTGCGATATCGCTCAAAAAGTACCCCGACCTCAAACAAGATGATAAGGTTGCTGTACGCATCATAGATTGGCGCGATGGAGATCGTATGCCTCAGGGAGAGCTGGTCGACATTCTCGGAGCCTCCGGTGATAACGATGCCGAGATGCACGCCATTTTGCTTGAATATGACCTTCCGTACAAATTCGAGGAGCAGGTCGAGAAGGCTGCAAATGCTATTGATGGTCGCATCACCGAGCGAGATATTGCCGAGCGCAGAGATATGCGCCGAGTACCGACGCTCACCATCGATCCTGCTGACGCAAAAGACTTTGATGATGCACTCTCGATACAAAAAATCGGCGAGGGCAAATACGAGGTCGGAGTTCATATTGCCGATGTTACGCACTATGTGCGTCCCGACTCAACTATTGATGACGAGGCGATAGAGCGAGGCACTTCGGTATATCTCGTCGATAGAACTATTCCGATGTTGCCCGAGCGACTCTGCAACGACCTCTGTTCGTTGCGACCTCACGAGGATAAACTCGCCTTTTCAGCCGTTTTCCACATCGACGATAAGGGGAAAATATCGCAGGAGTGGTTTGGTCGCACCGTAATTCACTCGGACCGTCGCTTCACCTACGAGGAGGCGCAGGCGGTTATCGAAACGGGTGAGGGCGATATGAAGGAGGAGATTTTAACCATGCACAACCTGGCCCAAACACTTCGCAAGGAGCGTTTCCGCAAAGGTGCAATCGCATTCTCGCGTCGTGAAGCTAAATTTCACCTCGACAAAAACGGCAAACCGACGGGCGTATATTTTAAGGTGCAGAAGGAGGCCAACCAGCTTATCGAGGAGTTTATGCTCTTGGCAAACCGTCGCGTGGCAGAGTTCTGCGCAAAGGCTCATGGCAAGGAGCGCACAATGATTTTCCGTGTACACGATACACCAAACAGCGATAAGTTCGAGCGTTTCCGCACCTTTATCCTCCGCTTTGGCCACATCTTCAAGGCCCCAATCGACAAGGGTAATGCCGCAGCCAAGGAGTTGAACAAGTTACTCGCGTCAATTAAGGGTAAAGCCGAAGAGAATGTTGTTTCGACACTCGCTATCCGCTCGATGGCAAAGGCGGTATATACCACCGACAACATCGGCCACTATGGCTTGGCGTTCCCATACTACACCCACTTTACATCGCCAATTCGACGCTACCCCGATATGATGGTGCACCGCTTGTTGCAGCGCTACCTCGACGGCAAGCGCTCGGCAGACCGCGACTTCTACGAAACTCGTTGCACCCACTGCTCGGAGCGTGAAGTTATCGCAGCCGACGCAGAACGCGCATCGATAAAGTATAAGATGGTAGAGTTCATGGCCGACAAGATTGGCGAGGAGTTCGATGGCCATATCTCGGGTATGAGCGAGTGGGGAATCTTCGTGGAGTTGGAGGATTCGATTGTCGAGGGAATGATGCTTATGCGCGATATTCCTGGCGACTACTACCAATTCGACGAGGAGCGTTACGAGGTTTTCGGCCACGCAACCGGCAAGGTATTCACTATTGGCGACAAGGTGCGTATCCGCGTCAAGAGTGCCGACCTACGCCGACGACTTCTCGACTTTGAGTTTGTGGCGAAGTTATAGTTATGAGTTTACAGTATATCTACGACAAGGCATTTGCTAAGGAGCGAATCTCCGCCGAGGAGGCGTTGCGTCTATGGCGCGAGGCTCCGTTGCACGAATTGGCCGAGCAGGCAGACCGCTTGCGAGCCGAGAAGGTTGCCAACCCCGACGTCGTCACCTGGCAGATTGACCGCAACATCAACACTACGAATGTTTGCGTGTCGGGTTGTCGTTTCTGCAACTTTCACTGCAAACCACATCAAGCCGATAAGCACTTTATCACGCCACTCGACGAGTATATCCGCAAGACCGAGGAGATGTTCGCCCTCGGTGGCGACCAACTTCTCTTGCAGGGTGGCATGCACCCGAAACTCGGCATCGAATATTACGAGGAACTGTTCCGCTCCCTCAAAGAGCACTTTCCGACACTCCGCCTCAACGCACTCGGCGCGCCTGAGGTGGCACATATCGCAAAGATTAGCGGAATAACTACGCAAGAGGTTTTGGAGCGACTACGCAATGCCGGTTTATCATCGTTGCCTGGTGCCGGAGCCGAAATTTTGGTGGAGCGTGTACGCAAAATAATCTCCCCTGCCAAGCCGAGCGCAGAGGAGTGGCTGCGAGTGATGCACGAGGCGCACGAGATGAATATCCCGACCACCGCAACGATGATGTATGGCCATATCGAAACAATCGAGGAGCGCATCGAACACCTTATTCGACTGCGCGACCTACAAGCCGAATGCCCTGAGGGTAACTATGGCTTTACGGCATTTATTCCTTGGATTTTCCGCTCCGAAGGCACGCAACTCGAACAGATGGGCTATTCCACCCACTTCTCGCCGACGGAGTACTTGCGATTGATTGCCGTAGCGCGTCTTGTGCTGAACAATATCCGCAATATTCAGGCATCATGGCTCACCGTGGGCAAGCAGACTGCACAGATAGCACTACACAGCGGAGCAAACGATATGGGCTCGATAATGATTGAGGAGAATGTCGTTTCGTCTGCCGGCGCACACAATCGCTTCAATCGCGAGGGCATACAGCAAGCTATTCGCGAAGCGGGCTTTACACCACGACTGAGAAATCAACTCTATGAGTTGAGAGAAGATAGTTGAGAGTTGAGAGATAAAAAAAACGAGCATCACTGCTCGTTTTTTGCTATTAGCCATTGGCTTTTTTTAATTCCCGCTACCAAAAAATCAGAGGTAATTTTATTCTATCAGCCCCTCGGGTAATACAAACTTGATAAATTTCTTATCGAAATCGATTGCTGCAATAAACTCCTCGACAGCAGGGATAAGATGGCGCTTGCCTTTAAGTTCAATCTCAAAGAGAGGGTTGAACTCGTTGTCGTAGAAATCGATTATCTCGCCCTTGGTGCGACCAATGCGTACCTCGAAGCCGATAAGATCGTCAAAGTAGAACTCGTCGCTCTCGACCTCCTCAACCTCGAGCA
The DNA here is from genome assembly GCA_045644085.1 of Alistipes sp. Taxonomy (GTDB): domain Bacteria; phylum Bacteroidota; class Bacteroidia; order Bacteroidales; family Rikenellaceae; genus Alistipes. The sequence continues at coordinate 154 of JAZRGH010000074.1, read as the reverse complement.
TAAGTTCGTGGTCGAGAATCATCTCGGCACGCTTCTCAGTGTCGATGTCAGCAAATGCAACCACCGCACTGCGCTGACCGCGACGAGCGAATGAATCACAAAAAAGAGGAACTACCAACTCCTCCACTTTCGTGAAGAAGGGTTGTTCCTCCCA
>JAZRGH010000073.1:0-3504 GCA_045644085.1 Alistipes sp. | reverse complement strand
AATAAGGGCGAGGTTGGTAATAGGTCGGATAGACTTATTGATAGTATCGATATTCATACCCGCCATAGAGAGGTACTTTACAGCACCTGCAATCTCCACAGCGGTAAACTTCGTGTCGATACCAATCTTTCGCACATGGCGAGCCATATTATCAAAGCGAGTCTCGAAGGTACTCAAGTCAGTGTCCGCCACACGCAAGATAGAGTGTGCCGACTGCATAATGTTCGAGTACTCGATAGCCTTTGTCAGCTCATTACGCACCAAACTATAACCCATATAGGCATTGAGCATCGATGCGAACGGGAGGTTGCGCAACGATGGTGCCTGGGAATACTGAATACGGTTGATAGCCGCACGACGCTTACTGCGGTAGAGCGTGCCTGCGGCGGTATTTTGTCGTTGCATAGCACGCACCGACTGCATTGCATTTCGCTGCTGTTGCTGGCGTGCAGCCTTATCGGCTCTACGGCGTTCTTGTTCTGCTTGTCTGCGCTGACGCTCCGCCTCACGCTGTGCTCGGCGACGCTCCTGCTCACGGGCTCGTGCCTCTGCCTGACGCTGTCTTTGTGCTGCTGTGCTCTCTGCCACCTGTGCCTTACGGCGTTGCTCGGCATTGAACTTCTCATCGTCGTGAGCCATACGCTGGCGATGCAACTGCTGGGAGGTGTAGAGACGCTGCATGAGCCTCTGCTGCTCCTTCTCAGGCATAGCAAAGGCTGTCGGAGCATAAGGCACAGGAGCCTGCATACCCGGAGAGTACGCAAATGGCATCACGGCAGAAGCACCAGATGCCGCTGCACCGGCCACACCTGCGGGTAGTCCGCCAGATATATTCAGCGTGATAGTCGAAGAACTCTTTATTCGATTAAGAATAGAGAGTATGCTACGCAATCTCTGCTCGGCGACATCGGTCTTAATGGTCAACTCTCGGCCACGCTCCATATGAGAGAGTGCCGAGTTAATCTTGCCCATAGCCTTGGTGATGCGCTTCTGGGCATCGGCCATCGTGGTTACTGAAGATGATGCACTGCGCTCAATCTCCGCCTTACGAGCCTCGGCAGCCTTCTTCTCATAGAGGCACTTGGCATTAGCCTTGATTCTCTTGGTGTCGAGTGCCGGTGCTGCAATGGTGAGGTTTATACCTTTGGCAAGAGTAGAAATCTCGGTGAGCAGTGTCTTGACGCGCTCCAACTTCGCCTCGCTGTTTTTTGTGTCGATGGTGAGACGGTAATCAAAACTACGCTTCTTGCCATTCTTGGTGCGGAACACACGGTCAATCTCATCCATCATATGCTTGATGTTGGTAACCGCAGGGGTCAACGATGCCTTTGCCTGCACAAGTTTGCCGACGGCCTCACCGAAGGCCATTACCTGCTTGGTACCTTGCGAGGCATCGACATTGATGGAGTAATTGACTTGATAATTCTGTTCCTGTGCCATCCGAGACGGGTTTTATCTTATTATAAGAGTAGTGGTTTTTAGGCGTGGGAGATTAAAAATAACCGCCGTAAGTCATACGGCTTACAGCGGTTTGTCAGGGAGTCTTTTCGGGTAGTGAGACCGGTATCGGCATACGACTGATGAGCATCTGTTCGTGCAGCCACAGAGCATCCTCGGAGAGCATAGCGAAATCCTCATCGGAGATTGTTTCGAGGCTTACTCCGGGGAAGTAGTGACGCACATAGATCACTCGCTGGCGAATGCGCTGCTCATCGGTGATACGCCACCGGTCTATAAGTTTACCAGCGTACTCTGACGAGTAGTGATAAGCTCCGAGAGCTGACCCATAAGACCGAAGAGGAACATCGAGTCGTTGTCCACGAGTTCACGGTCACCATCGATGAAGCAGTCACGGGCAAGCGTGCGCATAGCCATAACCTCATCCTTCTTCGAGGCAGCCATAAACTTCGAGAACTGCGGGAAGGTAGGCTCTGACATATAGGCCACATAGACCTCCTTCTCGTCACCATCTTCGCCAAAGACCACCATGGGGTAAATCTTGCGCAGTTTCTTCTCCTCCTTAATCTTCTGAGCCTTCTCCTTAATCTCAGACTCCTGTTTTAATGTGAGCATTTTCTCTTCCATAAATGAAATTGTATTATGTGAATTATACCATGTAAGTTGTATCCACTTAAAGTGTAGGGAGAGAAAAGAGAAAAGGGTTAAAACAAAGTCTAATTTTGTGCTATTATCAAAGAAAATGCACATTCTCACAATCTTTGATAATGTGCAATTTTGTTGAATAAGATTGATATTCTTAGGTTTATCACAACTTTTGCACAGTTTTCATTAGTCGTGAAAATTGTGCAATTTCGAATTGATTTCGTTGGAAAATTATCTGTTTGAGGTGTTTTTTTACCGCAATCGGCAGATCTTTTTATTGTAAATCGAGCGACGAATGTTGCCGCTCGATTCTTGTTATTCGCCATCTACTATCTTATTATTTGATATAGTCTCTTTGGCGATGCTTACTTTCATTTGATAATTATTCTCTGCTTTTTGTCGATGATGTGCCATTACTCTAACGGGTAAATATTTTCGTTTAGCGCCACATAATTTATCATACTCTTCTAACCTTAGATTGTCTAAATCATCCAAGTCAATTAACACATCTGGATGAAGATGTCTAAAATAATATCCTCTTGAATGAGTGTACCGTCCAGTGCAACAATGTGATATAGATTGAAGATTGTTATGAGTTAATTCTGCCACACAGTGAACGGAACGCATTATAGCGACAAGGACTCTAGCACTATTGAAAATTAGCACGATTGTTGGTGCTTTGAAATTACTTTTTCTCATTTGTATTGTGGTTTAATGGGTTTAAGATGTACTTCAATATGTTTATTTTTCAAGATACTCTGTGCCGATTTATATATTGGTAATTCCTCCAGCCCAGCTGCACGCAGAGCAGTCATTAGAATATGATCTTCTACCAATTCCAAATAATCTCTGTCGGGCATAGATATCCACTTATCTACTTCTGACTTTAATTTTGCCATATTATCAATCGTGTATAATGTTATAAATGGAGTATATATCTGATTGCGACTTGACTTTATCATTTCAGAAACTTTGTCGATGTAATCAGATAAGCATTCTCTCATAGGGTCAGTAGCCGAATGGCTTTCTACCTCCGTAGACTCAAACTCTTCTTTTACAGGTTGACTATGAGGCTTTACTTGCTTTAACAATGTTCCATCTTTAGATAAAATACTTGCCAGTCAGTTATAGGCTTCCTTTATTCGTAATTTAATCGCACTTATACTGTCTGAAACAATATAGCCTTGCTCGTAAAGTATTTTTGCTACCTCCACAATTTTATATCCTTTCATTTGAAGCGATATTATTTTATAGTGTAGCGGATTTAAGGATTCTATTGCAGCGTGTATATCCTCATAAGAATTATGATTATCGACGACAGAGATATGTCTTGTACGGAAAAAAGTTGACTCATAAATATTAGTTTTATGAGGAGAGAATTACAAGCGCGTTATCTTTCAG
>JAZRGH010000072.1:0-26849 GCA_045644085.1 Alistipes sp. | reverse complement strand
TACAAGAAAGTTGCAGTCGATGGAGCAGAACCTTTACCCTTCTCTACGAGCTTGTATCCAACAGAGATAAGGGCATTTGTTTTGAGTGTAATGTCTACCGATAAAGCAGAATTTACGACAGGCTCTCCTACAATCTCCAATCGTGGAGTTGTGTCTTCCGGAGTAGTTTCGTCCAACTCTCCGTCAGGAGTACACGATGTCATCATGAAGCCTCCGAAGAGGAACATGAACAAGACAACGAACATTTTTGAAAATAACTTCTTCATAAATTTTGTATTTAATTGTTTTGAAAAAAAATTGTCATTATCGGGGTGCAAGATAGTGTTTTTTTTTGAAAGATTTATGACTTTTTCAATATTTTTTCTTGTGCGCCCGTGTATTATGCCCACGCATACGAAGGAAACAGCTGCTTTTGTCGAATAAATATGCCGCAAAAGAGGAATAATTATATTGTCATAAATGGCACGTGGAGACTGAAAAATGATGGGATAAATAAGAGCGAGAATGATAGTATATTTCATATTTTGCATGCTCCTTACGGCCTTATTTATCCTGTTTATTTCGCGCTAAAAAAACAACAGCGATGCATTGCACCGCTGTTACTTTTAGCTGTTAGCTTTAACTATTTCTTGTACTCTTCAACGCCTTGTTTGAGGAAGTTGACAAAGCCTTCAACCGAGAGGTCATAGCCTCGTGGCTCGCCCAAAACTTCGCCATTTTTGCCTTGCAAAACGTAGTATGGCTGAGCGTTTACACCAAAGCGTGTGAGTGCGTAGTTGGCATTTACCTTGCCCAACGATTTCAAGACTTTGCCATTTTCGGTTGTAACCCAATCACTCTCCGGCAACGACATCTTATCGTCGGTATAGAGTGCCACGATAACATACTCATCGCGCAAAATCTGCTGTACAGCAGGGTCAGCCCAAACTCGTGCCTCCATCTCTCGGCAATTCACGCAACCATGACCTGTGAAGTCTATAAAGATTGGTTTTCCAACCTTTGCGGCATAGGCCTCAGCCTCCTTCAAGTCGAAGAAACCTTTCAAGCCGTGAGGAAGGTGAAGGAAGTCGCCATATTTAGGTGCGTTTATGTCTGCATCACCCGATGTCGAGGTCGATACAGGTGCGCTCTGACCAATCACGAAATCCTGTGATGAGAGAGGTGGCAAATAGCCTGACAACGCCTTCAAAGGTGCGCCCCACATGCCCGGAATCATATAGACAACAAAGGTAAATACTCCGATAGCCAAAGCCAAACGACCTACCGAGAGATGCTTCAACTCGCTATCGTGAGCGAATCGGATTTTGCCCAAGAGGTATAAGCCGAGCAACGAGAATACTACAATCCAGATGGCGAGATAGACTTCGCGATCAAGCAGGTTCCAGTGATAAACCTGATCGGCAACACTGAGGAACTTGAAGCCGAGAGCCACCTCGATAAAGCCGAGTACAACCTTCACCGAGTTGAGCCAGCCGCCACTCTTTGGCAACTTCTTCAACATCGAAGGGAAGAATGCAAAGATTGTGAATGGCAAGGCGAATGCGGTAGAGAATGCCAACATTGTAATGATTGGCGACCAAACCTCGCCTGAGGTCGATTTAATAAGTACCGAGCCAACGATTGGGCCTGTACATGAGAATGATACAAGCACGAGGGTTAACGCCATAAAGAAGATACCTCCGATGCCGCCCTTGTCGGATTGAGCATCACTCTTGTTTACGAGTGCGCTTGGCAAGGTGATCTCGAATGCGCCGAAGAATGAAGCGGCGAAGACCATAAATACCACGAAGAAGAGGATATTTGGAACCCAGTGTGTTGCCAGCCAGTTGAAGATGTCGGCAGTAACGGCATCACCTCCCACTACGCGCGTAATAATAATAAGTATAGCGATAGGGAGTGTGTAGAGTGCTATGATAAACAATCCGTACAACGATGCGTTGATGCGTCCGCGTGCAGCCGAGCCGCTATTCTTCATAAAGAACGATACGGTCATCGGCACCATAGGGAATACACATGGGGTAAGTAGTGCTGCAAAGCCCCACAAGATAGCCTCGATAATGAGCGACCACAATGAGCCGGAGCCTGCGGCATCTTTTACCTCCTTAACCTCTTCCTTCGGAGCTGTTTCATCGCCTAACGATATGGTAATCTCCTCGGTGGTAGGAGAGAGGCAGCTGCCGACATTGCAAGCCTGATATGAGATAGCAACCTTAACCTCGCCACCTTTGCCCTCGACCTTGAAATCCTGCTCGAACAGAGCCGTCTTCTCGTATTGGCCAATATCCATCATGAGAAGCTCGTCTTTCTCGACGTGAGCCTTCGACAATGTACGCAATGAACCCTCTGCAACAACGCCTGCGCTTGGCGCGAACTCGAAAGTTGTAGGGTTGAAGGCCAATGCAGGGTCGGTTACATAGATGTGCCAACCATCGCCAATCTCGGCTTTTAGCTCTACGGTGTAAAGACCGTCGCCCTTCTCAGTAACGGAGTGCTTCCACTTTACTACATCTTCTGTTTGTGCCATTACCGTCATCGGCACCACGCACAAAAGCATTAAAAATAGGTTTCTTAGCATCTTCATAATATAAATCTATTAATTAATTCTCTAACTCTTTATGAATCTTACGGCTCGCCACTCATCGCATGCAAGTTGCATGGCCTTCTTAAAGCCTAACTTTTTGGCCTGTTTTGCCAAGATGACAATATCTTCCTCCAAAAATCCGCTTATGATAAGCTCTCCTCCTTTCGAAAGAGTTGCAGCGTATGCTTTCATATCGGCAAGCAGAACATTGCGATTTATGTTTGCCAATACAATGTCGAACTTTTCGTTGTCTATTGCTGTCGCATCTCCGCATACCGATACAATCTTCTCGGCAGTATTGTTTAAGATGATATTCTCGCGAACACTCTCCTCGGCCATATCATCAATTTCGACTGCCAACACACTCTCAGCACCGAGCTTTGCGGCTACGATAGCCAAGACGCCGGTTCCGCTACCCATGTCGAGTATGCGTTTGCCCTCAATTGTCGAACCGAGCAACATCTCAACCATAAGTCGGGTGGTGGCATGATGTCCCGTGCCGAATGACATCTTTGGCTGGATAATAACTTCCAAACCTTTGTAGTGAGGTTGAGCCTCATGGAAAGGTGCACGAATAAGTACTTTACCCTTGACCTCTACCTCCTCGAAGTTGCTTTCCCATACAGCGTTCCAATTCTGCTGTTCGATATCTTCGAAATAGTAGTCTAAGATACCTTCATTGTGCAACATATCCTCAACCTCGCTGCCGTACGCCTCGAACTCCGGTTGTGGAATATATGCGTTGAACAGTCCGTCTGCATAGTCAAAACTATCAAACGGGAACTCTGCGAGGTAGGCTGAAAGAATATCGCCCTGCTCCTCGGTGGCGTGTATGGATAACTTTGTGTAGTTTGCCATTCTCTATTCAACGTAAAGTACTAAACCCTTCAAATATTCGCCCTCTGGGTGATAGATGTTGATAGGGTGGTCAGTAGGCTGCGTCAACTGGTGCAGAATACGCACTTTTCGTCCTGCAATAGCTGCTGCGGTAAATACAGTAGTACGGAACAACTCTTTCGATACCGCTTGCGAGCAAGAGAAAGTAAAGAGTATTCCGCCCGACTTAATCTGCGACAAGGCACGCGCATTCAATCGCTTGTAGCCCTGCATCGCATTTCCGAGAACCTTGTGGTGCTTGGCAAATGCAGGCGGATCGAGAATGATCATATCGTATTTGTCGCCAATATCCTTCAAATACTCAACTGCATCGCATGCCAACGAGGTGTGCGGAGCATCTTCGCCAAAGTTCAATTTTATATTCTCATCGACAAGGCGTACTGCGCGTTCCGATGCGTCAATCGAGCAAACCTCCTTAGCTCCACCCGCCAGAGCATATACCGAGAAACCTCCCGTATAGCAGAAGGTGTTCAGCACGGTGCGACCTTTGGCGTACTCTTGTACGAGGTGGCGGTTGAAACGCTGGTCGATAAAGAAGCCTGTCTTTTGTCCCTCCTCCCAATTAACGAGGAACTTATGTCCATTTTCCACCACTACGTTGTCCTTATCGGCAGAGCCGTAGAGATAGCCATCGACAGCATTGAGGTTGGCCTTGAAAGGTACGGTCTGTGCACTCTTGTCGTATATTGCAGAGATTTTTTCGCCATAGACCTCGCGAATGGCTGTTGCAATCTCATTGCGTGAGAGATACATACCCACCGAGTGGCACTGTACTACGGCTGTCTTTCCGTAAATGTCAACTACCAAACCCGGCAACAAATCGCCCTCGCCATGAATAAGACGATAGCAGGTAGTTTGCGGATTGTCTGTCAGATTGAGTGTTCGGCGAACATCGTATGCACTCGCAATGCGATTGTGCCACCACTTGGCATTTATCTCCTCCTTCTCGAAGGTCAGAATACGTACTGCGATAGAGCCTATTTGGTAATGGCCGCGAGCAATATAATCACCTCGCTGGGTGAAGATATCGACTACTGCACCTTCGGGAATGCTCTCACCTTCGCACTCGATACGCTCGATTGCTCCCGAGAAAACCCAGGGGTGGCGTCGCTGTAATGACTCCTCTTTACCTCTACGAAGATATATTTTTGATCTTGTCATATCGTTACTCGTTTGGCTCAACATATAGTGTGAATACTAACGGAGTGTACGGCAAAATTTCGGTGCTGATAGTCGTTGTCGTAGTGCTCTCCTCGTCGCTATAATCGTAGTTGTAGTTGTAATAGTTGTAGTCGTAATAGTTGTAGTACGGACTATAATAGTTGTAGTACGAATTATAATAGTTGTAGTAGTTCATGGCGTTGTAGTAGCTTGCAGCCGAACTCGATGTAGTCTCGGTGGTTGTTGTTCCCGACATACCCGCTGCTCCGTAGGCATATCCCGATGTTGTGATAATTTGGCCGTATGCACCATAGTGCATCTGTGGAATGCAATAGAACCATGCACCGATGGCTGTTCGCTCACCATCTTCCTTACCCTCGTCGTCACTCGGGCTATAACTGAACACCTCGCAAATAGGATCCTTTTCGTCGAATATATATGTGCGCAACTCCGCGATATTTGTATCTACCACAAAACCATCGAGGAATCGCAATACATACCATACATTTGCACGACCATTCTTGGTAACCTGATTGCCCTCGTTGCACTCCTCCTTGCTCAATCCCTTTCCGAAGCGCTCGATAAGTATCTCGTTTATCTTTCGGTTGACCTCAGACATCGACGAGTAGTGCTTGCTGTCCTTGTAAGGATTGTTGATACCCGTAAGGTGTGGCTGTATGTAACGGTAGTCGTTCACGTTGTCAGTTTCAGGGTTGAAGTTGAGGTTGTAGTACAATCCCGTAAGTTTCAAATCCTCGTTTTCTTCTGTTTTCTCGGACTCGTGCTTTTCTGCTTGTGTCCACAACTCTTCGTAGCCAACGTAGCTCTTTACCATGCTCACCTCCTTGTCGGACGGATTCTTGATGGCGCCCAAAACTTCGATATCCAACACGAGTGGGCGCGAAGAGTCGAGAGCATATTGTCCCTCGTATCCACCTTGTGTGGTAGAGCCGCTTTCGCCATATGCGATAGAGGAAGGAAGGTAAAGACGCACCTTCGAGCCTTTACGCATGTAATATGGTTTTTCGATATTGTACTTTGCACAATATTCATCGCTCAGAGTAAGTTCGTGTCGCATAGCGAGATATGTTCCCTCCAACAGTCCCATATTGTTGCTACCGCAGTAGTTGATATATGGCACATAGTGGGTGAAATACGAGAATGTTCCACATAAGTCGGCCAACTCTCCGCTTCGCGTCATGCAGATAGAACCATTGATGTCGCGTCCCGTCATGTTTGTATATACCCAGCATGTATCTTGGTTCATTAGAGGCTCCGAGCCGTAGTTGTTACCGTCAGTCGAAACGGGGATGTTCTCGTTTTTGTCGCCTTCGAGAATCTCGACATAATAGCCACCATTCTCTTGGTAGTTGTTGAGAATTTCAGGTTTGTGGAGCTTTATCCACGCTTTGAGCGAAATCTGCTCACGCTCCTTGTTGGAAACGCTCTCCTCCTTTATGCATGATGTTATGGCAACCGCAACAGTCGCCATAACCAATAAGATCTTTATGTGTTGTCCGTATTTCATATCTTTACTTTGTAACCTTCTCAATCTTCATGTACCACGCCACCATAGACTCCTTTGGTACTACACCCACCAATTTTTTGCCGTATGCAAGGTTTGATGACATGTACACCTGTACCGAGTCGGCCTCATGGCAACCGGGGAGTGTATGCTCCAATCCTTCCAATATCTCTGTTGTGCCGAGTTGTATGGTCATAGGCTCGGAGGACCAATCGAGCGTATTGCCGCTTTTATTGCCGAGCTGTTTGATTATTTCGGGAATGTTCGACCAATATATAGCCGATACCGATGGCTCTGAGCCGGTAAAAATGTAGGCGTTAAAGCGGATTTCTATTCTGTCGCCCCAATTTACGATTGGTCTGTTCTCGCGCTCTGCGTCGTAGTAATTGACAATATGTCGATAGGCATAACGGCTAAATGCCGAGTAGAAAGGAGGGTTATCTTCGATGACACTTCCGATTTCGTTTTCGGCAACCATATGACGAGTGGCGGTGAGATATTTCTCTATTTTGTCTCTCTCCGAAAGCAGGGTATCTTCCTGCTTGCAACTTACCAACAGAGGCAGTATGAACAATATGGTTAAAATCTTCTTCATGGCCATTAAACGGACAAAGATAGAAATTATTATGCAAAAACTATGTTTTTGTGGCGGTAAATTTGCATTATAGTTGTTTTAATGCGCTGCGAATGGCATCTTCGACACCGAGCGAAGCATCGTTCTTGAATATTTTTTGCAACACTTTTTCCGATGCGGCTTTCGTGAAACCTAACATTACCAATGCCGCCAAAGCCTCGTCGAATGCCTCCGAGCGCTGCGATACGGCAAGGGCATTTTCGGCTGCGTTGTGTGAAGGTAGATCGAGCATTCTACCACTCAAATCGACGATGATTTTCTGGGCAGTTTTCAAGCCTAAGCCCTTAACATTTTTCAGCAGTGTGGCGTTGCCTGTGGCGATGATATTGCGTAGCTCCGATGGCGAATATGTTGATTGTATCATTCTTGCGGTATTTCCTCCTACGCCCGAGACGCTTATGAGCAGTCGGAAAAGATCGCGCTCCTCTTTTGAGGAGAAGCCGTATAGCAACTCTGCGTCCTCTCGCACGATGTGGTGCAGAAAGAGTTTTACGTTGTCAACCTTCTCTATCTCGGAGTAGGTATGGAGTGATATGTTTATGAAGTAGCCGATGCCGCCGGCGTCCACTACTGCGTATGCCGGTGCTATTTCGGCAAGAGTTCCGTTGATATATTCGTACATGCTACCAAATAATATTTGGTGCAAAAATAGAAAAATCCGTACAATTATCGAAATTTAACAGCACCAATGTTGCGTTTTTTGTCTAAAAGGTGTAATTTTGTAGTGTAAAACGACGATTATGAGTAGTACATTAACGGTAATTTTGATAGCTGTTGGCGCTGTGGCATTTTTTGTTTTGGCTATGTCGCTGACACTGATTTTTAAGGGGCACCATATCGACTCCGAGATATCGACAAACAAGGATATGCAACGTCTTGGTATCAAGTGTGCGGTGCAGGAAACACGCGAGGATATGGCGGCAGAAAACTGTGACGATAATCCGTGCAGCGGAAATTGCGCAGGGTGTGATATTGAACATTCAACAAAAAATAATTAATCTAAATGAAAAGACTATTTTTAATATTGGCGGGGTTGCTTGTTGCAACGACAGTCGTTATGGCGCAGTCAGTGCCGAATCTACCCAAGGAACTTTGTGTAGGCCCATTTAAAGCCGGTCATGTGCAGGGTATTGCAGTGGATACTAAGCAGGAATTTATCTACGTATCCTTCACTACAATGCTCGTTAAGATGGACTTGAAGGGCAATATCGTTGGCTCGGTTACGGGACTTTTAGGACATTTGGGTTGCCTCGAATTCAATGATGAAGATGGCCGTCTGTATGGCTCGTTGGAGTATAAAAACGATGCTATCGGTAAGGGTATCATGAAGCAGGAGGGCGTATCGAAAAATCTCGAAACGGGCTTCTATGTTGCTATCTTTGATGTCGATAAGATTAATCGCAAAAATATGAATGCCGAGCGCGATGGCGTAATGACTACCGTATTGCTGAAAACGGTTGTCAAAGATTATTTCGCGAAGGTTAAGACCAAATCGGGCGAGAAGGTCGAGCATCGTCATGGTTGCAGTGGCTTTGACGGTATATCGTTTGGCCCGGCATTTGATGGCTCGGGTAAAACTATGCTGACCATTGCATACGGTATATATGGTGATAAAAATCGTACCGATAACGACTATCAGATATTGTTGCAGTACGATACGCGCGATTGGGCAAAGTATGAGGCACCTTTGTCGCAGGATAATATGCATCATCGCGGTCCTTCGAAGCCGTATGGCAAATATTACGTATATACGGGCAACACTAATTGGGGTGTGCAGAATCTCGAATATGACAAGGTGGGTAATCGTTGGTTCTTGGCTTGCTATCCGGGCAAGAAATCTACTTTTTCGAACTATTCGTTGTTCTTGGTAGATGGCAACAAGCTTCCGATTGTGCGTCCGCTCTATGGCGTTGGCTACGAGGTGGTTGGTCCGGTGTTGAGCTTTGTTAATCAGGGACAGGGCCGTACTGATCGCAAAAATATCGATGTTCGAGGTTGGCACAACAAGCTTGGTGCTTATGGCATCTGCTCTTTGGGTGGTGGATATTTCTATCTCGCTTCGGGCGGAAAGAGCGAACAAGGACGTACCGCAACCCTCCATCTTGTACACTACAAAGGTACTCGACAAGAGGCTTTCGAGTTTGTGAAATAGTCAAGTTTATATAAATATCGGGATCGCAATTCCAATTCGGAGTTGCGATTTTTTTTGTACATATAGGCTTGTTTATAAAAAAAATGACTATATTTGCATCAAATACGCGCGCATTAGCAGATAAAATCCCTCCCTCGATTTTTCGGGGGGGGGGATTTGAGGTTTAATACACTGATCCACAGTACGTTACAGAAGCGCAACAAAATACAACAAAACAGGGACAAAAGATTAACTGATAAATATAAAACTATATTATCAACTAATTATTATTAACTAAAAAAAATTAACAAGATGAAAAATTTATTCAAAATTTTCATGGCGTTGGTAGCATTGGTAGCATACTCGTGTACTACCGATATTACCGAGGACCTCGGCGTTCAGCTTGGTGGTGGCGCAGGTCAAACTACCGTAACTCTCTCGTTGGAGGAGTCGCGTACTCAGCTCGGTGCTGAGGTAAACGGACTCTATCCTCTCTACTGGAGCGAGGGTGACAAGATTTCTGTGAATGGCGTTGAGTCGGGAGAGGCTGTTATCAACAGCGACAACCCTGCTTCGGCAACATTTACGATTAACGGCACTCCTTCTGTTTACAATGTGGCATATCCTGCTGCACCGGAAGGAAAGGTTTGTTTTGCAGCTGTTCAGAATCATGTTGTTACAGGCGACACTTTCGAAAGTGGCGTTTCGACAATGTATGGTCGTGGTACAGTAGGTTCAGGAATTCAGATGCAGCACCTCACAGGTGTTCTTCAACTTGGTATCTTGGGCGAGGCAACTTTGTCGAAGGTTCAGATTTCGACTGTTGACCGTACACCTATCGCAGGTGAGTTCAAGATCGATTTCGAGACAGGTGAGCTGACTGCAACTGCCGAGTCGAAGGATGTTATCGAGTACTCGTTTGGCGAGGGCTTGACATTGAGCAAGACAGAGGCAACAACAATCCACGTTGTAGTTCCTGCCGGTGTTTATGACGAGCTCTACTTGACTCTCTATGAGAGCGGCAAGTCGGGCAACATCATGTATGCAACCGTTAAGGCCGGTAAGGACAACCCTGACACAGATAAAGTTGAGAAGCCTTTGGCGGCAGGCAAGGTTCGCGAGTTCGGAAATGTGCTCTATGCGCCAAACGCAAAGTTGTTCGTAATCAACAGCGTTGAGACATTGCAGGAGTTCAAGGCTGCAGTTGAGGCTGAAGGTGGTTTGACTACCGATGTAATCTTCACCGAGGATATCGATATGAAGGACGTTGATTGGACTCCAATCGAGGGCTATGCAGGTAAGATCAACGGTAACGGTTATGCTCTCAAGAACATGACTGCACCATTGTTCGGTACTACAAGTGCATCTGTTAAGGGCTTGCACTTCGAGAATGTAGCTCTTCAGTCGAACGACAATCAGATTGCTGCTGCTTTGGCTCGTACAATTACAGCCACAGAGGATGTTGTTCCTGTTATCGAGAACTGCTCGGTTAGCGGATCGGTGTATGTTAAGAACGAGAACTACGTTCCTGCGGCCGAAAGTACATATGCTCGTTATGCTGGTTTGATTGGTATTGCATACGGAGCGAAAATCAATGCGTGTGTAAATAACGCTTCTATCACCGTAGACAAGATTGTTGCTGACGGAGCAACAATCGCCAGCGGTGCATCAATCGGTGGTGTTGCAGCGTCAATGACGATCTTCACTAAGGCTGATGCGTCAATCGTGTATAGCCACATGTCGAACTGTAAGAATAATGGCGAGATTAAGTTTAACGCCGCTATCAAAGATCTTTACCTCGGTGGTGTTATCGGTAACTCGTTTACAGTTAACGTCAAGGTTAAGTTCTTGTCAAATGAGAACACAGCTCCTATTACCGTAAATGCTAGTTCATCTGGCCATATGAACATCGGTGGTGTTGCATCTCAGATTCAGGGAGATAATACAGGTATGACAAGCGACAATATCAACCGTGGTGCTATCACTTTGAATGAGGATACCTATGTTGGAGGTAACCTCACCCTTGGTGGTGTAATGGCTGTTGGTAAGTCATGCGACATTGTGAACACTCATAACCACGGAACAATCACTATCAATGAGGGTGTTAAGCTACTCTTTATTGAGCTTGGTGGTATTGTCGGTAATAACCAGTATGCTAACAGCAAGAAGAGCTTCACCCTTAAAGAGTCTATTAACTATGGTCATATCAATGTAGCATCGTCTTCGCGTAGTACCACTAGCGGTACCTCTTTCCGTATTGGAGGTATTTCGGCATACTCACAGGGTACAATGCGCAACTGTAAGAACTATGGTAGCATTACATACTCTGGTCAGTTCAATACAGCGGGAAATCGTTCGGAGGCAGATAATTCGTTCAAGAGCGGAACTTATACCTTTGCGGGTATTGTAGGATACAAGACCGAGGGTGCTATCTATGCTTGTGAGAACCACGGTGCAATCACCTTTGCAGGAAAAGTTGTTGAAACACACAAAAGCAAAAAGGCGCAGTTCCGAATTGCAGGTATTGTTGGTTATGTGAGTACAAACCTTGATAATAGCTCGACTGCCGATAATTGCCTTTCAAAGGGTAAGATTTCCGTTACCAAGGATGCAGTAATCGATTGCGAGTTGAATGTTGGAGGTCTCGTTGGTAATACATACGGTAGCCAGGGCGGTAACACCTCTGAGGCAGAGATCGAGATTAGCGGTAATATCAAAGGTGGTCTTGTAGTCGGCGGTATTGTTGCAACAACCAACATGAGCGTTTCTAATCTTGAGAATAAGGGTAATATTACCATTACCAAGGATGCAACAATCGCTACCAAGCTCTATGTTGGTGGTTGCGCAGGCCAGATGCTTGGTACTTCTTCAACAACTCAGCGTAATGCTACAAACCTTACCAATAGTGCCGATATTCTCTTTGATGGTACTACCACATGTGGTGCACGTATTGGTGGATGTATCGGTTATTCATCTAATACTTCGGAAGTTTCAGGCAGCCTTGACCCTAAGTCGACAACATTGGTTAACAACAGCCCTATTACCGTTGGCGAGAATGCTGCTATATCAGGAGAAAATGGATATTTCGCAGGTTGTGTAGGTCACGCAGAGAACACAGTAACAACAGCAACAAATAGTGCTAATATTACATTTAAAGGTAAGCAGACATCTAATAACACATACCTTGCAGGTTGCGTTGCAGACCTTAGTACCACTATGACAATGACCGGTATGACAAATAGCGGTGATATCACTTTTGAGGGAGCAGGAAATGATGTACGTATTGCAGGTTGTGGCGGATATGTCGGTATCGTAGAGAACTCTACAAACACCGGAAAGGTATACTTTGTTGGTGCCGGTGTCGGTACTGCAACTTGTACTGCTCGTGCTACCGGTATTGCATACTATTCTAAGGGTATGAAGAACTGTGTGAACGGTTCTGCAGAGAACCCTGCTTTGGCTGAGATTAAAATCGAGTCGCAGACTATCAAGAACGGCTACCTCGGTGGTCTTGCTGCGTATTGTAATGGAACGGCTGAATCGTCTGTTAACCATGCTAAGATGTCACTTATTGGTAAGGCAACTGCTACCGTATATGGTGGTGGCTTGTTTACAATGGGAGACGGCGACATAAGCACCACTTCAACTCGCAAGGATTGCGTTAACAATGGTGATATCTATATTGATGCAAATATCGGTTCGACAAAGAATGTAAACTGCTTTATCGGTGGTTTCTCTTACCGAGTTCAGAACCCTATGATATTCGAGGATTGTCACAACCATGGTGATATCACATTGTCGGAGAACACTATCGTAGGTAACTCTATCCGCCTTGGTGGTATGATTGGTACTATGGAGGATAGCGGAAAGACTGTAACCCTTAATAATTGCAGCAATACTGGTGATATTGCCATTGCTGCTACCCATGGCGATTACAATGGTACCACTGGCTATGCACGTATCGCAGGTTGTATAGGTATGCCTACTGCTAGTGACAATATTGTAAATGTCCTTAATGTGGTTAAAAATACAGGTACTATTACATATAGCGGACAATCTAAGCAAAATACATCTGTCATGCTGGGAGGTATATTTGGCTATCTCTCAAAGACTATGACCGGCGAGGGCGCATTGATTAATGAGGGTGATATTGTCTACTCAGGTTCAGCTACAGCAGGTCTCCGTATTGGTGGCGTAATAGGTGCAAACGAGAAAAATCTCCCTGAGACTATATCACTTATCAATACAGGTGATATTCTCATTACTGGTACATATGCTACAACCCATACGGATAAAGTTGCACGTATTGGTGGTGTAATAGGTGGTACCGCAATGACATCGATAGCTGGTGTACAGTGCTTCTGTAATGTCAAGGCAGTCGGAAACTATACCGGTGTAGGTATGTTCTCAGGTTTCGACTCTACTGCTGATACCGCTATTTTGAAGGACTCTAAGATTGGTGGTACTATCTGCACATATCAGGAGGATCGTTCAGAGGTAAATGATGAGGGCGAAACTATCGGCGGATGGGTTGACGTTGTTGTACCTATCAAAGCTGATAACTTCTTGTCTTACATCTACGGTAACCGTATTGCAGTTGCTGCAAATGGTAACTCTGTATTGGAGAAGAAGGAGGATATCGTATATCCTACTTTTACGCCGGCTGAGCCTGAGCCTGAGACACCAGAGACACCAGAGACACCAGAGGCTACTGAGGAGTAATTAACAGAATAGTATAACGATTAAATTTGAAGAATTATGAAGAAGATGATTTTGAGCTATTCTGCTCCTGAGGTTGAAATTTTTGAGGTTGTAGCCGAGCGCGGCTACGGCGATAGCGCAATCCTTCCGGGATTCGGAAGCGAAAGCGATGACTTGATTTACTAAAAGCAATTGCGGGGCCTTCGGGCTCCGCAATTTGCTTTTAGCACCATTAGCCATTGGCCATTAAGCCATTGGCTTTTTTTATAGGACTGAATAGGACTTTATAGGATTGAATGGGAAGGGGCAAAAGTCTGCGCAGGCGGGATTAAAACAAAAAAAGAAGAGCTACAACACTAAAACCGTATAATTACGTTTAATATTCCACTTTTGTCTGGAAAAACCGAAAGTTTTTTGTATATTTGTACGATTTTTCGAATTTTGTGGCGATATGACAACTCTACAAGCAATTATTCTGGGAATAGTGCAGGGGCTCACCGAATTCCTGCCCGTGTCGAGTAGCGGACACTTGATGTTAGCGTCCGAAATCCTTAATACCGACCTCTCGGCTGCCGATGACCTTACATTCAGCCTTACGCTCCATGCCGCAACGGTGTTGAGTACGATTGTGGTGTTGTGGCGCGAGGTGTGGCGAATTCTCAAAGGGGCTTTCGTCTTCTCAGGAAAAATCAACGACGAACAGGCGTATATCATCAAAATCGTTATCTCGATGATTCCTGTCGGCATCGTCGGTTTCTGCCTTATGGACTATATCGAGGCGGCATTCTCGTCGGTGTTGGTGGTGGGAGTGATGCTGCTCGTGACGGCGTTGTTGCTAACCTTTGCGTATAAGGCTAAGCCTCGCCAAAAGAGTGAGATATCGTATCGCGATGCATTTATAATAGGTATCGCGCAGGCGTGCGCGACAATGCCAGGTCTTTCGCGCTCGGGTACGACCATTGCAACCGGATTGTTGCTCGGAAACAAGAAGGAGGCGGTAGCGCAGTTCTCGTTCCTGATGGTATTGCCTCCAATACTCGGCAATGCCTTGCTCGACATCATCAAAGGTGAGTTCGGTGGCGGAGTAGAACTGTTGCCACTCGTAGCAGGCTTCGTGACGGCATTTGTTACGGGTGCGTTGGCTTGTAAGTTTATGCTCGAAATAGTGAAACGTGGAAAGCTGATTTGGTTTGCCGTATATTGCGCTTTGGCAGGTTTGGTGGCAATCGTTTCGTACTTTATTTAATATGGTAGATTTTAAAAATTTCAACCCGAAAGAGGAGGGGTATGTTGCAGTAATCGACAAACCTCTTGAATGGACTTCGTCTGACGTGGTGCGAAAGATAAAGTTCCGCCTGAATAAGATGGGCCATCGCAAAATAAAGATTGGTCACGCAGGTACGCTCGATCCATTGGCTACGGGACTTTTGTTGGTGTGCATAGGCAAGGCGACAAAGCAGGTAGATGCCTTGCAGGCGGAGCGTAAAGAGTATGTGGCAGAGCTGATGCTCGGAGCTACTACACCGAGCTACGATATGGAGCACCCTGTGGATAAGACCTATCCTACCGAGCATATTACTCGCGAGAAGGTTGAGGCTGCTCTGGTATCGCTTACGGGTGAACGTCTGCAAGCACCGCCAATCTTCTCGGCAAAGAAGGTTGAGGGATTGCGTGCATACGAGTTGGCGCGAGCAGGTGAGCAGGTAGAACTACGCAAGGCGTTGATAAATATCTACTCTATCACACTCGAAGAGTACGATATGCCGAAAGTGCGTATCAGAGTGGAGTGCAGTAAGGGTACATATATCCGCTCGTTGGCACAGGAGATTGGCAAGGCTCTCGACAGCGGAGCCTATCTAACCATGTTGCGTCGTACCCGAAATGGCCAATTTTCGGAAAAAGATGCAGTGTCGTTGGAGGATTTTCTAAAAAATATGCCTATCGACGAAACAAAAGAGTAGATTTTTCGTAATATAAATGATTATTGTGCGTTTTTCGCAGGGAAATCGGCTCGTAGAGAGAAAAACTTATTTAAAATTATATGAAACTTTCACATTATGATTTCGATTTTAATCCGGAATTGATAGCCAAATATCCGGAGGTAAATCGTGATGATGCTCGATTGATGGTCGTTCACCGCGACACAGGCGAAATCGAGCATAAGTTATTTAAGGACATCATCGACTACTTCGAGGAGGGCGATACCTTCGTTCTCAACGACACAAAGGTTTTTCCGGCTCGCCTCTATGGCAATAAGGAGAAAACCGGCGCAGAGATTGAGGTGTTCTTGTTGCGCGAGTTGAATCGCGAGTTGAAGTTGTGGGACGTGTTGGTTGACCCTGCGCGTAAAATCCGTATCGGAAATAAGCTCTATTTTGGCGAAGACGATATCCTCGGAGCCGAGGTTATTGATAATACCACTTCGCGAGGTGGTACTTTGGGTTTCCTTTGCGATGGTCCGCACGAGGAGTTTAAGGAGGTGCTCTATCGTCTAGGCGAGACTCCGCTTCCATCATGGGTACGCGAGAAGGTTGAGCCTGAAGATGCCGAGAATTATCAGACTATCTTTGCCGACAAGGAGGGCGCAGTTGTAGCTCCTACGGCAGGTATGCACTTCTCTAAGCATTTGTTGAAGAGAATGGAGATCTTTGGTATCGAAAAGACCTTTGTTACCCTGCATGCAGGTTTGGGTAACTTCCGTACCGTAGATGTAGAGGATTTGTCGAAGCATAAGGTAGATTCGGAGCAGTTCTTCGTGACACCTGAGAGTGCCGAGATGATTAATAAGGCAAAGCGCGCGAATCATAAGGTGGTGGCCATCGGTACTACGGTTATGCGTACACTCGAAACAGTTGTTTCGACACACGGAATGGTAACTCCGCAGGAGGGTTGGACCAATAAGTTCATCTTTGCTCCATACGACTTCACCGTAGCTGATGCAATGGTGTCGAATCTCCATACACCGGGCTCGACTCAGTTGATGATGGTGGCAGCATTTGGTGGCTACAATACGGTGATGGACGCATACAAAATTGCAGTTGAGGAGGGGTATCGCTTTGGTACCTATGGCGATGCTATGTTGATTCTCTAGAAATAAGTATTAACCGAAAATAAAAAAACCGAAAGCGATGGCGAATAACAAAATATTGTACATCTGTCAGCAGATAATGCCTTATCTCCCCGAGAACGAGGAGTCGCGTTTGTGCCGACAACTTTCGCAGGCTATGCAGGAGCATGGTAATGAGATTCGCACATTTATGCCTCGCTATGGCTGTGTAAACGAGCGTCGTAATCAACTCCACGAGGTGATACGTCTCTCCGGTATGAACCTCATTATTAACGATGATGATCATCAGTTGATTATCAAGGTTGCATCAATACCTTCTGCCCGAATTCAGATATATTTCATCGATAACGATGATTTCTTTGCTCGAAAGGCCGTACTTACCAACGAGGAGGGTAAGGAGTTTGAGGATAATGATGCACGCATGATGTTCTTTGCACGAGGCGTACTCGAAACGGTGAAGAAGTTGCAGTGGAAACCGAGTGTGGTGCATTGCCATGGTTGGTTCTCGGCTATTGCTCCGCTCTATCTGCGCAATATGTTTAAGGACGATCCTCTTCTTTGTGACTTGAAGATTGTAGTATCGCTCTATGAGGACAAATACACAACTCCTCTCAACGCAGAACTTAGCGAAAAACTCGTTAATGAGGGCGTGAAGAGAGCTGATGTGTCGAATCTGAAAGATACTTCATACGAAAATCTGATGCGTTTCGTTATTGATAATGTCGATGGCGTGGTTGCCGGCTCCGAGAATGCGGACAAGGCTTTACTCGATTATGCTCGTGAGAGCGGAAAGAAGATGCTTGACTATCAGTCGCCGGAAGACGAGGGATTTTTTGATAATTACGATCGCTTCTATGAGGAACTTTTCTAACAGAGTTTGCAGAACTATATTGCTTTTGTCTGTTGTGGTAGCAACACTTATTCTGGGTGGTTGCTCGATGACTGCGGATAATACGCTCGGCTCGAATATGATGCCCGAGGAGCAGGTTATGGTTATGCGACATCTGAAATTTCAGGGAAACAACATCATACGCTTCAATTCCGAAACGGGAGAAAACGAGGTTGTTGATGGCTCGATAGAGGGTAAAAATTTCCTCGAAACACGTCTGTATCGTACAGACTCACTTCTTTCGTCGAATTTGGGTATGGGCTATATAGGTGTGCGTCGTAGCGATACGCTAGGTTTGCGTGTTGCGAGCTTTGCTTCATCTATGTTGTATATGAATGCAATTGATGAGACAAATGGTTTCGGATACAAGCCGATCTTTGATACGATGAAGCTGATATTGTCGATCAACAACTATGGTGGCGATACTCTTGTACCTATCCGTTACAAGGTGTACGAGTTGCAGAAATCGTTACTGGACGGCGTTCTGAAATACGATGAGACACGCAAGAAAGATTCGATAGCCTATATAAACTGCGAGTTGAAGGATATCTACGACGAGTCGAAGCCTATTTTTGAATTCACCTTCCCGAAGAGCGAGTTGAAAGAGGGCCCTTCGACAATAATTGTTCCGTTGGAGAGTACCGAGTACTCATGGGATTATGCTCGTCGTTTGATGCTCATTCCAGACAATTATGCCGCAGCGGACAGCGATTGGGACGGCTATGGACGTAGTGGCATAGAGTGCTATAAGAACGACAAGACGTGGGCTGAGAAGTTCCATGGCCTATATATCAAACCGGATTTGGAGAATACTCCAAAAAATCTCAGAGGAGCAATGTATGCACTCGACCTTTCGGCGTCGGGTATTATGTTGCAGGGTAGAAGCCGCAATCCGAAGGATCCTGCCATGATTAAGGATACGGTGGGTATGTACTACTACTTCTACGATGAGGATTCAAGTTACAATCTTTCGGTTAATAAGGTTGAGCATGACTACACACAGAGCCTCTCTGGTGGAGCATCAGAACTTGCCGATGTGGTTATGGATTGTTCGAAGTCGCGTGAAGAGCGTACTCAGGTCTCAATCTGCTATATAGAGGGATTGGGAGGTCCTGCAACCGAAATCTACATTACAGATGATCTCTTGAAGGAGTTGGTTGCACTCGAAACAACCGAGCAGGACGAGTATTCGCGCATGGGAATAAATCAGTGCCTCTTTATCATATATGTTAAGGGTGCCGATTACGATTGGAATGTAACTCAGGGCAATGTAACCAATGAGTTTGTGTCGATGTTGGATAACTCGTTTACCCGTGTTGGAACATATTTGAATTATAACACGTTGTCGCCGGTTATAGATTACGACTATGTTTACGAGAGTACATACAATACGGAGGGTATCTACAACGGATATCTTGACCGTAGTAGAGGTTGTTACGTCTTGAACATTACAGCGCATATTCAAAAGTTGTTCAATTCTATTCGTCAGGAGGACGGCACATACGATGTTTCCAAGGCTGACGAGAAGTTGCGAGTACTTTATGTTGGAAGTGAGGCAACTGCACCATATGCTCTTAAAGAGAGTGTGTTGCAGGGTATGGCTGTTGACGCTGATAATAATAGTGTTGCGGCACCGATACAGATTGATTTGACATATACATTGATAAAATAGTTTACACGCACGAAGAGTAAGCAGGCTGTTGCCTGTTTCCGGTGCGGTGTTGAAAGAGATATAAAAAGAAAAGATGCAAGAGAATTTAGTAATTGTGGAGTCCCCTGCGAAGGCGAAGACCATCGAGAAATTTTTGGGCAAGGAGTTTGTCGTAAGATCGAGTTTTGGTCATATCCGCGACCTTCCGAAGAAGGAACTCAGCATAGATATCGAGAAAGGTTTTGTTCCGACATACGAGATTCCGAGCGAAAAGAGCAAACTTGTAGCAGATTTGTCAAAGGCTGCGGCTGCGGCAAAGACAGTATGGTTGGCAAGTGATGAGGACCGCGAGGGAGAGGCTATTGCATGGCACCTGACTGAGGTTTTGGGCTTGTCGTTGGAGAATACCAAGCGAATAGTCTTTCATGAGATTACCAAGAATGCGATTTTGAAAGCTATCGAGAATCCGCGCAAGGTTGATATGAATCTTGTAAATGCACAGCAGGCTCGCCGTGTGTTGGATCGTATTGTAGGTTTCGAGTTGTCGCCTATCTTGTGGAAGAAGGTGCGTCCGGCACTTTCGGCTGGTCGTGTACAGAGTGTTGCGGTGCGATTAATCGTGGAACGTGAGCGTGAGATCATCAACTTCAAAGATGTATCTTCGTATCGTGTTGTGGCGCAGTTCTATCCTGCCGACGATGCATCGAAGACCTTGTTCAAGGCAGAGTACTCGGAGCGTTTTGCAACGAAGGAGGAGGCTTTGGCGATGTTGGAGCGTTGTAAGACGGCAACCTTTACCGTCGAAGGTAGCGAGATGAAGCCGTCAAAGCGCTATCCAGCACCTCCGTTTACCACCTCTACTTTGCAGCAGGAGGCAGGTCGTAAGTTCTCGATGTCGGTGTCGCAGACCATGTCGGTAGCTCAGAAATTGTACGAGCGAGGTTTGATTACCTATATGCGTACCGACTCGGTAAACCTCTCGGATTTGGCTCTCAGCTCTTGCAAGAAGGAGATTTGTGATATGTTTGGCGAGAAGTATTCGTCGCGCCGAAACTATACTACAAGCAGCAAGGGTGCACAGGAGGCTCACGAGGCAATTCGTCCTACATATATTAATAATCATACTATCGAGGGAACTTCGGCAGAGAAGAAACTCTATGAGTTGATTTGGAAGCGTACTGTTGCCTCGCAGATGGTTGCAGCCGATATCAATCGCACTACCATTACGATAGATATGTCGGGTAGCACCGAGAAGTTCGTGGCTACGGGTGAGGTTATCACTTTCGACGGATTCTTACGCCTCTACTCCGAGTCGCACGATGAGGAGCCTGCCGAGCAAAATGAGGCGGCAATTCTCCCTGTTTTGGCAGATGGAACTCACCTGTTGGCTCATGTTATCACAGCAACCGAGCGTCATGCTGTGCCGCCTATGCGATTTAGTGAGCCGTTGCTTGTTAAGCGATTGGAGGAGTTGGGAATTGGACGTCCATCAACCTATGCTCCGACTATCTCTACAATCATCACTCGTGGTTATGTAGAGAAGAGCAACAAGCCTGCTCAGAAGCGACCATATACTCTTCTTACGTTGAAGGGATCAAATATTTCCGAGAAGGTTGCAAACGAAAACTATGGTGCCGAGAAGAACCGTCTGGCTCCAACGGATATAGGTATGGTGGTGAACGACTACTTAGAGCAGAACTTTGGTATCGTTATGGACTACAACTTTACTGCTAAGGTCGAGAAGGAGTTTGACCGTATAGCCGATGGTGAGCAGGGTTGGAATACCATGATAGGTGAGTTCTATGGCTCGTTCCATAACTTGGTGGATAAGGCTATTACTACTCAGGTTGAGAAGAATTCGCAGGTTCGTGTTCTTGGTGTTGATCCTCAGACCGGCCATGTTGTCAGAGCACGTATAGGACGTTTTGGCCCTATGGTCGAGATTGATAGCAATGATGGCGAGAAACCTCGTTTTGCATCGCTCAAAAAGGGACAGCTTATCGAGGCTATTGCTCTCGAAGAGGCGTTGGAGCTGTTCGCTCTTCCGCGCACACTCGGCAAGTACGAGGAGCAGGACGTCATTGTCGGTATCGGTAAGTTCGGAGCTTATGTCCGCTATGGAAACAACTTTGCATCGCTTACCAAGGCAGATGATCCGTACACCTTGACCTATGAGCGAGCTTTGGAGTTGATCGAGTCGCAGAAGAAGAGCGCTACTGCAGCAGCTACTCCTATAAAGACCTTTGTTGAAGATGCTGAACTCTCGATTAAGAATGGTCGTTATGGAGCATATATTGCCTACAAGGGTAAGAATTATCGTATCTCGCGTGGCAAGAAGGCAGAGCTACTCTCGTATGAGGAGTGCTTGAATATTGTAAATAACACAAAAAAATAGAATAAAATGAAGAGATTTATCACTGCATTGTGCTTGTGCGTTGCTCTTGTCGTATCGGCTTCGGCACAGGAGAAGAAGGGTTATCAGTTTACCGATGGTAAGCTTGTTAAGACCACTTCGGTAAAGAATCAGTTCCGTAGCGGAACATGTTGGTGCTTCTCGGCACTCTCATTCCTCGAAAATGAGATTATGCGTGCCGGAGGCGAGGAGATGGACTTGTCGGAGATGTGGATTGTCCGCAATATCTACTTCGAGAAGGCTGTCAAGTATGTTCGCTTGCATGGTCACCTCAATATGGCCGTTGGTGGAGCATTCCATGATGTAACCAAGGGTATCGAGAAGTATGGTATTGTGCCACAAGAGATTTACGAAGGTCTTAACTATGGCACCGATAAGCCTGTATTCGGTGAGATCGACGCCATCTTGAAGGCCTATGTCGAGGCTGTTGTTAAGAATAAGAACAAGAAGCTTACTACTGCATGGAAAGATGGTTTGAATGCAATTCTCGACACATATTTTGGCAAAATGCCAGAGAAGTTTACTTGGAAGGGTAAGGAGTATACTCCACACTCGTTTGCAGAGTCGTTGCCTATCAAGATGTCGGACTATGTATTCGTAACATCGTACACTCACCACCCATTCTACTCGCAGTATATAGTGGAGGTGCCAGACAATTGGATGTGGGAGAAGGCATACAATGTGCCACTCGACGAGTTGATGCAGATTGTAGATAACGCCCTTGTAAACAACTACTCATTGGGCTGGGCTGCCGACGTTTCGGAGAAGGGCTTCCACCGTACAAAGGCTATCGGTATTATCCCGGAGGATAATATCGAGAGCATGAGTGGTACCGAGGCAGAGCGTTGGGGCCGTCTCTCGGATCAGGAGCGTCAGAAGGAGCTCTACTCATTCGATAAGCCTGTAAAGGAGAAGAAGATTACCCAGCAGATGCGTCAGGAGGCTTTCGACAACTACGAGA
Organism: Alistipes sp.; assembly: GCA_045644085.1. Lineage (GTDB taxonomy): Bacteria > Bacteroidota > Bacteroidia > Bacteroidales > Rikenellaceae > Alistipes. Next base: position 4,238 of record JAZRGH010000072.1, on the reverse strand, counting down.
ATACCGACGACCATGGTATGGTTATCATCGGTACTGCAACCGACCAAGAGGGTAATCCATTCTTCAAGGTTAAGAACTCTTGGGACGTACGTCCACCATACGAGGGTTACTACTACTTCTCTCGTCCGTACGTTGAGTATAAGACTATGGAGATTATGGTGAACAAGAATGCTATTCCAAAGGTTATTCGCAAGAAACTCGAATTGTAAGATTCGCGATTTAGTGAAAATAATATGGGCGAGAAATGTAAATTTCCTCGCCCATATTATTTTAGTTTAGACGGGAATTTCCACCGCCTCGCATCTCCATATCGGCCTTGACTACCATTTCGCTTTGTAGCTGTACCATACGGATCATATCGCCAATGTCGTCGAAGCCTCGTAGTGAGGTGCCTATCGGCATACGACATTGCAACTCCAACTCGGCAAGGCGCTCACGCACCTCCTCCAATCCTTCGGATATGGCGATATAGACGCAATCGACCTCGGTATATTCGGCAAAAAAGAGCGTCATCAACGCAGCTTTCGATGCCGAAGGGATATGTTTAACCTCGATATTATCTCGCTGGATACCGCACATGGCGAGTCCTTGCAACACCTCGAATTCATGCTTCGAGCCTTCCAAAGCGATAACGCCAACCTTTATATCTGAAATGTTTATCATAATATTGTAAAATTTAGGGCAGCCTTTCGACTGCCCTATATTACTTGTCGAAACCCTCGTTTAGTAGAGGAGCTTCTCTGCATCACGTGCCTCAGTCGAGTTAGGATACTTCTCGGTGATGGTCTTGTAGCAAGCCTTTGCAGCCTCAACCTTACCTGCTGCTGCGAGAGCAAGACCCTCCTTGTAGAGGTAGAGTGGAGTAGTGTAGTCATTCTCCGATGCAGCAACTGCCTTCTTGAAGAACTTTGCAGCCTTCTCGTAGTCGCCCTGCTCTACTGCAACATCACCCTGCAAACCAAGGTTCTGTGCATTTACGATCTCTGCTGCGAGGCCACGAACAGCCTTATACTTTGCGAGATACTTTGCTGCATTCTCCAAATCTCCAAGGTGGAGGTAGCAGATACCTGCATAGTGCTTTGCGAGGTTTCCGGCCTTTGTTGCGCCATACTGCTCTGCAACAGCGAGGAATCCTGCACCGCTCTCATCACCATTGAGTGCGAGGTCATAGTTAGGAGTCTCGCCTGCGAAGTTCTCTTGTGCTGCAACGATAAGCTCGGCAGCAGCAACCTCATTCTTGTCCATTACCAAATACTTGTAGGCGTAACCACCTGCAACGAGGAGCAACAAAGCAACGAGGGCGATAATCACCTTCTTGCCATTCTCCTCAAAAAACTTCTCGGTCTTGCTGACTGCCTCGGCAACAACAATCTCTTCCTGATTTTGAACTTTCTTTGTCATAATTGTATTCTTTTTTTAGTTTATAATTCCTGCTTTCTGGGCGCAATACCCTTTACAATTCACAAAAATACACTTTTTTATGCAATAAACCACAAATTTTAATAATTTTTTTGTCGTACCACCAATTATTCGTAACTTCGCACTAGTTAAATGGAGTGAAAATGTACCTTTCAAGACTATCGTTACTGAATTTCAAGAACCTTGTGCAGGAGGAGTTGCTGCTCGATAAGGGATTTAATTGCTTTGTTGGTGATAACGGAACCTGCAAGACAAATATCATTGATGCGGTCTATTACCTCTCGATGTGTAAATCGGCTCTCGCAATGACCGATATGCAGTGTGTGCGTCATGGTGAGAAATTCTTCGTCTTGGAGGGCGATTATCGTACCGATGATGATCGCCACGAAAGAGTGGTGTGCTCCTATCAGCGTGGTGCCGCAAAGGTTGTGAAACGCAATGATAAGATCTACGAAAGACTTGCTGACCATATCGGACTCGTGCCCGTGGTGATTGTCTCTCCTGCGGATTCATCGCTTATCAGCGACTCGGCAGATGAACGTCGCCGTTATATCAATTCGTTTATATCGCAGCTGGATAAGAGCTACCTCGATGCGGCAATGCGTTACAATACGGCCCTCGCCAACCGTAACAGCTACCTGAAAATGGGCTCCGACGAGGAGATGCTCCGCATTTATGATGCGCAGATGGCTCCCGTGGCCGCAAAGATACATAGAGCTCGTTTAGAGATTACCGAACTGCTCTATCCTTTGGTTTGCGAATATTATCGTGCGTTATCCGACGACCACGAACAAGTGGAGTTGGAGTATCGCTCCGAGTTGAATAATGCTTCGCTCGAAGAGTTGTTGCAGGCTTCGCGTGAGCGCGATAGAATTATGGGTTATACCACTTGCGGAGTACAACGCGATGATTTACGCTTCTCGATAGGTGGCTATGCACTTCGTAAATATGGCTCGCAAGGCCAGCAGAAGTCCTTCCTTATAGCGTTGAAACTCGCTCAATATCGTATTATTGCGCAGGCATGTGGCGAGAAACCTATATTGTTGCTTGATGACTTGTTCGATAAACTCGACGAGAACCGTGTGTCGCGCCTTATCGAGTTGGTCAAGGGTGAAGAGTTCGGCCAGGTTATAATTACCGATTGTAATGGCGAGCGCATGGGCGATATTCTACATAAGGCGGAGTGTAGCTATAAGTTGTTTAACGTAAGCTACGGAGAGGTCATAAAGGAGTAGTATGAAACGTACAAAGGCACAACCCATAGGCGCATTGCTGGACTCTCTGTTCAAGAGTCCCGATGTAGCGCGTAAGATAGCAGAAGGCTCTCTTCCTCATGTTTGGCGTGAGGTTACGGGTGGCGTGGTGGCAGCCTCAACTCGTCAGGTGCGATATGTTCGCGGTACACTCTATGTACATGTAACTTCGAGTATATTGCGTAGCGAGTTGATGATGCAACGCGAGGCGTTGGTACGTTCGATAAATAAAAAACTCGGTACCGATTTGGTGCAGAGTATTGTGGTGCAGTAGCAGAATAGTTGAGTGATGAATATTTTTGATCTTATTCTCTTGGCGATAGGAGTCTCGATGGACGCATTTGCGGTGTCGATAGCCAAAGGCTTGGCAACGCAGCACCTACGTCCGAAACACTACTCTGCGGTGGCATTATGGTTTGGCGGTTTTCAGGCGTTGATGCCTGTTATCGGATACTTTGTTAGTGCAAATTTTGCATCGGTTGTAGAGCATTGTGACCATTGGATTGCGTTTGGATTGTTGGCAATCATAGGTGGCAAGATGATACACGATACGGTTAAGGGTGGCGACGATGATGATACGGGAGCAGATTTTCGTTTTAAAACAATGCTTGTATTGGCCGTTGCGACAAGTATAGATGCCTTGGCAATTGGTGTGTCGTTGGCATTTCTTAAAGCAAATATCTGGTCATCAATACTCCTTATCGGTATTACGACAGCGCTATTCTCGGCTGTCGGCTTGCAACTCGGAAATATCTTTGGTACGCGCTATAAGCGAGGAGCCGAGCTGACGGGTGGTATTGTGCTTCTCCTTATTGGTGCAAAAATCCTCTTTGAGCATTTGATGTAGTGTAGGTATATAAGCAGTTGAATAGCCTACATCGCACGAAAAAAGCCGCTACACGAAGGTAACTGCTCACACTCTTGAAACGAGCCAAGTGGCTATTTATTGGAGCGAAAGCGACCTAAGCCCCCTCACAGAACCGACGCCAAACCGAGTGTAGAGGCTGCTTGCAGACTTTGCCGAGGTGCGAAGGAGGAAGACCGAAGGTCAAAGGGGGTTTGGGGGATAGGTAACACACTTTGGCAATCGTAAAACGGTTAAATAGTTTTGCGTTTTGCCATCTCCAGAACGAATGCTTTACAAAAAAAAGACCGTTACCTACGAGAGATAACGGTCGTGCGAAAAAACGCAAAATACTATTTAACTGCTTTTACGATTGCCTCGAATGCTTTTGGCTCGTTCATTGCCAAGTCAGCCATAACCTTGCGGTTGAGGGCGATACCCTTAGCATTAACTTTACCAATAAACTCTGAATAGGTCATACCATAAGCGCGAACTGCTGCGTTGATACGAGTAATCCACAACGAACGGAATGTACGCTTCTTGAGTCGGCGGTGTGCGTATGCATACTGCAAACCCTTCTCGACAGTGTTTTTCGCTACTGTCCAAACGTTTCCCCTTGAACCAAAGTTACCTTTGGCAAGCTTCAAAACCTTTTTTCTTCTTGCGCGTGATGCGACAGCATTTACTGAACGTGGCATAGTTTAAAAGTTTTTGATGAGATT
>JAZRGH010000071.1:0-26028 GCA_045644085.1 Alistipes sp. | reverse complement strand
CCTCAGTCATTTACGATTTTAGGGTGGGGGAGAGTGTAGAGAATTTAGAGAATTTAGAGAGCTTAGAGAATTTAAGTAACTTAGAGTATAAACTCCCTACAAAAAAGCCAATGGCTAATGGCAAGAAAAAAGGTTGAGATTACTCAATATAATAAGCCCCCTTTACAGAAAGGGGGTTTGGGGGATAGGTAACACAAGATAGACAAAAAAGGTTGAGTGTTACTCAACCTTTTTTGTCTTAACTACCTTCACTTTGATGCTCTCGAAGGCCTTGGTCAGCAACTCTACCGAGTTTTTAGCCTCGTCGTACTTTACGGTTACGGTCTTGGTTGGAACATCTACCACAACGTCCTTGATGCCCTTCTCGTAAGGTATTGAGTTCATAACCTTCTGCGCGCAGTGGTGGCAATCCAAATCAGTGGTGAATACTACTGTTGCGATCTTCTTCTCTGTTTTTGGCGCTGCGATCACGCTACCTACTACCAATGCTAGCAACGCTAACACTAATGCAATAATCGAAATAACTTTCTTCATACTATTTTATTTTTTTTGTATCAGCCATTGGCAATTAGCCGTTAGCTAAAATGTTTAATGATTATCAATTAAAGAACTGTTTACTTTTTAATAAAGGTTGAATCGTATTCCCATATATACCTTATATCCCATCAGTGGTCCCCATACAAGCGATGAGTTGAAATCGGTAGAGTATGGATCCCAGTAGTTGCGTATAGGGTCCTTTTGCTTGAAATTTAGCAGATTCTCGCAACCTGCATAAATCTCCCATTTCTTGATGCGTCGCGATACCTGCGCAAAGAGCATAGGGTAGATTGGCGAGAGAGAGGAGTCCTTCATGTCGCCTGTCTGCGTTGGTATGCGTGCAGGACCGTTGAGCTGTGCTGTAAAGTCGAATGTCCACTTACGCATGTTGGTTGCATACTGCAAGTTAATCAACGCCTTGTAACGGCTTACGAGAGGTCGCTCGACCATCATTTCAGGGTGGTTAAGACCTCTGTTGATGGTGTAACGCGAGTCCGTATAGCGGAATGTCGCAAATATGTCGAAACGCTTTATCGGTGTCCAGGTGATGTCGATTTGCGCAGTGTGAGTACGCGAGCGACCATTGTTGTTATAGACATCTATTACCCAAGGAGAACACTCCTGGTCTACCACGACAGTATTGAATATGCGGGTATAGAAGTAATCGACACTTATGGTGAGGTCATTCGGCGCAAAGGTCGAAATGCTTTGCGACAACGAGCCTCCTGCAGTCAGGGCGTGCTCCATACGATCAAGAGTGCGACTAATGTTGATGATACGGCCCGTAGCCAAAATGCCGATATTGTCGGTTACGATGTCGGTAGGGCGATGTCCCAAACCTGCCGAGCCTCGCAATACGGTTGTCGGGGTGATGTTCCACTTGATGTGTGCGCGTGGCGTTACGAGGTGCTTGCGGAAGTAGAAGGCGTAGTCATATCGTATGCCGGCCACCACTGAAAGCTTGTTTTTTAGGTTGTAGGTGTATTCGGTATAGGCTCCGACTTCGCTCTCGTTGCGATGAGGAGTGAGCAGATTCTCACCATTCAGTGTTGGCTGAGTCCAATCGGATAAACGCTCATTCACCCAACGTGACGATGCCGAAACGCCCGAAACAAGCGATGAACGCGGAGTAAAGTAGTGGGCATACATCGCATTGGCTGTTGTCATGTGCTGGCCTCCGAAGTACTCCTTGTCGGCACCAAAGTAGGTATCTTCGCGGAAGTAGTCGTAATCGACCACTACGGCAAAGTTCGAGCGCAACTCCTCGTTGTTCTCCTTATCGTAAACCGCTTCGCCCACAGGCATACCTATTTTGAAATAGGCATTAGCCTCTTGATTATGTACCTCCGAACCGTATATATTGTTCGTGTGCCAAGCCTTGCGCCACGACTCGCCGTTGAAGTAGTTGTCGTTGTGCATCTTTGGGGTGTAGCCCATCTGACCGCCTATACGGTGGTCGTAGAGGTACTTTGCGCCCCAACGTATCTGCATTCCGTTCTCCGCCTGGTAAAGCCAACGGTTGGCCAACGATGCAGTACGGGCAAGCGGTGTGTCGCGGAAGAGGTCGTTGTTCTCGTCGTGCTCCATCGTACTGTATGCTCCGTGGGCCAAGATGACTGTCGAGAGGCGTTTATCCTTCGATACAGGCATTGCCGATGAGAGATTTATCTCAGGTTTGAGGTGGGTGTCGAGGTAGAGATTGAGGAATAGTCGCTCCTCGTCTGTCGGCTTGCGGTGTTCGAGATTTATCTGTCCGGTAATAGCCTCGTGGCCCGCTGTAACCGATGATATTCCTTTCGATACCTGGATTGACGAGAGCCACATGCCCGGTGTGTAGGATAGGCCGTAAGGCGCTGACAATCCACGCATTATTGTGCGGTTCTCGTCGAGTATTTGTGTGTAAGTACCGGCCAAGCCGAGCATCTTGATTTGTCGCGCTCCCGAGATGGCGTCGCTATATCCAACGGTTACCGAAGCCGAGTTCTCGAAACTCTCTGCCAACGAGCAACATGCCATTTTGCATAAGCCTGCAAAGGATATATTCTCGCTTTTTAATAGGCCGTCCTGGCGGATATAGTTTCCGAGTCCGCCTTCAACGACTACGGCATCTACTGCTACGCCTTCGGTAAGACGAAACTCCACTTCTCGTATCTTCGGCTCCACACGCAATGTATCGTTGGTATAGCCCAAAAATGTTGCTACGAGGGCATTGTTGTCTTTAACTCGGTAGAGTGAGAATTTACCCTCTAAGTCGGTGGCTGCACCTACCGATGTATCAGCCCAATAGACCGATGCTCCGGGTAGTGGTTTGCCTTGTGCATCTACAACCTTACCCGTGATATTCTGTGCCGATGCAACGCCTGCACCGCACAACAATATTATTGATAGAATTATAAAGATTTTTTTCATTTTTAAGTTTTCTCGTTATTGTTACATAAATCGTTATCTGATATTATGCAATAACGGGAGGGGCGCGCAATCCGCGCCTTGACAGGGTAGGCGAAGGCTTTATCGGAACTTTGTGCTCAAAGTGCTGCGATATTTGCCTGCCGGCAACATCGTCGAGATGAATATTGTCGCCTGTATTGCCTATGATAGAGATCTCTATGGGCTCGATGTTGAGATTGCTCTTCTTTGCCGAGTCGTATAGTACAATTGTGTTAGAGTGGTCGTGATGGCATGAGTGAGGCCTCTCGATGTGCTGTTTGTCGCAACCATCGTGATGACATTCGCACGACTTACAGCAGTGAGTGTGTACTCGTTGGTTGGCATGGCACGATATAGCAATAGCCGAGTTGCCGCATATCCACAAGAGATATACAGCCAACATGGTTGCTATTTTTGCCACCTTTGCCACCTTTGCCACAATCGTTACTCTGCTAATCCGCACTCTCGGAGCTTCTCGATCCATGCAACAGCATCATGCTCGGCAGTTGCTGTGTCGATACCGTAGTTTTCTGTCAATATGGTTGTAACATCTGCCACCTCGAACTCCTTGTCCTGCAATTCGTTCCAAAGTAATAACGACGAGTCGTTCAATGATATTATGCGGGTCATGTCGCTTCCCGCCTTTCCTTGCATTATTACTACATTCTCGCCCGCCATTGAGCGAACCTTTAAACCCTCTTTAAATCTCATAATTATTCGAATTTGGGGCAAAGATAAGAAAAAACTTTGTTTTTTAAGTTAAACAATGAAAAAATTAAGCTGAAAATTTAAGCGACCTTCTCCTCTGATTGCCTTTGATGATTCTTGCTCTTGTTGCACTATGATAACCTGCGTGATTACCGCGACTTCCGATACTGCTAACTTTTGACTGATTGTTGAAAACTATTTCTACGAAATAATTTGCGAATTCGGGAAAAATTGTATTTTTGCGGAGATTGGTAAAAAGCCTAATAACTAAATTAAAAAATAAAAGCTAACGGCCAATGGCTGATAGTCTCAAAAAATGAAGATTATGTTTACGCTTATTTTTGCAGTTTACACACTTGTCGTATTGACGTTTTTCTTTCTTGTATCGTTGGTAGCATTGTTTGTTTGCTATCCGTTTGACAAATGCCGCAAGGTTGTTCACGAACTCTCTCGTTGGCTTTGCTTCTCGTGGTGGTATGCACCATTGACTTGGCGTCGTAAGATTTCGGGCTTGGAGAATGTCGATAAGAAGAAGCCTTATGTGATTGTTATCAACCACAACTCGATGGTTGATATCATCTCGCTCTACTTCGTACCGCTCAACTTCCGTTGGGTGTCGAAGCAGGAGGTGTTCCGTATTCCGTATATCGGTCCTATGTTGTGGATGCACGGCGATATCGCCATTCAGCGAGGTCGTGCTACCGAGTCGATGAAGAAGGTTATTAATGATGGCAAGATGTGGCTGGATAGAGGAGTGTCGGTAGCGATATTCCCAGAGGGTACACGTTCCAAGACGGGCGAGATACAGCGTTTCAAGGGTGGAGCTTTCGCTTTGGCGAAGGAGGCCGGCGTGGAAATTTTGCCTGTTGTGCTGGACGGTACTACAAATATCTTTAAGCCAAAGAGCTTTTTGATTAACTGGAAACATTGTCTTACACTTAAAGTGTTGCCTCCAATTTCGGCAGAGCGTGTAGCGCAGACCGATACGTCCGAAATGGCAAAGGAGGTGCAGGAGATGATGACCGAGGCACTTGCAGAGATTAGAAAATAGAACGCATAATGCAGAATTAGATAAATGGGGAATTCATGATGAGGAAAAATAATTCTGAATTCTGAATTCTGGATTTTGAATTTGAACAATGGCAGATTTATTAAAAACACCGGCGACCTACGATGAGGATTCGATAAAGACGCTCACTCCGCGTGAGCATGTTCGTCTGCGTCCCGGTATGTATATCGGAAAACTTGGTGACGGTACAATGTCCGACGACGGAATCTATGTGCTCATCAAGGAGGTTACCGATAACTCTATTGATGAGTTTATGAATGGCTTCGGTAGTCGCGTAGAGATTACTATCGAAGATAATGTTGTGTCGGTACGCGACTATGGTCGTGGAATTCCGCTCGGAGCGTTGGCTGCTGCAGTATCGGTGATGAATACGGGTAGCAACTATGAAGAGGACGGCAAGAAAACCGTAGGTTTGAATGGTGTAGGTGTGAAGGCCGTAAACTATCTTTCCAGCGAGTTTATGGCGTGCTCGGTGCGCGATGGTGAGGCACACTCAGTAATGTTCGCAAAGGGTATTCAGACCGATGAAAAGTGGGAGAGTGGAGTTAAAGACAAGAATGGAACATTCATTCAATTCCGCGTTGATGAAGAGGTCTTTGGTAAGTACAACTACAACTTGGAGTTTGTAGAGCAGTTGTTGCGCAACTACACCTACCTCAACAAGGGTTTGGTTATCTCGCTTAACGGTACGCAGTATGTATCGAAGAATGGCTTACTCGACCTCGTGAACGACAATTTGAGTGAGGAGCCTTGTTACGCTCCAATTCACCTTTCGGGCGAGGATATCGAGGTTGTAATCACTCACGGACACGGCTACGGTGAGACCTACTACTCATTTGTGAATGGTCAGTACACCTCGCAGGGTGGTACCCACCAGGCAGCATTCCGCGAGGCAGTGGTTAAGACTTTGAAGGAGTTCTATCGCAAGGATTACGATCCGTCGGATATTCGCTCATCGATTATTGCGGCGATCTCGTTGAAGGTATCGAAGCCGTTGTTTGAGTCGCAGACGAAGATTAAGCTCGGCTCGAAGGATATGTGGAACGGAGGTCCTACAATTCGTCAATTTGTGGGTGAGTTCCTCTCGACAGAGTTGGATAACTATCTTCACAAGAACCCTGATGTGGCGCAGGCCATTCAGCGCAAGATTGTCGAGAACGAGAAGGAACGTAAGGAAATTGCAGGTGTTCAGAAGAAGGCTCGCGATACTGCAAAGAAGGCGTTGCTCAACAATAAGAACCTGCGCGACTGCAAGATTCACCGCAACGATAAGCACGAGTTGGCTGAGCAGACAATGATTTTCCTCACCGAGGGTAATTCGGCGTCGGGATCGATTACAAAGAGTCGTAACCCACAGACGCAGGCCGTATTCTCGTTGCGAGGTAAACCGCTCAACTCGTATGGTATGAAGAAGACCATCGTTTACAAGAACGACGAGTTTAACTATTTGCAGGCAGCGTTGAATATCGAGGAGGATATGGATAACCTCCGCTACAATAAGGTGGTTATCGCAACCGATGCCGATGTCGATGGTATGCATATCCGTCTGTTGCTTTTGACCTTCTTCTTGCAGTTCTTCCCTGACTTGATTCGTCGAGGTCATCTCTTTATTATGCAGACACCTCTGTTCCGTGTACGTAACAAGAAGGAGACCATCTACTGCTACTCGGAGGAAGAACGCGTAAATGCGATTGCGAAGTTGGGCGCAACAGCCGAGATTACCCGATTTAAAGGTCTTGGTGAGATCTCGCCTGACGAGTTCGAGGGCTTTATCGGTGAACAGATTCGTCTTGACAAGGTACGCCTTACCAAGGACGACCCGATTATGGATATGCTGACCTTCTATATGGGTAAGAATACATTTGATCGTCAGCAGTTTATTGTTGGTAATTTGCGTATCGAGGAGGACAAAATTGAAAATTAGTTCTGATTGGTGAATTTTGCACCTCGCTGCGGTCTCCAAACTCCTCACATAGGCTGACTATGCTGCGGATTTGTCGCCTGGCAACGCACAAAATTTCCTCAATCATCTCCTAATTTTAGGGGTTTAGAATAAAAAAGCCAATGGCTAATAGCAAAAGACTATGAACGAAGAGAAAGATATACAAGAAGAGTTGTTAAACGACGAGGAAGTAGTTGCTTCCGAACCGGGAAAGTATGACGCCTTGATGGCTGAAACCAGCACCAAGCGACTAACGGGTATGTACAAGAATTGGTTCTTGGATTACGCTTCGTATGTTATCTTGGAGCGTGCGGTGCCTCATATCGAAGATGGTTTGAAGCCCGTACAACGTCGTATTCTCCATGCAATGAAGGTGGTTGATGACGGTAAGTTGAACAAGGTGGCAAACCTCGTGGGACAGACCATGCAGTATCACCCTCACGGTGACGCTTCAATCAAGGACGCACTCGTGCAGCTCGGTCAGAAGGAACTGTTGATTGACTGCCAGGGAAACTGGGGTAATATCCTTACGGGCGATGATGCTGCGGCAGGCCGTTATATCGAGGCTCGTCTGTCGAAGTTCGCCTTGGAGGTTGTCTATAACAAGAAGACTACCGAGTGGATGTTGGCATACGATGGCCGTAAGGAGGAGCCTGTAACCTTGCCGGTTAAGTTCCCGTTGCTCTTGGCGCAGGGTGCCGAGGGTATCGCCGTAGGTTTGGCATCGAAGATTTTGCCACACAACTTCAACGAGTTGATTTCGGCATCTATTGCCCACCTCAAAGGCGAGGAGTTCCAACTCTATCCCGACTTCCCAACGGGAGGTATGGTAGATGTATCGCGCTATAACGATGGCTTGCGCGGCGGTGCGGTGAAGGTACGAGCGAAGATTTCCAAGTTGGATAAGAATACTTTGGCTATTACCGAAATACCGTTCTCTACCACTACCGAGTCAATTAAGGACTCAATCTTGAAGGCTAACCAGAAGGGTAAGATTAAGATTCGCCGTGTAGACGACAATACGGCTCGTAAGGCGGAGATTATCGTGCAGGTGGCAAACGGAGAGTCGTGCGACAAGACTATCGACGCACTCTACGCATTTACCTTGTGCGAGGTGTCGATTTCGCCAAATGCCTGCGTCATCAAGGACGATAAACCTGCGTTTATGGGTGTAAGCGAGATTTTGCGTCACTCGGCAGAGCATACAAAGGCTCTCTTGAAGAAAGAGTTGGAGATTGCTTTGGCCGAACATAACGAGGCTTGGCACGCAGCGTCGTTGGAGCGAATCTTTATTGAGAATAAGCTTTACCAACTTATCGAGGGTTGTAAATCGCGTGAGGAGGCTTACGCGGCAGTAGATAAGGGCTTGGAGCCATTCAAGTCATTGTTGCGTCGTGAGGTTACACTCGAAGATGTGCAGCGCTTGACAGAGTTGAAGTTCATTCGTATCTCGCGTTACGATTCGGATAAGGCGGATAACGAGATTAAGCAGATTGAGAAGGATATCAAGCAGGTAAAGCACGACTTGGCACACTTGACCGAGTACGCAATCGCCTATTTCGAGCATATCCGCGAGAAGTATGGCAAGGGCAAGGAGCGTCAGACCGAGATTCGCGAGTTCGACTCGATTGAGGCTACCAAGGTGGCAGTATCGAATGCGAAGCTTTATGTCGATAGAGAGGAGGGCTTCTTCGGTATCGGAAAGTCGATGAAAGATGCAGAGTATGTTTGCGACTGCTCGGATATCGACGATGTGATTGTCATTCTGCGTGATGGTCGCTATGTCATCAAGAAGGTGGCAGAGAAGTGCTTTGTAGATAAGAATATATATTATATAGGTGTATTCAAGCGTAACGACGAGCGCACAATATACAACATATTGTATCGTGACGGCAAGGGTGGTGCGATTATGATGAAGCGATGCGCCATCAAGGGTATCACTCGCGACAAGGAGTACGATTTGACGAAGGGAACACCAAAGAGCGATATTTTGTATCTTTCGGTCAATCCGAATGGCGAGGCCGAGGTGTTGAAGGTTTACTTCCGCCCACGTCCACGTTTGAAGAAGATGATTGTCGATCTCGACTTCTCTGAGCTTGCTATCAAGGGCCGTCAGTCGCAGGGTAATCTCTTCTCGCGTTATCCAATCCACAAGATTGTCTTGAAGGAGAAGGGCGTATCGACTTTGGCAGGTCAGAATATATGGTGGGACGAGGATGTTCGCCGACTCAATAGCGAAGGTCGCGGAACGCTCATTGGCGAGTTCAAGGGTAACGACAAGATCGTTGTTTGGACAGCGAAGAATCTCGCCTACATCACAGGCTTTGATACGCAGCAACACTTCCCTGACGATACTCTGCGCGTAGAGCGTTACGAGGCGGGTAAGGTTTACAATGTCTGCTACTTCGATAAGGAGCAGGGTTATTACTACATGAAACGCTTTGCGTTGGAACAGAGCGATAAGATGCAGTATTTCCTTGATGAAGATGGTTCATGTCGCTTCGAGTGCATCTCGGGAGCGAAGGGTGCTCAGTTGCAGATAACCTACAAGGGCGCACACGAAAATCGTCCTGCCGATATGGTTGATGTCGAGGAATTTGTGGGCGTTAAGTCGTGCAAGGCGAAGGGTAAGCGATTGACAACCTTCGATGTCGCTACCTTGACCTTTATAGAGCCCGAAATTGTAGAGCCGGAGGAGCCTGCAAATGAGCCTGAACCGATTGACGACGTGGAGGAGCCAATGATCGAACCTGCCGAGGATATAATTGATGAGTCGGAGGAGTTTGAGGATATGGAGTCGGAGATGGTTGCACCTGTAAATAACAGCGGAACGCCAATCGAGATTATCCGAAATAGTGTTGATGAGGGCACAAGCGAACAATTAAACTTATTTTAGGTAAGCGATAGCCAACGGCTAATAGCCAAAAAATAAGCATATGCGATTATATTTGATAGGTTATATGGCGACGGGTAAGAGTACCATTGGTCGCAAGGTCGCAAAGCGTGCCGAAGTGCTGTTTCTCGATACAGACAAGATGATCGAGGAGGCCGAGGGTGCGGAGTGTGCCGATATTATAGCCTATGCAGGTGAGGAGTATTTTCGAGAGGCCGAGCGCAGGGCGTTGGAAAAGACTGCAGAGGAGGAGCATGTTGTCGTTTCGACGGGAGGGGGACTGCCTGTATGGGGCGACAATAGCGAGTGGATCGTAAAACATGGTGTATCGGTCTATCTAAAACGTACTCCTGAACAGATACTTTCACGTCTATCGCCTTATGGAAGGCATAAACGCCTGAAGTTTAGGGGGTTGAGCGATGAGGAACTGTTGCAGTTTATGCATACACACCTTGCTGAGCGTGAGCCGATATATGCAAAGGCCGATATCGTGATAGATTGCTCGCAGATGAACGACTACGAGATAGTGGATAAACTTGTGGAGTTGTTAATGAAAGATAATGGCTGATAGCCAAATGACTATATGATAGGTATATTCGATTCGGGTTTGGGAGGAATCTCCGTATGGCAGGCATTGTATGATGCGCTGCCACACGAGTCTTTGATATATCTTGGCGATGGAGCACGCTGTCCGTATGGTGTGCGTAGTCGCGATGAAGTCATGCAGTTTACCGAAGAAGCTGTCGAGAGATTGCTTGCAGAGGGTTGTAAAATGATAGTCGTGGCATGCAATACCGCTACGGCAGTGGCAATAAAGTATTTGCGCGAGAAGTATCCTGCGGTACCATTTGTCGGCCTTGAACCTGCCGTAAAACCCGCAGCCCTTACAACCAAAACGGGAGTTATAGGTGTGTTGGCAACGAAACGCTCTCTCGAAGGCGATCACTTCCGTCGATCAGAAGATAAATTTGGTTCGGAAGTGAAAATTCTAAAAGGCGTAGGAGAAGGATTTGTCGAGGCAGTGGAACGCAATGAGGAGGACGCTCCTGAAACAGTCGAACTTGTTCGCATGGCGGTTGAACCACTCGTTTTAGGAGGAGCCGATAAAATAGTTCTGGGCTGTACACATTATCCATTCTTGCGCGATGTTATAGCGCAAGTTGCCGGTGATGGAGTGGAGATTATAGATTCGTCGGAAGCTGTGGCGCGAAGGGTTGCAGCATTGCTTGATGAATATGGCATACGAGCCGAAGAGGGTGAGGTGGCGGAGTATCGCTTTCTGACATTTGCAGATGAGGAGTATGCCGATAAGTTGCGCCGAAAGGCATTTCAAAACAGATAAAACGAGGATATAGAGATATGGCAAAGAGTAATAAGGAGATGTCGCGTGCCGAGCAGAAGCGCAAGGAACGTGAGGCACAACGTAAGAAGAGTATTACCGAGAGTGATGGCACACGCACCACTTGGGAGACTATATGTTGGATAGGCGGATTGCTTATATTGTTGTTCTCGCTCTATGTGTTGGTAGCAGCGGTAGCACACCTGTTTGTGTGGCGCAATGACTTGGGTATCATTCAGAATAATCCGATAAGTATAGCTTCGACAATCAAGAATATATGCGGAGGAAGTGGCGCAGAACTTGCGAACTATCTGATAGGTAAGTCTTTCGGCATTTTTGGCGTGCTTATTCCGGTTATCGGAATGTTGTTTGGCGGATTTCTGCTCTTGGAGCGCTCGCGAGTGTTGTGGCGTACAGCACTTTCGATTATGCTTGTTACCATTTGCGGATCTTTGACGTTGGCGCTTGTAACGGGAGCTGACGGCTTCTTTGGAAGTGGCTGGGGCGGAGAGTTCGGTATCGCAGTGGTCGATATGCTCAAAGCTAAAATCGGCGTTATGGGTGTAATCTTTACGCTTATCGCATGCTGGATATTAACCGGCGTTATCATCAATCTCCATTTTATAGATTTCCTTAAACGTACTACCGAGAGTAGTGTGGAACAGAGCAAGGGAGCATTTGTATCGCTTAGAGAGTATGTGACTCGCAAGAACGAGGCTCGAAAGGAACGCAAAGTGCTGTCGCAAAATGAAGATGATGCAGTAAAGGCCGAGGATAAGGTGCGCGTTATAGGCAAAGTGGCAGAGCAACCAGCGCAACCAGAACAATTGCAACAGCCGGAGCAATTGGAACAACCTCAACAGCCGCAACCTGTTGTAGAAGAACCTGCCGATGAGCAGCCAATCGAAGAACCGCTACAAGAAGAGGCTGTTAATGAGGAGGTGGAGGATACTCCTAAATCGAATATTGATGTCGTAGAGGTCTATGAGCATACTGAGGAGCAGCTGTCGGTGAAAGAGATAGAGAAACATCGTCCGTTCAATCCGGATAGTACTCCCGATTATGAGTTTCCTAAGATTGACTTTTTGTATAGCTACGAGAGTGGCGTAGAGGTGTCAAACGAAGAGATTGAACAGAATAAACAGCGTATCGAAGAGACTTTGGGAAACTTCGGCGTGCCTATCGTTTCGATGACAGCAACTATCGGCCCAACCGTAACCTTGTATGAGATAGTGCAGGAGGCGGGCGTTAAGATTGCGCGTGTGCAGGGTCTGGAGAAGGATATTGCACAGTCTTTGAAGGCGTTGGGTATTCGTATTATTGCGCCAATTCCTGGTAAGGGAACAATCGGTATCGAGGTGCCAAATCGTAATAAAGAGACCGTTTCGATGCGCTCGGCAATCCAGTCGGAGCGTTTCCAGAACTTTAAGGCCGAGTTGCCGGTTGTTATTGGACGTACCATTCAGAATGAGAATTTCGTGTTCGATTTGGCGAAGATGCCTCACTTGCTTGTGGCGGGTGCTACGGGTCAGGGTAAGTCGGTAGGTCTGAATGCGATTATAGCATCGTTGCTCTATCGCAAGGATCCTTCGCAGTTGAAGTTTGTGTTGATTGACCCTAAGACTGTTGAGTTCTCGCTCTATTCGAAGTTGGAGAAGCACTTCCTTGCGAAGATGGAGTCGGAGGATAGAGCTATTGTAACCGATGCAAAGAAGGCTGTATATACTCTCAATTCGCTATGTATAGAGATGGAAAATCGCTTGGCAAAGTGTGGCGAGGCGGGAGTACGAAATATCGTAGAGTACAACGATTTGGTACGCAAGCGCAAGGTTGAAGACGATATTATGCCGTATATCGTAGTTGTGATAGATGAGTTTGCTGACCTTATCATGACCGCGAAGGAGGTGGAACAACCCGTTATGCGCTTGGCACAAAAGGCGCGTGCTATCGGTATTCACCTTATCGTAGCGACACAGCGTCCTGACGTGAAGGTTATTACGGGTACGATTAAGGCTAATTTCCCTGCGCGTATTGCATTCCGTGTGATGCAGATGATTGACTCGCGTACTATTATCGATCAACCGGGAGCGCAACAACTCATTGGTCGTGGCGATATGCTTATGTCGAATGGAGGAGAACTTACACGTATCCAGTGTGCCTTTGTCGGTACACCGGAGGTACGCGATATCGTAGAGCATATATCGGAGCAACCTTTCCCTCTGCGTAACGGAACATATCTCTTGCCTGATTACGAGGATAGCAACGCTTCGGGTGGTATGGAGGCAAACTTTGGCAGCGAGAGCGGTATGCCACGACAATTCGATGAGTTCTTCGCTGATGTGGCTCGCGATGCAGTGGCAAGTGGCAGATTCTCGACCTCGTATATTCAGAGTGTCTATAATGTAGGTTTCAACCGCGCAGGCCGTATCACCAGGCAGTTGGAGCAGGCCGGTATTGTGGGCCCTGCCAATGGCTCAAAACCTCGTGATGTGAAAATCTATGATTTGGCTTCGCTCGAAGCATTATTGCAGGAACTTGGAGTAGAGTAGTGTTATGCGAAAACTTTTAACCATACTGCTGTTGTTTGTAACCTTCTCGGCTATGGCAGACGAAAAAGGGAAGATGCGCTTGGAACGTATCTCGCGTCACTATTCGGCCAAAGGAAGCTATGCTGTGGATTTTGTCGTGCGAATGGGTGGTGGCGAGCAACAAGGAGAGTTGATGATTCTCGGTAATAACGCCTATATGAAATTGGCCGATACGGAGATTTTTGTTGCCGATACGCTATGCTATGAGGTGCGAGGAGCATCGAAGGAGATAGTGGTGGACCGAGTTGATGCTCGCGAAAATGAGTTGCTCAATCCGCTGAACGGATTTTTGGGTATTTCGGCGAACTATGATGCCGAGGAGTGCGATATCGAGGGCCGACTTGCATTGCGTCTTACTCCGAAGCATGCGAGTGATACTATATATTTTATAATAGGCCCTGATGGAGAAAGTATCGCAAAGGTGCAATACGGAGTAGGAGAGAGTCGTGTCGAGATAGTTGTCGGGCAGAGTAAAAAACAGGCTCCGACATTGCCTACATTCTCGAAAGAGCGTTATAATGGGTATGAATTGATAGATTTTCGTTAAAAAAGAGTAAAATTTTGGTGTAAAATTTGGCGGTTTGCAAAAAATGACTTAATTTAGTAGTGCGAAAGAAAAACAATCACAAAAATAACACTAAAATTTTGAGTTCTATGATTATTACATTTAACGAGTTGCGCCGTATCAAGGATAGACTTCCAAGCGGCAGTTCACAGCGTATTGCAGATGAGTTGGGTCTCGATGTAGAGACCGTGCGTAACTATTTTGGCGGAAAGCATTTCGACGCTAAGGGTTCGGTAGGAGTGCACTTCGAGCAGGGACCAGACGGTGGCGTTGTGACGCTTGATGATACAGCTATTCTCGATGCTGCAATGCGTATTTTGAACGAGTTGGAGAAATAATTATTTCCAAATTGATTTAAAGAGGTTGTTCCGAGTTTCGGGCAACCTCGTTTTTCTGAAAAATAATTAAAATAGGAAAGTTATGAAGAGATTTTTAATGGCGATTGTTGCTGTGGCTATGGTAGTATCCGTATCGGCACAGCCTAAGAAAAAAGAGGTAAAACTCGACTACGTAAATGCAACAGAACTCACCATGTTGGGTAAATTGTGTGAGACAACAAATCCATATCACCGCGTTGAAACCGAGAGTGTTCCGGATTTGACAAAGGGAGAGGCAAAGCTGTTGCGTAATGCATCGGGCTTGGCTATTGCCTTCAAAACAGATGCATCTGCAATCTATGTAAAGGCTCAGTATGGTCCTGCGTCGTCGTGGAACCAGTATGCTCCTCTCGCTGCTACCACAGGTTTTAACCTATTTATTAAAGATGATGCAGGCGAATGGACTTGGGCAGCATCGCGAGTGCATAAAATAACCCCTCACCCACGCCATTTTGAGAAGATGGCTGCTCCGTTGAGCATAATCAGCGGTTTGGTGAAGGGCGAGAAGGAGTGTATTCTCTACCTTCCGCTCTATTCGGAGCTTATCTCGCTCGAAATAGGTGTTTCTCAGGGTGCTAAGATTGAGGCGTTGCCAAATCCGTTCCGCCACAATATCGCAGTCTTCGGTTCGAGCTTCACTCATGGTTCGTGTGCATCGGGTGCAGGCTTGACATGGCCGGCATTCCTTTCGCGTGCAACAGGCTTGCATCTCTGTTCGTTTGGTATGTCGGGAAATAGTAAGTTGCAGCCATATCTTGGCGAGGTATTCGGCAAGACAAAGGCTGATGCGCTTATCTGTGATGCATTTTCGAACCCTTCACCTGCACAGATTGGCTCGCGTATCCGTCCGTTTATCGAGGCAGTACGCAAGAATAATCCGGATATGCCAATCATCTTCCTCAATACCATTTATCGTGAAAGCCGTAACTTCGTGCCTGCGCGAGAGCAATATGAGCAAAGTCGTATCAACTACGTAGAGGATATTCTTGCTGAGGTTATGAAGGAGTATAAAAATGTCTATTTTGTGAACGTACCTAATCAGACGGGTACCGACCACATAACCTCAGCCGATGGTACTCATCCATACTCTTATGGTTATCATCGTTGGGCGCAGGCTATCGAGAAACCGATTATGAAGATCTTGAAGAAGCATAAGATTAAGTAAAATCGGTAGCCGATATTTGAAGTTGGGTGTCTGTTACGGATACCCAACTTTTTGCATATAATCGTTTGCCGAATTGAGCGTATCGGGTGTTGTGGGTTGAAAAATATTCCGTTTTTCGATAAATATTTCATGTGTTTTTGTATAAAAATCAGAATTATTTGGAAAATGATGAATATTTTTATATATTTGCGGTAGCAAAAATCAATCACAATTTTAAAATTAAATGCTATGAAGAAATTTTTACTACTGTTGGCGGTAGTGGCTTTGACATTTACAGGCTGCTACGAGGATATGGGTCCGGAAGATCCGAATGTAAATGATATCCAACTCAGCCAGTCTTGGTTTGAGATTCCTGGTGAGGGCGGTACTTTTAATGTAACTGTAACATCGGATTACCCTTGGGAGGCATTCACTTGGGAGCCGTGGATTGTACTCAACAACGTTTATGGCGACTCAGGTATGTCGTACCTCTCTTTCTCTGTCGCAGCAAACACCTCTTCGGATATGCGAACTGGCTGTATTTCCATTGGTTGTGATTCTTACAATCTTGTGGCAGAGATTAGAGTTGATCAGTATGGTGGAGCTACTTCGAGTGATGTTACTTTTGACTTTTCAGGCGAAGTAAGCGATACAATGGCAGCGATTACTGTTACCCCATCTGATAATAGCGTTTACTATTATTGGGACGTAGCCGATGCTGAAACCGTTTCGTATTACGGTACCTATGAGTTTATGAATGCATATCATGCAATGTTGCAGGATCAGATATCAGCATACGGCCTTACTTGGGCGGATGTGCTCAACCAAGGTGTGTCGTCATATACATATGGAGAACTCTCTCCTGCAACAGACTATGTAGCCTTTGCATTCGTAGTTGATGTATCGACTGGTACACTTATGAGTTATGATTTATCCTATGCAATATTTACCACTTCGGGTAATACATCTTCTTCGGCATCGTGGATTGGTACATGGGAGTTGACATCGAATAAGACATATATGCAGATGACAGGTGCCGAAGGGAAGTACGAGGAGGCCTTCTTGGACCAGAATTTGACTCGTACGATCACTATCATGGATAGTGGAGCCGGTGACGGAACACTTCTCGTCTATGGTTGGGACGGATATTTCCTTGATGATGCACCGGCTTTGGCCGTTGTAGAGAACGATGTGCTCCATCTTATTAATGAGCTTGTTGTGTACGAGGATGTTGAGCAGGGTATTGTATATCAGTGGTTAGCGCAATCGTCAATTCCAACATTATCTGAAGACATTTATCTCTTGTCTGGTCAATACTATACATACAACTTTATGATGTATGGCGACACATTGATAGGACAAAACGGCAGTGGTGCAGTTACTGCAAGTGGTGTGGAGCACACTTATTATGTGGAGGCATTTACAATCTTCCCTGTTATTGGCGAGGATATCTATGTATGGAACTACGATGCACCAGCATACACCTTTGCGGGAGATGCTTTCAATGCTGTTAGGTTGTCTTCGGGAACACGTGCGCTTGCATCTAAGAAGTTGACATCTAAAAAGTTGTCTCCAAAGAAGAGTGGCAACATCCGTATGATGCACAAATACGCTAATGCAAAGGTTTCTGCTTATGAGTTCTCATCGGCTGTTAAGTTTGCAAAATAATCGATAGAATAGTGATATTTAGGGTTGGGTGTCTTGATGGGTACCCAACTTTTTTGCTATTTATTTGGAAAATAGAGTCGAAAATGTTATATTTGCAGTGAGCAAACGAATCAATTTAGTCTTAAACAATAAAAAATTAAATGCTATGAAAAAATTTTTACTACTGTTATCGGTAGTGGCTTTGACATTTACAGGTTGCTACGAGGATTTGGGTCCAGAGGAACCGGGTGGTGCAATATTAACTCTCGGAGCTTCGCAGATTAATGTCCCTACTGAGGGCGGAAACTACGCTGTATCAATCTATTACAACTATGATTGGGAGGCTACAACAGATGTGAATTGGATTAATCTACAATCTACTTCCGGCTCGGTATATGGCGAACATGACTATGAGCATTGGTCTGAAATCTCCTTCTCTGTTACGAGAAATATGAGTGGAGCAGATCGATATGGCGTAATTACCGTTGCATGCGATGATTATAACCTTTCTGCACAGTTGTACGTATATCAGGCTCCTGGTCAGTCGGAGTTCTCTTTCGAGATTTATAACATTAGTGAGAATGGAGCCTCCGTGCTAGTTGCACCAACGGATGAGACTCGCACTTACTATTGGTCAGTAACAAAGGCAACTAACTTGTCTGCTGTTGGAGGTGGAACAACCAAGGAGTACATGCAGTATGTGTATGAGTATCTGCTGTCACAGACCTACAATGGCTTGTCGTGGGCAGAGATTCTCGATTCTGGCGTATTGACTTGGGATTTCAAGGAGTTGGCTCCGGATACAGAGTATGCGGTATATGCTTTCGGCGTAGATGCTAATGGTAACCTCACCAGCACAGATCTCTCGTATCAGACATTTACAACCTTGAAATCGACTTTCGACACTTCGGTTTGGGCTGGTACTTGGAATGTAACATCGCCTAAGGTTTACGTACAGCAGACTAATGCTAATACCGAGAACTACGAGGAGTTCTTTCTTGATGTAGATGGAGGTTATACCAGCCCAATTGAAATCGTTGATGGAGCACAGTACGAGATGCCGGGTTACTGCATTGTTTATGGCTGGGACGGCTACTTCGGCATGGAAGGTCCTGCAATCGGAGTATACTCCGGAAACAAGATCGAGTTGGTTAACGAGGAGATCGTATATGAGGATGCTGAGCAGGGCGTTGTATATCAGTGGTTGGCAATGTCAGCTATTCCCGCTATGGGATATGACTCAGGCGCAATAGTTGGCGGCGAGTATCCTCCATATACATTCAAGATGGATGCTGAGGGCAATGTAACGATCGAGGCTTATGTTGGTGAGTTGACAACCGGTGCAACATTCAATGTGCTCAACTTTAATATATGGCCGATTGTTGGTGAGGAGTTCTATGTATGGACATACGAAGAGCCTGTATACACATTCTCGGGTGATATAATGACCGCAACTAAGGTATCTTCCGGCTCGCGTGCGCTTGCATCTAAGAGTATGACATCTAAGAAGAATCTCCGCATTATGCACAAGTATGCTAACGCAAAGGTTGTAGCGAAGGAGTTCTCGGCAGCTGTTAAGTTTGCAAAATAAATAATTTAGCTACTCAATATTTAAGGCGACCTTCGGGCCGCCTTTTTTTTGTGCATTATCTGCCATCAGTGCCATTTTGTGCCATCAGTGCCATTTTGTCACACTTTTATTGGTGAAAAACCTCCATTTTGGCAGAAAAACTCCTAAAAATAGGTTTGGCAAGAGGTTTGCTCTGAGAAAATGCGTAACAAAAACAGACAAAAACAACAAACAAATAAATAAAAACATTACAACTATGGGAAAGATTATTGGTATTGACTTGGGAACCACAAACTCGTGTGTTGCCGTTATGGAGGGCTCGGAGCCTGTTGTTATTCCTAACTCGGAGGGTCATCGCACCACTCCGTCGATTGTTGCATTCACCGATGGCGGCGAGCGCAAGGTGGGCGATCCTGCAAAGCGTCAGGCTATCACCAACCCTAAGCGTACAGTCTTCTCTATCAAGCGTTTCATGGGTGAGCAGTACGACAAGGTACAGGGCGATATCGAGCGTGCTCCATATTCAATCGTAAGAGGTGCAAACAATACTCCGCGCGTTGAAATTGATGGCCGTCAGTACACTCCACAGGAGATTTCGGCTATCACCTTGCAGAAGATGAAGAAGACCGCAGAGGACTACCTCGGCCAGGAGGTTACCGAGGCTGTTATCACCGTTCCTGCATACTTCTCTGACTCGCAGCGTCAGGCAACCAAGGAGGCTGGTGAGATTGCAGGTTTGAAGGTGCGTCGTATCATCAATGAGCCTACTGCAGCAGCTTTGGCTTATGGTATGGACAAGAAGAATAAGGATATGAAGATTGCGGTGTATGACCTTGGAGGTGGTACATTCGATATCTCTATCTTGGAGTTGGGCGACGGCGTATTTGAGGTAAAATCGACCAATGGCGATACTCACCTCGGTGGTGATGATTTCGACCACGTTTTGATCGACTTTATGGCAGAGGCATTCAAGGCTGAGCATGGTGTTGACTTGCGTCAGGATCCAATGGCGTTGCAGCGTTTGAAGGAGGCTGCCGAGAAGGCAAAGATCGAGCTTTCGTCGTCGCAGTCAACAGAGATTAACTTGCCATACATTATGCCGATTAACGGTATTCCGCAGCACCTTGTAATGACTCTCACACGTGCTAAGTTCGAGCAGTTGTGCGACCACCTCATTCAGAAGACTATCGAGCCTTGCCGCAACGCTTTGCGTGATGCAGGTTTGTCGGCTTCGCAGATTGACGAGGTTATCTTGGTGGGTGGCTCAACCCGTATTCCTGCTATCCAGAAGGTTGTAGAGGATTTCTTCGGTAAGGCTCCTAACAAGGGCGTAAATCCTGATGAGGTTGTAGCTGTTGGTGCTTCAATTCAGGGTGGTGTCCTCACAGGCGAGGTTAAAGATGTGTTGTTGCTCGATGTTACTCCGCTTTCACTCGGTATCGAGACTTTGGGCGGCGTGTTTACCAAGTTGATTGAGGCTAACACTACAATCCCTACACGCAAGAGCGAGGTGTTCTCTACTGCTGCCGACAATCAGCCTTCGGTTGAGATTAATGTATGCCAGGGCGAGCGCCCGTTGGCACGCGACAACAAGAGTATTGGTCGCTTCCACCTCGATGGAATTCCGGCAGCTCCACGTGGCGTACCGCAGATTGAGGTTACATTCGACATCGACGCTAACGGTATCTTGAACGTATCGGCAAAGGATAAGGGTACAGGTAAGGAGCAGAAGATTCGTATCGAGGCTTCGAGCGGCTTGACCGACGAGGAGATCCAGCGTATGCGCGACGAGGCTAAGGCTAACGAGGAGAAGGATAAGCAGGAGAAGGAGCGTATCGAGAAGATCAATGCGGCAGACTCGAATATCTTTGCTACCGAGAAGCAGTTGAAGGAGTATGGCGACAAGATTCCGGCAGATAAGAAGTCGGCTATCGAGGGCGCACTCGCTAAGTTGAAGGAGGCTCACAAGAACCAGGATTTGGCTGCTATCGACACTGCACTCAACGAGTTGAACGCTGCATGGCAGGCTGCTTCGCAGGAGATTTATCAGGCACAGCAGGCTCAGGGTGCACCAAACGCAGGTGCTCAGCAGAACGCAGGCGCACAAGGCGCACAGCAGAGTGGCGCACAACCTGAGGATGTAGAGTTCGAGGAGGTCAAGTAATCTGCAATAAGTTTATGAGATAAAAACCTGTCCCGCGAGGCAGGTTTTTATCGTTTTGGGCTGCTCCGATGTCGTAAAAAAGTCGGGTAAAGGTTGCATATTGAAAAATTTTTATTATCTTTGCACGATTTATCGCGTGTATGCGAGTGTTGCGCGTATGCGAGAGACGAAACAAAACTAAATTACAATAATATTAACTAATTAAATTTTTAACTCAAATGCAAAGCAAAGGAGTAATCAAATGGGTAGCCATACTTTTAGGTTTGGCTTGTCTCTACCAGCTCTCGTTCACTTGGAAGACAAACCAAGTAGAAAAGGCTGCTGTGGAGTATGCTAAGTCGTTCCCTGCCGAGGAGCAGGCTTCGATGCAGCAGTATTATCTCGACTCAATCGAGAACAAAACAGTTTACAATGTAGGTCTTACTTCGT
This sequence comes from Alistipes sp., assembly GCA_045644085.1. Lineage (GTDB taxonomy): Bacteria > Bacteroidota > Bacteroidia > Bacteroidales > Rikenellaceae > Alistipes. The sequence continues at coordinate 4,629 of JAZRGH010000071.1, read as the reverse complement.
TTACCTACAAACAGTGCAAGGAGAAGGAGATTAATCTCGGTCTCGACTTGAAGGGCGGTATGAACGTAATGCTCGAAATCCAGGTTGAGGATGTTGTTAAGTCGCTTGCAGGCGAGAGCCAGCACGATCCTAACTTCGTAATTGCTATTACAGAGGCAAACGATGCTCTCCGTAAGGGTACAGGCGGTTACATCGAGACATTGGCAGAGGCTTATGCTAAGGCATCGAATGGTGCACCTTTGGCAGACCTCTTCGTGAGTCCGGATCGCAAGGATATCAAGTCTGGTATGTCTGATAATGAGGTTGTTAAGATTTTGAAGCAGGAGACCGACGACGCTCTCGCAGCTTCGTTTAACATTATCCGCAGCCGTATCGACCACTTTGGCGTTGTTCAGCCAAATATCCAGCGCATGCCTAACTCTAACCGTATCTTGGTTGAGTTGCCAGGCGTTAAGGAGCCTGAGCGTGTACGTAAGCTCTTGCAGGGTACTGCTTCGTTGGAGTTCTGGACAACTTATAATGGCCAGGAGTTGCTTCCTGCATTGCAGCGTGCCGATATGATTGTTAAGGCTTACAAGGCTGAGAACAAGGAGGCTGAGGTAAAGGCTGAGGTTAAGAACGATGTTCCGGCATTGGCTGCTGAGGTTTCAGAGGAGGCTAAGGCTGAGGAGGCTGTTTCGCGTTTCTCTCGCGAGCACAATCCATTGCTCGCTCTCTTGAATCCGGCTTACGCAGGTGGCGCAGTTCTCGGTGCAGCAACCGCAGCTGATACAGTTGCTATCAATAAGTACTTGGCATTGCCAGAGGTACGTGACTGCTTCCCAAGCGATGTTCGCTTTAAGTGGGGTATCAAGGGTGATAAGTTGGCTGATGGCCAGTTCTTCCTCTACACTATCAAGGTTGAGCGTGCTGACGGTAAGGCTCCACTTGATGGCTCGGTTATCTCTGATGCTCGTGCAACATACGCACAGACAGGTGCTAATGCAGAGGTTTCGATGGCTATGAACTCTAACGGTATCACCGAGTGGGCTCAGCTCACCGGCGAGAATGTTGGTAAGTGTATCGCAATCGTTCTCGATGGTTATGTATATTCAGCTCCGGTAGTTCGTGGTAAGATTGAGGGCGGTAACTCGTCTATCTCGGGTGACTTCACAATCCAGGAGGCCCAGGACTTGGCAAATGTTTTGAAGTCGGGTAAGGTTCCTGCACCTGCACGTATCATTCAGGATACAGTAGTAGGTCCATCGCTCGGTCAGGAGTCTATCAACGCAGGTTTGTTGTCGTTCATCTTGGCGTTCTTGCTCGTTCTCCTCTATATGGGATTGTTCTACAAGACCGCAGGTTGGGTTTCGGACGTAGCCTTGATTACTAACGTATTCCTCTTGATGGGTTGCCTCGTATCGTTTGGTTCGGTTTTGACCTTGCCAGGTATCGCAGGTATCGTATTGACAATGGGTATGGCTGTGGATGCTAACGTTATCATCTTCGAGCGTATCAAGGAGGAGTTGCGCGGTGGTAAGGGTATCCACGCAGCTATCAAGGACGGTTTCTCGAATGCATACTCGGCAATTATCGACGGTAACTTGACAACTATCATCACCGGTGTAATTCTCTTTATCTTCGGTAATGGTCCGGTTCAGGGCTTCGCTACAACTCTCGTTATCGGTATCTTGACTTCGTTGTTCTGCTCGATCTTCATCACTCGTTTGATTCTCGAAGCAATCGTTGCAAAGCGTGGTAAGTGCTCGTTCTCGTACAAGTGGTCAGAGAAACTTCTTTCGAATGTTAATTTCGATTTCATCGGCAAGCGCAAGTTCGCTTATATCGCTTCGGGCGTTGTGATTTTGGCAGGTGTTATCTCGCTTGCATTCCACGGCTTGAACTATGGCGTTGAGTTTACCGGTGGTCGTACATTCGTAGTTCGTTTCGATCAGAATGTATCGGCAGAGCAGGTTCGTGAGTCTTTGGACGGTGCATTTGTTGGTGCAGACGCTGCAACATCGTCGGTTGAGGTTAAGCAGTATGGCTCAGAGAACCAGATGCGTATCGTTACACAGTACAAGTATGACGACACTTCGGAGGCTACAACTGAGGAGGTTGAGACTATCCTCTACAACGCATTGAAGGGCCTTTATGGCTACGATATCACTCTTGATGGCTTCCGCAGTACACAGGACGACCAGAACGGTATCATCTCGGCAGAGAAGATTGGTCCTGCAATTGCTAAGGATATGACTATGGGTGCATCTCTTTCGTTGCTCTTCGCTCTCCTCGCAATCGGTTTGTACATTACATTCCGTTTCCGCAAGTGGCAGTGGGCAGCAGGTGCAACTCTCGCACTCGTACACGATGCATTTATGGTTATCGCAATGTTCTCAATCTTCTACTCGGTTATGCCGTTCAACTTGGAGATTAACCAGGCATTTATCGCGGCTATCTTGACAATCATCGGTTACTCTATCAACGATACCGTGGTTATCTTCGACCGTATTCGTGAGAACTTGGTTCTCTATCCAAAGCGTGACGAGAAGGAGAATGTAAACAGTGCATTGAGCTCGACATTGATGCGTACTTTGAATACTTCGGGTACAACCCTCGTAACCCTCTTGGCAATCTTCATCTTCGGTGGTGAGACTATCCGTGGATTTGTATTCGCCTTGATTATCGGTGTTCTCGTGGGTACTTACTCGTCGTTGTTCATTGCTTCGCCACTCGCATACGACATGCAGAAGAAAGCAAAATAAAGGGTAATTTCTTCCCCTAAAATCCCCGCCAAAATCCTCACATACGCCAAGTATGCTGCGGTATTTGGCGGGGATTATTATTGTTGAAATTCCACCTTTATTTTGCTTTCTTTGTTATTTGAGAATCATCTGCTTAAATTCCTATCAAGTTTAAGAAATTGTTAAATCTTGCGGTTTTGCTTATTACCTATATTTATTATATCGTTTTTATTCGTACCTTTGTAGTGTGTTAAGGCGAATATCCATATTGTCAATTATCGCAATGCTCTCGTTTCTGCTATTGGGCGAGTGCAGGGCCGATAACGCCAATAATTCATTCTCGCCAACGCCACAAATCGAGCTCTCGATCGTGGATGCCGATATCCCAAATCCTACATCGTTGCTCTCGGGCCGAACGACCTATCGTGTAGTTAATAGTGGAGCTCGCTCGGTGCAGCGCATTCTGGGCAAACATCGCACTTGTTATACCCTCTTTGCGGTAAAAGCAGAGTCTGCAATCTCTCTTGCCGGATATTCTCAAAATAGAATACAATCCACTATTCTGGGCGGAGTGGTGGCCGACAAGGCGTTCTACTCCTTGTGCTGTCTGCGCATTTGAACCATTTACTGATTTTGTAATAGCTATGCTGATTGCCCAAACTCTGGTCAATTTGTCGTGTTGTATGAAATTTGTAAATAGTTCAAAATTATGGAATATCTGATACTTCTTGTTGCGCTTGTCGCAATCATTTGGAGTGCCGATACCTTGGTTGCAGGAGCCGTTGATATTGCTCGTCGCTACCGTGTTTCGGACTTCGTCATAGGTGCCGTAATTGTCGGCATCGGAACATCTTGTCCCGAACTTTTTGTCAGTTCGCTAGGAGCCTTTAATGGTCAGGTCGATGTGGCCATTGGCAATATCGTCGGCTCCAATATCTTTAATGTCTTTTTTATCCTTGGCCTTACGGCGTTGATTATGCCGGTGGAGGCACCAAAGGCAAATCGCCGCTTTGAGTTGCCATTCTGCATAGGCGTTTCGTTGGTGCTTACACTGCTTGCATTCAACTTTTTTAATGGTACTACACCGTTGATTGGTCGTATAGACGGTATGGTTTTGCTCACTCTTTTTGCCGCATTTATGTATATCTCATTCCGTCGTGACCGTAGTAGGGGAGTGGAGCAGAGAGAGGTGTCGGCTAATGAGGCTCCAAAACCCAATATGTGGCTTGCCGTAGCAAAGGTGGTAGGAGGTCTGGCTCTCTTGGTTGCAAGTTGTCACTATTTTGTTGATGCGGCTATCTCGATTGCCAAGGCGTGGGGCGTTAGCGAGGCGTTTATATCGATTACGCTCATTGCTTGCGGAACATCTCTGCCCGAGTTGGCAGCCTCGGTTGCGGCAGCCGCAAAACGAAATACCCAACTTGCTCTCGGCAATATAATTGGCTCTAATATATTTAATATCACTTTTATTCTCGGTGTATGCTCTCAGATTTCTCCACTTACGGGCGGTGGTATCACTTTGGTTGATTATTTAGTGATGATTGCTGCATCGGTTATGCCATTGATACTTGTCTATAGAGGCAAATTGTCACGAGTTGCAGGTGCTGTGATGTTTGCAATGTTTGTGGCCTACAACGCCTATCTAATCTATAACATATAACTAAACCAAACTATAAATCGTTATGTTACTACAAATGTTTACACTTCTCGGAGCTCTCGGAATGTTTCTCTATGGAATGAACCTGATGAGCTCGGGCTTGCAGAAGACCGCAGGAGGTCGCATGCGAGCAATTCTTGGTTCGATGACCTCCAATCGCTTCAAAAGCGTCTTGACGGGCTTGGGTATAACCTCCGTCATTCAGTCGTCGAGCGCAACTACGGTTATGGTCGTAGGCTTTGTCAATGC
>JAZRGH010000070.1:0-16811 GCA_045644085.1 Alistipes sp. | reverse complement strand
AAGTTGTACAATGCTGTACAGAAGTTTATCCCGCTGGAAGGTAACCGCGAGATAATGATTGAGACCGGCAAGTTGGCAAAGCAGGCTGACGGTTCGGTTGTAGTTAAGCAGGGCGATACTATGTTGCTCGCAACAGTAGTAGCTGCTAAAGATGCAAAAGAGGGTACCGACTTTATGCCATTGCAGGTCGAGTACAAGGAGAAGTTCGCTGCGGTAGGTCGTATCCCAGGCGGTTTCATGAAGCGTGAGGGTAAGGCTGGCGACAACGAGATTTTGGTTGCACGTTTGATTGACCGTGCACTCCGTCCACTCTTCCCTGCTGACTACCACGCTGAGGTTTATGTTACTGTAAACCTTATCTCGGCAGACAAGGATATCCAGGCTGATGCTTTGGCAGGTTTGGCTGCTTCGGCTGCATTGGCTGTGTCGGACATTCCGTTTGGAGGTCCTATTTCGGAGGTGCGTGTTGCACGCATCAATGGTGAGTATTGTATCAACCCTACTTTCTCGCAGATGAAGGACGCCGACCTCGACATTATGGTCGGTGGTACCATTGATAATATCTTGATGGTTCAGTGTGAGATGAACGAGGTTAGCGAGGATGTTATGCTCGGCGCTATCAAGTACGCTCACGAGGCTATCAAGGGACACTGTGCTGCACAGATCGAGTTGATGAAGGAGCTCGGCAAGGACGTTAAGCGTGAGTACTGCCACGAGAACAACGACGAGCAGTTGCGTCTGACCATCATCACAGAGTTGTACGACAAGGCATACGCTATCGCTACAAGCGGCACAATGAAGCATGAGCGTTCAGAGGCTTTCGAGGCTTTGGAGGCTGAGTTCGCTTCGCGCTACACCGAGGAGGAGTTGGAGGAGAAGGCTCCACTTATCCACAAGTACTTCCACGACGATGTTCAGAAGAAGGCTATGCGCAACATGATTCTCGACGAGGGTAAGCGTCTTGATGGTCGTCGTACCGACGAGATTCGCCCTATCTGGTGTGAGATTAATTACCTCCCTTGCGCTCACGGTTCGGCAATCTTTACCCGTGGTGAGACACAGTCGCTCTCGACTGTTACACTCGGTACCAAGCTCGATGAGAAGCAGCACGACGAGGTGTTGTTCCAGGGCTCGGAGCAGTTCGTACTCCACTATAACTTCCCTCCATTCTCGACTGGCGAGGCAAAGGCATCGCGTGGCGTAAGCCGTCGTGAGATTGGTCACGGCCACCTCGCGTGGCGTGCATTGAAGCCTATGGTTCCGGTAGGAGAGGAGAACCCATACGCAATTCGTGTAGTATCGGATATCTTGGAGTCGAATGGTTCTTCGTCGATGGCTACTGTTTGCGCAGGCTGTATGGCTTTGATGGACGCAGGTGTTAAGTTGAAGAAGCCTGTATCGGGTATCGCAATGGGTCTTATCTCGGATTCGGCAACAGGTCGTTGGGCTGTATTGTCGGACATCTTGGGCGATGAGGACCACTTGGGCGACATGGACTTCAAGGTAACAGGTACTCGCGACGGTATCACTGCAACCCAGATGGATATCAAGGTTGATGGTCTTTCGTACGAGGTACTCTCTGCCGCTTTGGAGCAGGCTCGTTTGGGTCGTTTGCATATCCTCGATAAAATTACCGAGTGCATTGCAGAGCCACGTGAGGACTACAAGCCATTCGTTCCACGTATCGAGCAGATTGTTATCGACAAGGACTTCATCGGTGCAGTTATCGGTCCTGGCGGTAAGGTAATTCAGGATATTCAGAAGACTACCGGCACCACTATCACCATCACCGAGACCGAGACTTCGGGGTTGGTTGATGTATTCGGTCCGGACAAGGAGTCAATTGACGCTGCAATGGCTCGCATCAAGGGTATCGTTGCTGTACCTGAGGTTGGCGAGACATACCATGGCAAGATCAAGTCTATCGTAGATTTCGGTGCATTCGTTGAGATTCTCCCAGGTAAGGAGGCGTTGCTCCACATCTTGGAAATCGACTACAAGCGCTTCGAGACTATGGCAGAGACCGGTTTGAAGGAGGGTGACGAGATTGACGTTAAGTTGATTGGCGTCGACCAGAAGACCAATAAGCTCCGTCTTTCGCACAAGGCACTTCTCCCTAAGCCGGAAGGTTGGGTAGAGCCTGAGCGTAAGCCACGTGCACCACGCGGTGATAAGGAGCGCGGAGATCGTGGAGATCGTCGTCCACGTCGCGACCACCACAAGGAGTAATCACAGATATTCCAAATAGAAAACGGAGCAGTCACCTGCTCCGTTTTCTATTTGCTGTTAGCCATTGGTCATTAGCTAATTAAAAATTAGGTTTAATTTTCCGTTTTCAGCTCTCCGTTTTCCATTTCCAAAAATCGTAAATGATTGAGCTATTTTTGTGCGTTGTGCAGTGCTGGAAAGCGCAGTTTACTTAGGCGTAAATGAGCATTTACAGCGCAAGCAAGGTGCAAAAAGAGCCAATCAGAACAATTTTATTCTCTCATAAAATCTAGCAAGGCTGCTGCACAAACCTTCGGCTCTTCGATAAAGCCCATGTGACCCGAATTTTCGAGCCAAACAACCTTTGCCTCGGGGTGCTCGGCAACCATCTTCTCGGCAATTTCAGGTACAATATATCCATCTTTGCGACCAAGGATAAAGAGTATTGGTTTGCCCAACGAGTGGAGCATTTCGCTCTGCGCCTTGCGCTCTATCATACCATTCAAAAGAGCGATAATTCCTGCATCTTCGGTAAGGTAAACAGTCTGCTGTAAATCTTCTATTTCTGTACGAAAGCGATTGCGATTTTCGGCTGCAAAACCGGCTTCGGGAGCAGTGTGTGCCAACAACTCCTTCTTACCCGACTTGATGAGCGAAATCTCGCGCTGACGATTCTTTTTCTTCTCCTCACTATCGGCATAAGGTGTAGAGTGAAGCAATACCACCCCATCGGTGCGCTCGGCATGTCGCTCGGCAAAAGCGAGAGCCATATATCCGCCCATAGAGTGTCCTACGACTGTTACACTCTCGATACCGAGCTTATCGAGTGCGGCAGCGAGGGTGTCGGCAAGGTAATCCATCGTATGAATTTCGCCCTTGACTTCCGAAATTCCGTGTCCCGGAATATCGAGCGTAATAACACGTACATCTTTATAAATCAGAGGTATAAACTCCTCCCATACAAGCATGTTTTCGAGGTAACCGTGCAGAAGCACCACCACTTTATCACCCGCCTCCGAATCGCAAATATGGAGTGCCGAGTCGCCTGCCATTATAAATTTTTCGACCATTTTTTATCGTTTTTGCATTTTTACTGCGTAAAAATATGGAAAATTCTTCAAATTTCACTATTTTTGGACAATTATACACCTCGAAGAATGAAATTTGACTACATAAAGTGTCATGGCTCAGGCAATGAGTTCGTTATGGTAGATGCAGTGAAGTACGATCTTGACGGCATCGACCTTGCCGAATTTTCTCGTTTTATCTGCAACCGTGAAAGTGCAGTCGGAGCCGATGGCGTATTGCTTTTAGTCAAAAAGGGAGAGATGTTCGGAATGCGAATGTTCAATCCCGATGGTTCGGAGGCCGAGATGTGTGGCAACGGAATTCGTTGCGTGGCACGTTTAGCCGAGGAGTATGTCGGAGAGCGAAAATTCGAGATGTTCTCGGGCGGAGATATCTATGGCATTGTACGTGCGGAGGATATCTTTCCGAATATTCCGACCTATGGAGTAGATTTGCAGATCAAACTTACAAGTAGCGATTTCGGTTTTGCCAACTCTGTCGCAGAGTTTGTATCGCAGCCAATCAAACAATTAGACCCGACATTGCTTTGGACCGCAATTAATGTTGGTAATCCGCACATTGTGGCAGAGGTCGAGGCTATTGACTACGACCAGCTCACCCGTCTTGGCGAGCGTATTTTGGAGTTAAAGAAGGAGTTCCCGAAGGGTATAAATGTATCGCTCGTGAGGGTATTGGATAAAAACCATATATTTGTTGCAACCTATGAACGAGGTGCAGGCATTACCGCTTCGTGTGGTACGGCAATGACTTCGAGCACTACGGCTATGGCACTGAACCAGCGATGCGATTACGAGGCGACAATCGAGGTCGAGAATAGAGGTGGCGCAGTACGTTGCATCTGTCATAATAGAGATGGGTTGCATACTCAACTTATCGGCAATGCCTCATATATTTCGTATGGTAGAGTTATAGCAGAAAATAATGACTTTACGTGCGTAGAATTAGGCAAATTCGAGAATGAAATAGAACTTTACAACAACTTCCTGAGATCTAAACATGCGTAGATGGCGTTACATAATATGTTGCGTAGTGCTGGGATTAACACTCTCTGCATGTAATGTTACACGCCTTATTCCGTCAGACTCATACCTGTTGCAAAGGGTAAAAATTGAGGAGGATAAGAGTGCCCCTCGCAACGAGCGCGTAAAAAGCGATGAGGTGACGAAGTATTTGCGTCAAAAGCCTAACAAGCACTTCCTCGGCACCAATTTCTATGCGTGGATATACCTTATGGCGAAACCTGACAAGGACACCTGGTGGAATAACCTCAAACGCAAGATGGGCGAAGAGCCGGTATTGTTCAACATGCGCGACACGGAACGCTCGGCATCAAATTTGAAGTTGTACCTCGATTCACGCGGATACTACTCCTCGAATGTTTCATACAAGATAGACACCACCTATCGTCGCAAGCGAGCAAAGGTAGCCTACTCTCTGAAACAGAATAAGCCATACCTTATAAGTTCAATATCGTACGACTTCCGCGACCAATTCCTCGAACCAATCGTATTGCCCGACACCATCAATACGCTATTGCACAAGGGTGATATTTTCGATATTTCGGTTCTGGAAGCAGAACGCGAGCGCATTGCTCTCTACCTAAAAGATAGGGGCTATTACAACTTTTCGGTAAACAACATCGAGTACCTTGCCGATACACTCGGTGGCGATAACAAGGTAGAAGTCAAGGTTATCATCAAGCAAAACTTAACAGGATACAACGCTCGTGGCGAAGCGATATATAACAATAACGTAGTCTATCGTTTGCGAGATATAAATATCATTCCGCGATATAATGCTGCCATAGCCAAGAGCCAAACCAACTACTTCGAACAATTCGATTCGACGGAGTACAGAGGATTGAATGTGCTTTTCAGTGGTAAGCAACCAAAGGTTCGTCCGAAGGTATTGCGAGGAGCTATACCGCTCTACCCTAACTATCTCTACAACTACTCACAGGTCAGTCGCACCTATTCGAACCTGATGGCGATGGGTTACTTCAAAAGTGCTCGAATAAACTTTACCGAGGTAAAAGATTCGCTTAATAAGAATCTTATAACCTTGGTTGGTGTTGACGGCAAGTCAAAAAATTCGCCTATAAATTACACCAAAGAGAGCTATCTCGATTGCGACATATATTGTACACCAGCTTTGCAACAGAGCGTAAAAGCTGAATTGGAAGCCTCAACAACATCAAGTTTTTATGGTTTGACCGCTGTTTTAGGATATCAGAATCGAAATATATTCAGAGGTACCGAGATGCTTGAAGTTACAGGAACTGCCGGATATGAATACATGAAAGCTCCGAACTCCAAAAAGCGACATGCTATGGAGTTTGGTATTGCCGCAAGTTTGTCATACCCTCGCTTCCTACTCGCAAATTATGCTGTCAACAACAATGTCATCGCTCCTAAAACAAAGTTTGAAATTTCGTACAACTACCAGGATCGACCATACTATCAGCGAGGTCTATCGAGTATATCGTGGATATACTCTTGGCGCAATAGGACAAACTCTTCGTTTGTGGTAAGACCGATAGGTATCAACTGGGTTGATGTATCGTACATAAATCAGGGCTACTTCAATTCTTTGCAAAACCAATACCTTAAATATAGTTTTCAATCGCAGTTGATAGTGGCAGTTTCGGGATCGTATGTGCTGAATAAGCAGTATAAATCTGCCCCAAATAACCACACTACGGTACGCGCAAATGCCGAGTTGTCGGGCAACTTACTAAACGGATTGGTACATCTGTTCTCCAAACCTTTGACAGACAAAAATTACTATGAATTATTCGGTATTAGATACTCACAATATGCACGAGCCGATGTAAATGCAAGCCACAAAGTAATGTTCGGTAAAGTTACTGCTCTGGCTGCTCGCTTGTACGCCGGTGTTGCTTACGCATACGGCAACTCCAATGCTGTACCTTTTGACCGTCTATTCTATGCCGGAGGTAGCAACAGTATGCGTGGTTGGGCACCAAGAACACTCGGTCCGGGCTCATCGCCTGCACCTACAAACGTAGTCTACCCTACACAATTAGGTGACATGAAGTTGGAAGCCAATCTCGAATTCCGTTTTCCAATTTGGGGCATGTTTCATGGAGCAACATTCCTCGATTTGGGAAACATATGGCACATAGGTCGCAAAGATGTTAGTTATCCTGAAAGTTCGGTTTTCCACTTCAACTCATTCTATAAACAGTTGGCATTCAACACGGGTATAGGATTACGACTCGATATAAAGTTCGCCATCTTGCGACTCGATTGGGGTATACAACTACACAATCCGAACAATCCGGAGGGACAACGATGGATTCATAACTTTAAGTGGAGAAATACATCTCTTAACTTCGGTGTGGGATACCCTTTCTAAAATAAATACTACAAGAGCATGACTAAACTCGAATATAAATATTTGTATCGTATAGATTCGCCTGCCGATTTACGCAAATTGTCTATTGATGAGCTACCTCAATATTGTGCGGAGTTGCGTCAATATATCATTGAACAGTGCGCCGTAAATCCCGGACACCTTGCATCATCGCTTGGAGCCATAGAGATTGCAGTAGCTATCCACTACGTGTACGATACTCCTACCGACAGGCTGATTTGGGACGTAGGACATCAAGCCTACGCGCACAAGATTATTACAGGACGTCGCGATCAATTCGATACGAACCGTAAATTGGGTGGCATCAGTGGCTTCCCTCGCATGGCAGAGAGTGAATATGACGCCTTTGGCGCAGGACACTCATCAGTATCGGTATCGGCAGCTCTCGGTATGGCGAAGGCTGCGAAGCTGCAAGGCAAAGAGCACAAAACCGTAGCCGTCATCGGTGATGGTTCCATTGCGGGAGGACTTGCATTCGAGGGACTAAACAATGCCGGTTCGGATAAACTGACCGATATATTGGTTATTCTGAACGACAACAATATGTCTATCGACAAGTCGCAAGGAGCACTAAACCACTACCTGCTGCGACTCTCGACCTCTTCGAAATACAATCGTTTCAAGCAGGGATTATGGTCGGCTCTTTCGCGTACTCCCCGCACACTGAACTTCTGCCGCAAAGTGGGAAATGCCATCAAGCATGGACTTTTGCAGAATAGTAACCTCTTCGAGAGTCTTGGCTTCCGATATTTCGGACGTGTAGATGGTCACGACGTGAAACGCCTTGTACGCACTTTGAGAGCATTGAAGGTTATACACTCTCCTAAACTACTCCATATCATCACCGAGAAAGGCCATGGTTATGCCCCAACAAAGAAAAATCTGTCGGTATGGCATGCACCAGGCTGTTTCAATCCGGAGACCGGTGAGCGCATAAAGAGTTCATCGAAGGCTACCCGTATGCAGGACGTATTCGGACATACGCTCCTCGACCTTGCCCGAATTGACAAGAGAATTGTAGGTATTACTCCGGCAATGCCTTCGGGTTGTTCGATGACTATAATGATGGAGGAGATGCCTGAGCGATGCTTCGATGTAGGTATTGCCGAGGGACACGCTGTAACATTCTCAGCCGGAATTGCTGCCGCAGGAGGACGACCTTTCTGCAACATCTATTCAACCTTTATGCAACGTGCCTACGACAACATCATTCACGACGTGGCGCTACAAAATCTACCGGTTACATTCTGCCTGGACAGAGGCGGTCTTGTAGGAGAAGATGGTGCGACACATCATGGCGCATTCGACATTGCATACCTTGGTTGCATACCTAATATGACTATCGCAACACCTTCCGACGAATGGGAATTACGAAATATGATGTTTACCGCCTTACAGAGCGATGCTCCGTTTGCCATTCGATATCCACGAGGGGAAGGACGAGGTACCACGTGGCGTAATATGCCGTTTGAGGCTATCGAAATAGGCAAGGCTCGACAAGTACGCGAAGGTGACGATGTTGCCGTATTTGCCTTCGGAACACTATGTGCCGATGCAGAGCAGGCCGCCGAGCAGGCTCAGATTATTGGTGTAAGCACGGCTGTATATGATATGCGATTTGCGAAACCTCTCGACAAAGAACTCATCTTGGAGGTTGCAAAAAAAGTCAAGCGCATAGTAACGATTGAAGATGGCATTATTCGTGGTGGTGCAGGCGAAGCTGTGATAAAGCTCCTTAATGACAACAATATTGCAACACCGGTTGTATCGCTTGGAATTGATGATAAGTTTATAGAGCATGGTACCGTTACCGAGTTACGTCATTTGTGCGGATACGATGTCGAGGGTATATTCCAAGCTATTGTCGAGTAGTACCTATTACGATATATAAAATAAGAATGGCTTCCGAGATTTCGGAAGCCATTCTTATTTTGAGCAAACTATCTACTACTTCAAAGCAGCGAGGTTTACATCCTTAGCAGCCTTAGCCTTCAACGATGCGTCCTTCGAGATGGCGCTGTTAAGCTGTGCCTTAGCACCATTAACATCACCCTCCTTGCATGCAATAACAGCACGCAAGTAGTCAGCCTTAGCAGACATATCGCTTGCGATGCACTGCTTTGCAGCTGCGAGGTTACCATTCTGCAAGTTTACGATAGCAGCATTGTAGCCCGACTTCAAAGTCTGAGCAGCAGCAGCGTAATCACCCTTAGCAGCAGCAACCAAAGCCTTAGCCTCAGCCGATGCATTTGCAGCATAACCCTCAGCCTTTGCAACATCACCCTCAGCAGCGTAAGCCAAAGCGTAGTTGTTGTTCAACTCAGCAGCAACGCTCTTGTCAGCCTTATTCAAGCACTCAACAGCCTTCTCATAGTTGCCAGCCTTTGCATAAACCAATGCGAGGTTGTTCCAAGCACGAGCATCACCCGACTTTACAGCCTCAACCAAAGCAGCCTCAGCTACGCAGTCGCAAACAGTTGCGATGTGGAGCAACTCCTCCAACTTCAAAGTAGAAGCCTTACCCTCCTTAACAAAAGCAACCATCTCCTCATCGCTCCAACCTGTGATATCTGCGCTATTAACAACCTGAGCACGACGGAGCTGTGGCAATACGGCAGTCTTGAGCGACTTGAATACAGTCGACATATTCTTGATCTCCTTCTCACGCTCTGCGCTCGACGAGTACATCTTCAAAACTTGGAGGATAAGATCCTTATCAGCGATATCCGAAGCAGCAACAGCAGCCTGGAAGCCTTCCCAGTCCTCACCGTATGCAGCAGCGTCGATATTCAAACCAGCGTCTGCGAGCAACTTCTCAACAGCCTTCAAACCGGTCTTAGAACGCTTCTCCGACAATTTGTCATTGAACTTCTCAGGACCATCTGGCGAAGCATAACCATTTACATAGAGTGACTGTGCTACACGATCTTTAGCCTTGTATGCCTCAACACCAGCCTTCAACGAGCTCAACTCCTCAGTCCCAACAGCCTTCTTAGCTACACGCGACGAGTTGATTTTGTAAACGATGTCAGCCTTAGTTACAACGGTAGTAACACGCTTGTAGTTGTTAGCAGCAGCCTGCATAGCCTCCGAGTAATCGAGGTCAGCCTGCAATGTGTTGATACCCTTAGCGATTGTCAAACCATACTCAGCAGGAGTAAGCTTTGTGTCAGCAGCGAGCACCTCACCTGTGTTAGCATTTACGAGAGTAAACTCCTTGCACTTACCACCCTTGCACTTAACCTCAACGATGAGTACGAGGTTCGAAAGCTGCATCTCTGGCTTGTAAGCGAACTCTACATGACGCTTAATCGAGAGAGCCTCGCCATCCTTAACGAGCATACCGTTGTCGGCAACCTTCTCACCTTGGAGGAGGAGAGTATTACCCTTAGTAACGCCACCCTCATAAACGAGAGCAGGAGTAACCTTCAACGAAGCAGTTTTGTTGAAGTACTTTGCAGGGACCTCAGCGGTGATGTCTGCAACAACTTTACCATTGTTGAGAACAAGGACATCCGGAGTACAAGTAACTGTGATAGCCGAAGGATTCTTCGCCATCTTCTTGAAGCAGTCGCAACCAGTCAAGGTCAAAGCAGCAGCTGCAAGAACCAATGTCATCTTAAAAAGATTCTTCATAATGTTTTGAATGATTAAAAAAATTAAAAATTGTTATCTTTTATCTCTTTTCTCTGCATTAAATAGGTTTTACCTATTTTGCTACAAAGATATATATTTTTTGACAAAACAAAAATTTATATCGTGTTTTTACACTGTTTTATCGGTCAATTAGCAAAATATTCCGTCTAATAACCCAAAATATATGGCCAAAACGTATTACGCGCCAAGATTAAAGCCTCTCTAATTGGACAATTCGCCACGCAGAGTATGGCTCATCGCTTCGGCAAGAGCTAAGCCCGACAACCCCTTACCCAAAAGCCACATCAACTTTGTAACTGCCGCCTCGGTTGTCATATCGTATCCGCTAATTACACCAATCTCCTGCAACTGTTTGCCCGTTTCATATAGATGCATAGCCACTGCACCACCTTGACATTGAGTAATATTCACTACGGCTATACCTCGCGAAATAGCATCACGCAAGACCTCGATAAACCACTCTGCCGTAGGAGCATTGCCCGTACCATAGGTTTCGAGCACCACTCCCTGCAACCCCTCGATAGCAAGCATCGCCTTAAACGACTCTTGCGATAGACCAGGGAATAGTTTTATGACGATAACCTTATCGTTCAAGCTATCGGATATTCGCAACGGCTCAAAATATGGTGCCGAGTTATATATGACCGCATTGTTATATTTTATATTGACTCCCACCTCGGCAAGCGGTGCTAAATTGCGCGACTCAAAAGCGCTCAACGCCTCAGCCGAGTGTTTTGATGTACGATTAGCGCGGAAAAGGCGATTTTGAAAATAGAGGGCAACTTCGGGAACAAGCGCACACCCTTTATCATCGGTAGCCGCAGCAATTTCGATTGCTGTAATTAAATTTTCGCGACCATCGGTACGCAAGATACCCATCGGAATCTGGCTTCCTGTAAAAATTACGGGTTTTGACAAATTTTCGAGCATAAAGCTCAATGCCGATGCCGTATATGACATTGTGTCGGTTCCATGTAACACAACAAAGCCGTCGTGCGCATTATAATTATCTGCAATAATATGTGCCAACTCGCTCCATCGCGTAGGCGTAACATTCGATGAGTCTATCGCCTCCATCTTGCAGATCGAGATATCGACATTCAGATTTCGCACCGCAGGGAACTCCTGTTCGATAGTGTTAAAATCGAATGGAACAAGTGTACCGTTTTCATTTCGGCGCATACCGATTGTTCCTCCGGTGTAGATAATTAAAATCGAAGCCTTCTTCATATAACTTTATATATTAAATATCCTTTTAGCATTTGCAGTGGTTTGCTCGGCAACCACATCATAGTCCACGCCCTTTATCTCGGCTATCTTCTCCGCCACATAGCGCACATACGACGACTCGTTGCGAGTTCCACGATGGGGCGCAGGAGTCAGGTACGGAGCATCTGTTTCGACCACCAAATCCTCTAATCGCATAGCCTTTACAACCTCTGCCAATGCGCTCTTTTTGAAGGTCACAACGCCGCCTATACCAAATACGAAATCGCCCGCCCTACGTAATCGCTCATACATCGCTGCATCAGACGAGAAGGCGTGGAATATACCCTTCAAGCCACGTCCGGCATACTCCTCAACTATCGCAGCCATCTCCTCCCAAGCATCTCGGGTATGGACCACAATCGGCAAATCGTACTTCAAAGCCATATCGAGTTGAGCACGAAAAGCCTCCTCTTGTTCCGTTTGCCAATCACGACTCCAATAGAGGTCCAATCCTATTTCGCCAACACCATAAAACTTCGCAACACCCTGCGGTGGCTCGGCAAGCAACCTCTCAACCTCGGCCAACTCTTCACGCCAACGAGGATTATCGTTCACTGATGTCGGATGCAGGCCCATCAACGGTACAACATAGTCACCATATTCGCGACACATATCGAACAATCGCTCGTTGCTTTCGCCATCTATTGCGGGCAGAACAATACGCTCTATCCCTGCGGCATGAGTTCGCTCGACAACCACCTTGCGGTCATCGTCGAAAGCCTCATCATATATGTGTGAATGGGTATCTATCAGCATATCACATATATCTTTCCGGGAAGTTGTCGTACCATACCCGACAACTCCATATTTAACAATATGGCACTAACTTCCGAGATTGACAAAGCCGTCTTCTCGGCAATAGCATCTATCGTCAGGCCATCTGAATTATCAGCCACAGCATTGTAAACGGTGCGTTCCTTAGGCGTAACCTCATGAGGAGCGAAATGCATCTTCTCGGGAACAGTTCCCGGCATCTCCCAACCCAATGCCTTGGCTATATCCTCCGCTGAGGTTATAAGCTGGGCAACATTTGTCTTTATGAGATGGTTTGTACCCTCCGAGCGAGAGTCGGTGATACGTCCCGGTACCGCCATAATGGCTCGAGAGTAGGCATCTGCCGCCTTTGCCGTCGAGAGCGAGCCTCCATTCGAAGGCGACTCAACGACCAACAAACCCTCGGCTACGCCTGCAATAATACGATTGCGAGGGATATAATAGGAACCATTCTGTTTAGTCTGCGAATGCAACTCCGTAACTATGGCACCACCATTATCGAGCATATCTTTTGCAAGGTTACGATGTTGCGCAGGTGTGACATCGGGTAACTTATTTGCCACAACAGCAACCGTTCTTACTCCTGCTGCCAATGCCGCACGATGAGCTGCCGCATCGACACCGAAAGCCAAACCACTAACTACGACCAAGTCAGGGAACATCTCTGCCAACTCGGGAATAATCTTTGCACAAACACTCTCGCCATACGAACTGATGCGTCTTGTACCTACAACCGAAAGGATATGTTTCGACTGCAACGCTCCGATATCGCCCAACGAATAGATTACATGTGGACGATCCGATGCTTCACGCAGAAGTGGAGGATAGTCACTATCATTATACGACGTCGCCTTTATGCCAAGTTCCTCGCAGTAGCGCAATTCTCGTTCCGCCTCTGCATACCCGACTTTTTGAGTAATACGTGTAGCTATATCCTTGCGTAGCTCGGCACAAAGGATAAGGTTCTGCTCCTTCTGCGCATAAACTTCCTCCGCACCACTATATATATCCATAAGATGTGCAACACCTCGCGTTCCGAGGTCGGGGACAAAAGTTAAAGCGAGTTCGTCGAGTATCATACTACAAAGATATGAAATTTTCCGTTCGAAACAAAATAGAGAGGGCGGAATCTCACGACTCGGCCCTCTCCCGAAAAATGCTTATGAAAAATGGTTGGTTAGGGTATTCTAAACATTTTTATTCTTCTAAACATTTTTTATTTTGTCTCTCCGACCCGAAAATCGGAACTGATGAGATTATTTTTGTGCGACGCTAGGCGACAAATCCGCAGCATAGTAGGCCTATGTGAGGAATTTGGCGTCCGACGCGCTCGTGCAAAAAGAGCTCATCAGAACGATTTTACTCTTCGTCGGTGTCAGTGTAAGCCTTCAAAAGCTTATCCTGAACATCGCTCGGTACCTGCTCGTACGAATCAAACTTCATCGTATAGGTAGCAGCACCCGATGTGAGCGAAGACAATGTTGTCGAGTAACGATACAACTCTGCCAACGGAACGCGAGCATTGAGCTTATCGAAGCCCTTTGCCGACTCCATACCCATAATCATTGCGCGACGGTTCTGCAAGTCACTCATTACCGATCCCATATACTCGGTTGGAGTCAATACTTCCACGTTGTAGATAGGCTCCATAATCTTCGGACCAGCATTGCGGAACGCCTCCTTGAATGCGTTACGTGCAGCCAACTTAAACGAGATTTCATTCGAATCTACCGGGTGCATCTTACCATCGTAGATAACAACGCGGATATCGCGAGCATACGAACCTGTCAACGGACCCTCGTCCATCTTCTCCATTACACCCTTCAAAATTGCAGGCATAAAGCGAGCATCGATAGCACCACCGACAATCGAGCTGTAATATTGGAGTTTACCACCCCATTCGAGGTCATACTCCTCTTTACCCTTGATATTCACGGTAATATCCTTGCCGTTTACCTTATACTTTGTAGGTTCCTCGATACCCTCATAGTAAGGTTCGATAACCATGTGTACTTCACCGAACTGACCTGCACCACCCGACTGTTTCTTGTGACGATAGTCTGCCTGAGCTACCTTAGTGATAGTCTCACGATACGGAATCTTAGGTGCAAAGAACTCCATCTCAACCTTATTTTCCGCAGCAATACGGTTACGCAAGATATTGAGGTGGTGCTCACCCTGACCCTGGATAATAGTCTGTTTCAACTCTTTCGAGTACTCTACCAAGATTGTTGGATCCTCGAAACGAGCATCGAGCAACAACTTGCCCAACTTCTCCTCGTCAGCCTGAACCTTGGCCTTAACAGCTGCACGATAGCGTGGCTCAGGGAATACGATAGGCTCCAAAGTGATTGGCGACGATGGCGACGAAAGGGTATCGTTTGTCTTAGTACCCTTCAACTTAACAGTACAACCGATATCACCAGCCGAGAGCTCGGTAACCTTGATACGGTTCTTACCTGCTACGGCAAACAATTGCGAAAGCTTCTCCTTATTGCCGGTACGCGAGTTTACCAACTCCATACCCTCGGTCAATTTACCACTAACTACACGGAAGTAGTTGATTTCGCCGATATGTCCCTCCATTTGCGACTTAAAGACGAACAATGCCACAGGAGCAGTCTCGTCGGCAGCAACCTCCGAACCGTCAGTTGCAGGGAATGCAGGAGCCACAGTTGGACCAGGAGCCACATTGATAATAAACTCCATAAGTCGCTTTGTACCAATATCTTTCTTTCCGCTTGCGCAGAATACAGGCATAGCCTTACGCTTTGCAACACCAATCTTCAATCCCGAGCGGATATCGTCTTGTGTCAAAGTTCCCTTCTCGAAATAGAGTTCCATCAAAGCATCGTCGTGCTCGGCAGCGGTTTCGATAAGTTCACGATTTAATTCGAGAGCCTTCTCCATCTCGCTCTCCGGGATATCCAACTCCTCACGAGTACCATTCTCGTCGGTGAAGCGATACATCTTCATCATCAAGACATCGATGAACGAGTCGAAGCCAACACCTTGATTTACTGGATACTGCACGATAACCGGCTTAACTGAAGCCTTATCGCGCATTGTTTCGAGAGCATTCTCGTACGAAGCCTTCTCTGCATCGAGTTGGTTTACAACTGCGATGAGAGGTTTATTCAAGATGCGTGCATAACGGCCCTGAATAACGTTGCCTACCTCCCAGCCGTTCTGTGCATTGACGAGCATCACGCCCACGTCACCAACCTTGAATGCCGAGAAGAGGTTACCGCAGAAGTCGTCCGATCCCGGACAGTCGATGATATTGAGTTTGCGGCCCATAAACTCGGTGAAGAGTGTGGTCGCATAGATTGAGCGCTTGTATTCGTGCTCAATGTCGGTATTGTCCGACAAAGTGTTGTTGTTTTCGATACTACCACGACGGTCAATAACCTTACCCTCGTAAGCCATAGCCTCCGCCAAGGTAGTTTTACCCGAGCCTGGGGCACCAATCAGAACGATGTTCTTAATCTCTTTTGGTGAGTAATTTTTCATAGCATTATAGTTTTAAGTGTTCAAAGTTTTTCGGTTTTACCTCAAATGGTATTATAAAGTTACAAAGTTTTTTTTGAATTGCAAACTATTTGCCCGAAAAATGGATTTTTCGGGCAAATATAAATGGGAATAATGGGGTTTATGAGGGATAGGATTCGATAAGATTCGCACCTGAGGTACTCGATAGGGGTGAATAGGAGTTGATAGGATAGTCCTATTATATCCTATTTATCCCCTTCGCACAAAAACGCCCGACCTGCAATGCAAGTCGGGCGAAAATATAGATTTAAAAACCTATTAGAGTGGCATCACTGCACCAGCATCTGCTGGGCAAAGGATAATCTTAATCTCTGCCTGGATTCCCCAATAAGCATCTCCCAAAGTATAGAATACTGTAATACTTCTGTTAGGAGCATAGCTCTTGTTCCAATCAGCAGGATATGCATTTACTGTGAACTTGATAGTCTTAGCCTCATTGTCGATAACAAGCTTATCACCATTGCTCAATACATCTGTGCCCCAAGACTCATCGACTACGCCACCGGTTGGGTTGCTGTTATATGTTACAGCTGCACCCTCAACAGGATTCTCAACATTGAATGAGAGAACATACTCCTGCTCTACGCCATTTGTCTTCAACTCGTACTGTCCCTCCTCGGCATTCCAAGTAAGGCCATTACCCTCTACCAAGGTAAGCTTTGGCATATCGCTAAGGTCTATCTTTACAGAGTTCTCGGTATGCGATGCCTCACCGGCAGGAGCAGTCTTATCTGCATTTACTGCAAATGCATATACATAGTAATCTAATCCATCCCAATCGTAGTTACCTACATTCATCAAAATTGGCTGGTTAGTCAAATCACCCTTGTGAGTAGTCTCCAACGGAGTAGATTTAAGAACCTGCA
>JAZRGH010000069.1:0-13381 GCA_045644085.1 Alistipes sp. | reverse complement strand
CTATTACATCGACCTTATCTCCGAAATTGAGCGAATGGGTGATTATATTATCAACATCTCCCAAGCCCTGTAAAATCGATTTTAAGGGGCAACTACTGCGTTGCACTGCGATAACCCACTTGCTCACATAGGTTTACTATGTTGCGCAGTGGGTTTCTTGTGCGCCTAAAAATAACCGCACTCTTCTGCTTATTTTGTTTTTGGAGAACGATCTCCTTAAATTCCTTAAACTCTCTAAATTCCATACTATTTATTATATATAGCGCACCCGATTTTTCGGGTGCGCTATTATTTTTTTTGGTGCAATATCCTCACAGAGTGTTGTTTGTTTGCGAAAAGTTTTCTAAATTTGCATTGCTGAATGGCTGAAAATCAGCCTGGCAGCAGACATATAGAAAGTGTTTTCGCAGTCCTTCAAAGAAAATGTGGAAGTTTTCAGTACAAGAGGGCAAACGAATAGCACTCATTTCTTGTATAGTTATGTGGCTATGCACTCTTTGTGCATATACCCATACTATCCAAGTGTGGGGATATTGCATCGTTTATTCTTGTACAGGTCATTCCACAACCTTCTTTGATGTAAACGGAAATCAGCTCCACAATTTCTTTATTTATATAATTGCCTTATTCGGGGTTGGTGGGCAAAAAACATTCAAACAATGAAAAGATTTTCACTATTTGCATTGGCTGCACTGCTGATTGGTTGCACACAAAATGATTCTCAAATCGAGCAACTCGCTGACCGAATGCCGATTAAAATTAGCCTTGAAAAATCGCGTGCTAATGACACTGCGTTCGAGAGTGGCGATCAGGTCGGATTATATGTGGTAAATTACAATGGTTCAACGGCAGGAACTTTAACATCTACGGAGAACCATGTGAACAATGCTTGTTTTACTCTTTCAACCGATTGGAGAGCAGAGGAGGAGTTGTATTGGAAAGATGCATCTACCAAAGCAGATTTTTATGCTTACTATCCATACGGTAACCCAACCGATGTTTCGGCATACCCATTCTGTGTTAATACTGACCAAAGCGCAGAGGCTGATTATTGGGCGAGTGACTTTTTGTGGGGAAAATGCGCAGGCGTTGCTCCTACGAAAAATGCGGTAACAATTACCACAGAGCATCTTTTGAGCAATGCTTTGGTATATATTAAGGCTGGCGAGGGCTACACCGCAGAAGAACTTGCAACAGCAGATGTCGAGGTTAAAATTTGCAATATCAAGAACTCTGCAACCATCAACCTTGGAACCGGTGTTGCAACGGCAACGGGTAGCGCAACTGAGATTACACCTTGGAACACTGGAGCGTACTACCGTGCGATGATAGTTCCTCAGACCGTTAGTAGTGACACAAATCTCGTTTCGGTAAAAATTAACGGTAAAGAGTATGCATTTGCCACCGATATAACCTTTACAGCTGGAACTCAACATAAGATTGAGGTAACGGTCTCTGCACCCAGTAATGGATTAGTTGTAAATTTTAGCATTAAGGAGTGGAATGTAGATGATAATATCTACAGTGGCGAGGCAACTTACAACCCCGATGGTACGCTAATGCCAGCCAATAACGAAATTTGGTATACTTCGACAGATGGTAATATTGTAACGCCATATGAAACAAATGCTTTCGGAGTGAATATCGTATCTAATACCTACGAAAATGGAAAGGGTATTATTAAGTTTGATGGAGATGTGACAAAAATAGGAGATCATGCTTTTGAAGAGTGTATAGGTATAGAAAGTGTGTCTTTCCCCAAAAGTGTCACTTTGATTGGAAAATACGCCTTTAGTTGTTGTACATCACTGCAAAGTGTCGCAATCCCTAATAGTGTTACCTCGATTGGGGCAGCAGCCTTCTGTGAGTGCTCAGCGCTAACTGATGTGCAGATACCTAATAGTGTAGTCGCGATTGGCGATTCTGCTTTTGGGTGCACTTCCATAACGGATATATTGATACCAGAAAGTGTATATACGATTGGGGCATTTGCGTTTTATGAATCTCCTCTACTAATGAATGTAGTAATATCCAATGGCGTGAAAGATATTGGTACATATGCATTTGCTAGTTGTGAAACGCTAACAAGTGTTACAATACCTGACAGTATTACTGAAATTGAAGTAGGTGTATTTGCTGAATGTCCTAATCTAACAAATGTGGAAATTCCTAATAGTGTAATCAAAATAGGGGCATATGCTTTTTGTGTAAATGCTTCATTGAAATCAATCGTGTTACCAGAAAGTATCGTTGTAATTGGTGAATATGCTTTCGGGGAATGCGTTAACTTGAAAGAGATATTCTGCAAGGCTACAACTCCGCCAACAATGGATATAGATGTCTTCTCAAATGAAGATGTTCCAAATACTGATGATTCGGAGCGTAAAATCTATGTTCCTGCGGCATCGGTGGAGGCGTACAAGTCGGCAAATGGTTGGAGCGATTACGCTTCGTATATTGAGGGATACGACTTCTAAACGGAAAACTGAAAGCTGAAAACTTTTGAAAGCACCCTCCGCAGAAAAAAACTCTGCGGAGGGTTGTTTTTATTGAGCTGTGGCTAAAATAATTTTGCATTTTGCATTCTGCATTTTGAATTATTTCATATCTTTGTGATATGAAAATCTTTATTGCACTTTTGAAGAACTGGGCGCAGAAGCTTCGCAAGTATATATCGCCCGTATTTTTGGCCTTACTCGCCGTGTCATTCACACTGTGGTATATTTCAAAGTTGAACTATACCTATACCACCGACTTTAATATCAAAGTCAAGGTCGATGGTGAGCGTATTGTGGTGCCTTGTGTCGTGGAGGGTAAGGGCACAAACCTCTTCGGCTACGGTTTCTACACCTCGCGCCGAGTGAATATTCCTCTCTCGGAGTTAAATCACGAGATTGTCGAGGTACCGGCGCTCAACGAGAATGGCGAGGTCGATACTCTTGCCAAGGAGTATAAAGTGCGTATTTCGCCACTCTCTATGCAGGACGCAATATCGGTTCGTTTCAGCGACTTGAAGATAGTGTCTGTTGGCGACTTTGACGATATAGTACTCCCTCAAAAATGAGAAAAGTAGCCATTTGCGGAGGTATCGGCAGCGGTAAAAGTACCGTCTGCGGAATGTTTGCCGAGCGTGGTATTGCCATTTACGACTCGGACTCGCGAGCTAAGGTGTTGATGAACGAATCTGCTGAGTTGCGCGAGGCTCTTGTTGCCGAATTTGGCGAGGAGTGCTACGAAGGGGGAGCGCTCAATCGCCCCTATCTTGCAGCGAAGGTCTTCGGCTCGGAGGAGCAACTCGCAAAACTCAACTCGATAGTTCACCCTGCTGTTAAGGCGGATTTTTTACGCTGGGTAGAGGAACAAGAGGGTGTATATTGCATCTTGGAGAGTGCTATTTTGTTTGAGTCGGGCTTCGATGCAGTGGTCGATTTCTCGGTTGCAGTTTTGGCGCCTATGCCTCTGCGGATAGATCGAGCAATGCAGCGCGATGGCGCAAAGAGAGAGCAGATAGAGGCTCGTATAAAGGCGCAGATGAGCGATGATGAGTTGATGCGTCGAGCCGACTATGCCGTTGTGAATATTCATCTCGAAGATGTCGAGAAAGATGTTGCGGAGTTGGATTATCGTTTCAAGATGATGAAGAATGAGTAAACTAGATAACATATTGTGGCAGAAGGGCGTTATGGCAATTGTGAATGCTACGCCCGACTCGTTTTATGCCTCCTCGCGCATGCAGTCGCACAAGGCCATTGCCGAGCGTGTGGAACAGGCTATGAAGGATTGTGCCGCGATTATGGATATCGGAGGATACTCCTCGCGTCCCGATGCTGACGATGTAGCGATGTCAGAGGAGTGGAGCAGGGTAGATATGGCTCTCGCGGCTACGCGCGAGGTGTCTTGCGATGTGGCAGTGTCGATAGATACTTTTCGTGCGGAAATTGTCCGTAGGGCTTACGAGAAGTATGGCGAAATCATCGTGAATGACATTACGGGCGGTGAGGGCGACAAGGAGATGTTACGAACAGTGGCAGAGTTGGAATTGCCATATATTGCGATGCATATGCGTGGCATGCCGCAGACAATGCAACAACAAGTGCAATATAACGATGTCGTGGCAGAGGTTGCAAATGAGTTGCAAGAACGACTTTCCGCAATCGAAAATGCTGGTATAGAGCGCAAAAGGGTGGCTTTGGATCCGGGTTTTGGCTTTGCAAAAACGGTGGAGCAGAACTACGAACTGCTTGCAGGCTTGCATCGCTTGAAGGCGTTGGAACAACCGCTTTTGGTGGGCGTATCGCGCAAGTCGATGATTTACAAACCACTCGGTATAACGCCCGATGAGGCGTTGTCGGCAACACAGGCGGTGCATTGGGAGGCGTTGCGTCAGGGTGCGACATTGCTCAGGGTGCATGATGTTGCAGCAGCGGTGCAGACACTAAGACTTTACAAAAAATTTAACCAAAATGATAAAGGTTACTAATATACACAAGCGATTTGGCGACTTGGAGGTGTTGCGAGGTGTTTCGCTCGAAGTCGGAAAGGGCGAGATTGTTTCGATTGTCGGAGCGAGTGGTGCAGGCAAAACTACGCTCTTGCAGATTATCGGCACACTCCTGCCGGCTGATGACGGCGAGGTGGAGATTGCCGGTACAAAACTCTTCGACCTAAACGAGAAACACACTGCCGAGTTCCGCAACCGCCATATAGGCTTTGTCTTCCAATTCCACAACCTTCTGCCGGAGTTCTCGGCTCTCGAAAATGTGATGATGCCGGCACTTATCGGTGGAGCAAAGCGCAAAGAGGCGAAGCAGAGGGCTTTGGAGTTGCTCGAAGCGGTGGGTTTGACAGATCGTGCAGAGCACAAACCTGCCCAACTTTCGGGTGGTGAGCAGCAGCGAGTGGCGATAGCGAGAGCATTGATAAATCGCCCTTCGGTAGTGTTGGCTGATGAGCCTACGGGCAACCTCGATACCCACAACCGAGATGAAATTCAGCGACTTCTATTTGAGGTGCGTGAGAAATTCGGACAGACAATCGTTATGGTTACGCACGATGAGCGATTGGCGGAAATAGCTGACCGCAAGATAGTTATGAGCGATGGACAAGTACTTTAATCTCTCTTTCGAGGAGCAACACGACCTGCTTGAAACTCTGCATAACAGATATAACCGCCCCGAATTTATCGAGGCGGACCCTATAAGCATTCCGCACTCGTTTGAGCGCACCGAGGATAAGGAGATTGCCGGCTTCCTGGCAGCGACTATTGCGTGGGGCAACCGCAAGGCGATAGTGAAGAGCGCACGCCGTATGGTCGAGATGATGGATAATGCACCATTCGACTTTACGATGAACGCCTCGGAGGGGGATTTGAAGCCACTCTTGCGCTATGTTCATCGTACCTTCAATGGTCAAGATTTTACCGATTTCATATTGGGTTTGCGCCACTTATGCTCTAAGTGGGGTAGTGTTGGCGAGGCTGTGCAAGGGTTGTACGAGCGTGAAGGCTCAATAGAGGGCGTTTTGGCGGAGTTGCGCCGAGAGTTTTTCGAGGTGGAACATTCATCGCACTGCGAGAAACACCTCTCCTCGATTGCGAAGGGCGCATCGTGCAAGCGACTCAATATGTATTTCCGCTGGTTTGTGCGCCACGATAATCGAGGTGTCGATTTCGGCTTGTGGCAACGCATACCGCAGTCGGCTTTGTACTTGCCGTTAGATGTTCATACGGGCAATATGGGTAGGGCATTGGGCTTGCTGACTCGCAACTCCAATGACTGGAAAGCCGTTGCCGAGATAACCTCTGCCCTCCGCAATCACGATGCAGACGATCCCGTAAAGTATGACTTTGCACTGTTCGGGGCAGGAATAGAGGGCTTTCTGAAATAATATGGCTGGTTTCCGTTTTAAGCAGTTTGCCGTAGAGCAGGATGATGTGGCGATGAAGGTCGGCACCGATGGCGTATTGCTTGGTGCGTGGGCCGATTGCGAGGGTGCGGAAAATATCCTCGATATCGGTACCGGTACAGGTGTGATTGCCCTGCAAATGGCTCAACGCAATCCGGTAGCCAAAATACAAGCCGTAGAGATTGACGAAATGGCAGCGCATCGAGCTCGTGCGAACTTCGATATGTCACCTTGGGCGGAGCGTCTGCAAGTTAAGCAAACTGCGGTGCAGGAGTTCGAGCCGAGCGAAAAGTATGACTTGATCGTGTCGAATCCTCCTTACTTTGTCGATTCGTTGCTTCCGCCCGACGCCAAGCGCTCGACGGCTCGCCATACACACGATTTAACATTCGAGGAATTGGATAAGGCGGTTGCTCGAATGTTAGCCGATAGAGGAAGATTTGCGCTTATTCTGCCTGTTGCGGAGTTTGAGAAATACTTGACGCTGACGCAGTTGCACCTTGTGCGTCGTTGCAATGTCCACCCCGTAGATGGTGGTGCGGTAAAACGCATCATGGCCGAGTTTGCAAAGCAGAAGCCATCGGAAATGAAGCACGAAAATATCGCAATCGAAAAGGGTAGGCGATGTGATTATACCGACGATTACTGCGCTTTGACCAAAGAATTTTACCTTAAATTTTGATAATCAGACGGAAAAGCACTACCTTCGTAGCATAAAACCAAAGATTTATGAAGAAGATTTTTGCTATTTTGGCACTTGTAGGCATCGCCACAACGGGCGTTGCGCAGAATATAAAGGCTGGTTTGTACGACAAGCAGGGTGTAGCAGTAGTTACCGAGGCAGAACCTGTTGTAGTAAATGTAACCCTTCATGTTGCAACCGAGCATTTTAAGCCGGGTGTATATGCCCGCTATGCGCAGAAGTATCTCGGCAAGCGTGCAACACTCTCGGAGTACTCCTCTATCGAGTTGCTTGATGCTCATTTGGCACTCGGCGTGGCAGAGAAGGTTGCTTCGAAGGTGGAGCAGGAGCCTTACACTTTGCCATTACCATTGAATAAGGTGTCGGCTACGGTGCAGACCACCGAGGAGCAGGCGGCAGCAACGGCAGAGATGATTTTCTCGTTGCGTAAGCATCGTCTTGACCTGATTACGGGCGAGGCCGGCGAGAATGTCTTTGGCGCAGGTTTGAAAGCTGCTTTGGAGGAGATTGCCCGAATGGAAAAGGAGTGTCTTGATATGTTTTATGGCTCGAAGACTGTTGCCGAGCAGACACATACATTCAATATAACAATAACTCCTGAGTGTAACGAGTATCTGGTTTGTCGTTTCAGCGACAAAGAGGGTGTAGTTGAGGCTGGTGATTTGTCGGGCATGCCGATTGTTGTTAAGTTCGAGACCGCTCCTCACAAGGAATACTCGCAGCTACAACCACTCGGACCAAAGGATAAGGTATCAGCCGACTATGTTATCGTTCCGCAGTCGAAGTGCTCGCTTATAGTAGGCGTGGAGTTGAAGGGTGTAGTCGAGTTTGCATCTCCGCTTTACGGTGCTAAGACGGTTACGGCACTTCCAATCAGATAATATGTTGGAGCAGAAAAAACGTCTTCTTCTCTATCGTCTTCGCAAGGAGATGAATGGTGCTGCGCTCGATACGATGTGCTATTTTGGTACAGACTATGCGCGTAACTATGGCGTACAAATTTATGCTATCCGCAATCTTGCACGCGAGATAGGCATTGATCACTCCCTTGCAAAATCGTTCTATGCCGAAAATATCCGCGAGGTACGCCTTGTGGCATTATGGATTGCTGATGCTGCGCAGGTTTCGGTGGACGATCTTCCATTTTGGGCAGAGGGTATTATTAATTCGGAGGTGGCAGAGCAGGCATCGCACGCATTATTGAGCCGAATAGCTCCTATTGATAACCTATTGACTGCGTGGAGTCGTGCTGACAATGCTTTGCTCGTATATTGTGCTCTGCTTTCTGCGGCGCGCAATGGTAGGGTTGATAGCGCAATAGCCGTAGAGTCAATATTAAAAGCAGTAACAAATTTCTCTAATAATCGTCTTGTGGCACAGGGAGCAACAGCGCTTGCCATAAATCTCTCGGACGATGCGATAAAAGAGATTATTGCAAATCTTCCGGATAATCCGACGGCAAAACTTCTAAGAGAAGAGATTGCTTGGCGAATAGAATAAAAAATGGCTGTTGGAAAACAGCCATTTTTGTTTGTGGTAGAACTCTATTTATTTAACCGACGACTTGAATACAATCTTCGGATTCTTGTAGCCAACTTCCCACATATTCGCAACATAGAATGCCACGTCTTTATATTGATCGTTTTTGTCCTTGCCTACCGATAGGGTGATAGTTTGAAATGCAGGCAGTTCAAGGATCTTCTTACCAATGCGTAGTTTGTAACCAATAGATGTCGAATTGGTCAAAGCATAGGTCGCCCCTTTCTTGCCATTAGCAAGGAATTTGCAGCTTACCGATGCCTTGAAGAAGTCCTGTAATAACTTTGCGTCGCCTGCGATATTTCCTGCGCTATAAGCCAAGGTCATACCCTTTTCGAGGGCCTTACGAACAGCCTTTAAAGTATTCTCCTTTGCAAAGATAAGGGTCATTGTGCGGAAATATCCGTTTTGGCGATATGGACTTGATAAGCCGTGTATGTCGGTACAACCAAGCATATATAGGTCTTTATCTACACAACGCTGCATAGTTTTTGGATAGAACCAATAACCATTCATAATCTCGACACCATCAATTAACCCTTCGCCATATGCCTGTAATTCGAATTCGGTGAAGTCACACGACTTACGCGACCAGCCTGGGTGGTTGTGGGTTATAAGTGCACCTTGCTTCTTAGCGTTACGCAATGATTGTAATGGATCTGCGTCGTAAATAGTATTGTTATCGGTTGTGAAGAGGGCATTGTAATGGCCAATCTTCTTAGGCTCGCGAGTGATTTCGCAACCAGGAATTATCAACATGGCATCGCCATATGCCTTTGCTGCCTTTTGTGCAAGTTTTGTAGGAATGTTAAGGTCTGCCTTAATGCCCGCCTCATCTGCTGCTTTGCGTATTATATTGTAATTAACAGCCTTTTTTGCCTCACCTTCGGTATAACCTTTCAAGAATTTGAGCATTGTAGGCTCATGACGACGATACTCTATATGGTCGGTCATCGAGAAGATATCCAAGCCATCGTACCACGCCTCACTTACACGCTGCTCAGGTGTAAGTTGGGCATCGGAATAGATTGAGTGGGTGTGAAGATCCGCTTTGTAAACATTCAAGCCATTTACTTTCGGAAGAATAATTTCTGTGCGACGAGATGCATTCTGCACAAAGGTTACTGTTTCCGGAATCTTCTTCTGTGCATTGGCATCAACCAGGCATAATCCAACTAATGCCAAGATAAAAATTAATTTTTTCATACTCCTTATTGCTATTTGTTGAGTTTAAGCTCTATGGTTGGATGTTGAAAATCGACATGGTACATATTCTCTACCGAGAATACGGCCTTGTCGCCTTTTAATGTAGCGAAAGCTGTACCGAATGCAGGAAGGTGAATTTCGGTACCATCGTATTTTAATGTGTAGTCAAACGATGTCTGGTTGGTAAGAGTGATTTTTGTAGTACCGTTTTTGGCTGTACCAGCATATTTAGCTTTTACCGAAGCCTGGAAAAACTTTGCCAAAAGAGACTCCTCGCCGATGATGTAGCCACCGCAGTAGCCGAGTGTCTTCTGCGATAGTAGAGCCTTACGCAAAGATTTCTCGCTTTTATCCTTTGCGAAAATAAGAGTCATATCGCGGAAGAAGTCGTGTTTGCCATAGACATTAGATGTGGCTGCATGAATGTCAGTAGCCGAAACCATATACAATTTATTCTCAACGCAACGACGAACTATCTCAGGATAGAACGATGAACCATTTGATACCTCTACGCCATCGACCAATCCCTCTGCGTAGACTTTTTTGTGGAACTCGGACATCTCGCATGTTGTGCGCTCCCAGCCAGGGTGATTGTGTGTGATAATTGCTCCTTGTGCGCGTGCATTGCGAATAACCTGTTCGTCATCTCTCGAATAGATTGCGTTATTGTCTTTTGTGAAGAGTGCACAGTAATGGCCGATATGAACAGGCTCACGCGAAATCTCTGCACCCTTGATGATGGTGAGTTCTGGGTAGTTCTTTGCGGCTTTAAGAGCCAATTCGGTAGAGAAGTTCAAATCCGAAACAATACCACGCTCGTCGGCATGCTTGCCACGTGATACTCGTGTGTTGATAGGTTCAAAACCCTTCTTATCGGGCGAGTAACCCTTCAAGAACTTCAAGAGGTTACGCTCCTGGCGTCGAGTCTCGATGTGGTCGGTTATGGCGAGGATATCCAAACCATCGCACCACGCCTCCTTGACACGCTCCTCTGGACTTAATTCACCATCGGAGTATATGGTGTGGGCATGTAATTCGGCAGTGTAACAATTTAATCCGTCTACCTGAGGTAATACAATGTTTGTTCTAATAGGTGTTTTGTTGTAAAGTCTTTCGGTGAATTTAAAAGTTGTGTTCTGAGCATTTATAACTCCGACACAGAACATTGCGCTAATCGCTAAAATTAAGAAGCGTTTCATCGTAATAGATATTTTTATTTGTCTAATTTGATATTTACAATAGGGTGCTGATAGTCGATATGCCACATGTTATCAACTGTGAATTTCGGACTGATGTATTTACCTGTGTTCTTATCCTTTCCAAAGCTTACCATTAATGACTTGAACGGTTCCAACTCATATGTAGTTTTGCCTCGGCGCAAACGATAGGTGAGCGAAGAATAGTTTGTCAGCATGTAGGTGCGATTTCCCTTCTTCGAATCCTCCTTCACCAAGCGACAATCAACAGCCGCATTGAGAAAATCCGAGAGTAACTTCTCTTCGCCAATCAAATCACCGCCCGAATATGCAATGGTTCGACGTTCTAAGAGGGCCTCTTTGATGGCCTTTTCGGTAAGCTCTTTTGCCAATACAAAAGTCATTGTGCGGAAACAACCGATTGTAGCAGAGCGATGCTCCATTAAATCATGAGCATCGGTTGCTCCAATCATAAAGAGTTTTTTGTCTACACAACGATTTACCATCGGAGGATAGAAACGTAAGCCGTTTGCAACCTCAATACCGTCAATCAAACCCTCTCCATATACATCTCTGTGCCAATCTTGCTCGTGTTTTAGAAAATTGGTAGGGTGATTGTGAACGATAAGGCCTCCTTGCTTTTTGACATTTTTGAATGCCTCTTTGAGATCGAAGTTGTATATTGAGTTCAAATCATTCACAAATAGAGCATTGTAGTGTCCCAACTTTTCGCGATTACGTGCCATTTCGCAACCCTTGACAATCAGCATGTTGTAGCCTTTGCGGATATTTGCAACCACGGCCTCTTTATGAATGGCATTGAAGTCTATTTTTATGCCAGGATCAACTCCGTCCTCAGGCATCTTTGTAGAGCCAGGAACAACATAACGAGTAGGTTTGCCGTCTTCGTTGTATGGCGCTACGACCTTGAAAAATTTCTTCACGCCGGCATTACTCTCATAATGGTCGGTGATAGCAATGATGTCCAAACCGTCATACCATGCCTCAATTACACGTCCGGTAGGTGTTACAGCTCCGTCTGAGTAAGAGGTATGAATATGGAAATCGGCTTTGTAGCAATTGAAACCATTAACTTGCGGAAGAATAATCTCTGTGCGACGAGCTGTAACCTCGTTACAGGTTCTGTGCCAAGCCGGTATCTTCTTTTGTGCATCGGCACTAAAAAAAGATATACCAATAAATAATATAAGAGATAAACACTTTTTCATAACAACCAAATATTATGTTCTAAAACTTCTATTTATCCAATTCTATATTGATAACAGGGTGCTGGTAGTCGATGTGCCACATGTTATCAACTGTGAATTTAGGATTGATATATTCACCGGTATCTTTATCCTTGCCGAAGGTTACCATCAATGATTTGAAAGGTTCCAACTCGTATATTGTCCTTCCTTGGCGAAGGCGATAAGTGATCGAAGAGTGGTTTGTCAGCAAGAAAGTGCGATTTTCTTTCTTCTTGTTCTCTCTTAGCATACGGCAGTCAACAGCCGCGTTGAGGAAATCGGAGAGCCACTTCTCTTCGCCCATCAAATCGCCACCCGAATAGACTATGGTACGACGCTTCAAAAGAGCATCCTTGATAGCCTTCTCGGTGTTCTCCTTTGCGAAGATGATGGTCATGGTACGGAAGAAGCCCAAATCTTTGTATTGACCTGATGTCGGACGATGTGTGTCGGTTGCGCCAATCATGATTAAGTTCTCTTCGATGCAACGACGAATCATCTTAGGGTAGAACGTGGTGCCATTAACAATCTCAACACCATTGAACAATCCTTCCTTGTATACCTCCTCTTGCCATTCGCTCTTGTCGGTAGTCTTGCGACGATAACCAGGGTGGTTGTGGATAACAATACCTCCTTGCTTGTGTACATTGCGGAAAGTCTCCTTTGTGTCGATATCGTAGATACCCTGAATATCTTTGATGAACAATGCGTTAAAGTGTCCCTGTGTTTGAGGTGCGCGCGAAATCTCGCTACCTTTGATAAG
Organism: Alistipes sp.; assembly: GCA_045644085.1. Taxonomy (GTDB): domain Bacteria; phylum Bacteroidota; class Bacteroidia; order Bacteroidales; family Rikenellaceae; genus Alistipes. Next base: position 823 of record JAZRGH010000069.1, on the reverse strand, counting down.
TAAGATTGGATAGCCCTCCTTCTTCAAAAACTCCTCTGCTTCGGCAAAAGTTGCATTCAGGTCGCAACGAATGCCGGGATCGGTGCCATCTTTCATAAGACGCACCGAGCCTGCATGGTAATATTTGTGAGGCTTGCCGTCAGGGTTATGCGGAGCGTGAGCTTTCAGAATATACTTCTCGTAATTGCGAGCTTCGAGGTGGTCGGTCAATGCGATGATGTCCAATCCGTCGTACCAAGCCTCGCGAACTCGCTGACGAGGTGTGATGTCGCCATCGGAGTATATGGTGTGTACATGAAGGTCTGCCTTGTAGCTGTTAAATCCATTTACCTGTGGCAGAATAATCTCTGTGCGACGATAGGTCTGCTCGTTGCATGTCTTGTGCGTGTCTGGCACTTTTTTTTGTGCATCGGCATTGTAGATGCACAATCCTGCGAATGCCAAAAGTAATAACGTTTTTTTCATGATGAGTTAATATTGTTAGTTAGTAAAAATATCTTTGATATTTTGCGTTGTCGAATACAAAGATACAAAAAATGCCCGAAAGTTATTAACCTTCGGGCATTTTTTTGATATTTTATCCTATGGATAACGACTACCAGTTCAAAATCTTGTGGAAGTCGTAAGCCTCAGGGTTTGCAACATACTTCTTAGCAGCCTCGTAATCCTCAGCTGTGATGTAGTGCATTACGTTGTTGATAACCTGCTGAATCTTGTCCGACTCTATGTTTACAAGACGTGGCGGAATCTTGCCTGTTGTAGGGTCCTGCAAATCCTTCAAGTAGAGTGGCGATACGAAACCGTCCTGCGAGATGTAAACCAT
>JAZRGH010000068.1:0-27352 GCA_045644085.1 Alistipes sp. | reverse complement strand
CGGTTTGAAGCTTTTCGGTGGTCAGTTTGCTAAGGCAGGCAACATCATCGTTCGTCAGCGTGGTACTGTTCACAACGCAGGTGAGAATGTGGGTATGGGTAAGGATCACACCCTCTTCGCTTTGGTTGATGGTACAGTAGTATTCACTAAGAAGCGCGACAATCGTTCATACGTAAGCGTTAAGCCTTTGGCATAAGCTTAGAACGATAGTTCGACAAATAATAATGGCGAGAAAAAAATCTCGCCATTATTATTTTTTTGGATTATTTCACTAACTTTGCATATCCAAAAATATTGAGAACTATGGTAGCAAGTCCTAAAGATATCAATCCGAATAACGAGCCAACCGTCATCTGCCCAGAGTGCGGAGTACCCATTCCGGTAAGCATGGAGCGTTGTCCATATTGCGGTATCCGAATGCCTCGTGGTTGCAAGATGCTGGCCATTCGTGTTGCAGTTGGCATAGTTGCACTTATCACAGCCATAGTGCTGTTGGTAACACTGTTATAATACAATGAATAAGGCTTGCGTGATGCAAGCCTTATTCATTGTATTAGCAAGTTCATGCAAAATTCACCAATCAGAACGATTTTTAGAATTTGTGGAAAGCGCGAACAAATAGGTCATCAGCCTTGTATCCCGATTGGATATATGGCTGTTCGGAGTTCATGTGCGAAAATAGCGAGTACTTTGCATCTTTATCTTCGGTAGAGGAGTGATAGAACATAACGCCACTCAAAGGCGTGCCACCGGCGCTTTCGATATTCTCATTGAAGTTCTTGCGGGAACGACGATTGGTAGCCAAACGCGATCCACCAAGGAACATCGTTCCTGCACTCCATAATTCATTCACAGATGGCAGATACCACCCTTCGCCCTTATTGCGGCACCACTCAAATGCAGGGAAATTACTCCACGATAATCCCTTCTCGGTGATATATTTCTCGACAACAAGCATATTTGCCTCGCCATTATAGCGGTCTGTTGCTCCGACTTTCGCCAGCTGTTTACGAGGGAGATTGCTCCATGCCAAGCACACCTCGTCCAACGACATAATCAATCCATGACGGCCTCCGTCTGTAAGCATAACAACAACACCCTTCAAGCCATCTTTATCGTATATATCACCTATCCCATAGACCGTTTTAGCACTCTCATTGTTCGGAGTAATTACAGCATTTGCCACTCCGACATGAGGTGGTACTGCTCCATGCCAACGTTTTGGCATCTCATTCGAGGCGTCATCATTTGCAGGCAACTCCACAGCTACCGACAACGAGCCGTCAGGTGTAGGCACCGGACCATGCCATTTTTCGGGTTCTTTTTCGGTTTGAGCCTTTGGCTCGGCCACTTTGCGACCAAAAGTATCGCGATCACCCATCGGATATTCGATATAGTCGATATCCGTAATAGGCAACTTGTAGATAGGCAATTCGGTACCTTGTCGCACAAATTCCACATTTTTCTTGGTAATTTTCAAGACCTTGACACGCATCTGTTCGCCATTGCGCTTAACAAGCAGGTCTTGTGCTGCAACCGATCCGGTCACAAGGAGTGCGATAATCAATAACGATAAAAAGATCATATTGTCTTTATTTGTTAGTTGTAACCCTCTTTTAATAGACTAAACGAAAAGTGTAGATATATTATTTCTGACTCTTTTGAATTTTTTGTAGAGCTTTGAAGTAGCGGTCATAGCACTTTGCAGTGTAGCCGTTAAGTATCTTCTCCAACTTTGCACGATCCATGATCGACTTCGTCTTCGAATCGTAGCAACTCTTCAAACTCTCCTCTAATGCAGCCTGCTTTTGAAACAAGAGCTCCTGCATCTTGCTTGTAACAGCCTTGGTCGGGGCAAAATACTTATCATAATCGGTAAGGAGCCACTCCCAGAATGAAACAAACTTCCATGCAGCGGCCTCTGGATAGTTGTCCCGCATGTTCTTCGCGTCACTAAAATGCTTTATTTCAGCCTCCTGTGCAGTAGCGAAACGCTCGAAGCCCTTTGGTGACTTGCTCATACCAAGGTACCAAGGAACGAAAAGCTCATAACAAGGACGACCACCTGTGGTCCATATCAACGAACCAATCTCGACAGGCAACCAACTGCGGAGTTGGAAGACCGATGCATTGACAGTTCTATCTACGCAGATGCACGATGGGTGCAAAGGCTGTTTTTCGTGCTTAATCTTTACTGATACATTTTCGCCATGGCTACCCAAGACTTGAATAAGGTCCGATATACCCACCTTGCGGTTAGGCTTTACGGCAAACGGATAGGTGCAAGGATCGGTAGTATAATCCTTGCCTGTCAAGTAGTTGAGAGCCGACATGTGGCGAATATAGTTACGATCTCCGAAAAGAGTCGTAGGCGAGGCATACGCCTTCTTGAACGAAAACTCGCCATCTTTGGTCGGGTCATACCAACCGCGCTCGATTGCATAGGTAATGATATCTGCCGAGCCGCAGAAGTTCTCCTTATCGTTCAAATCAACATCACTGATGCAGTAATTGTTAGGAATAATCATAACGCTGTCATCAGGCACACGCTGAGCAACCCAATGACGACCTTTTACAATCGAGCAAACCCAAGCCTCACTGCTATCTGCAATGATGTATGAACGGCCACTGTGAGCATAGCCTCGTGCTTCTACCAATTTCTTGACCAGCTCAACTCCATGACGAGCCGAGCGAGCATACTTCGCTACGGTCATACGAACCTCATACACAACACCGCCATCGGTTACATCGAGTCGGTCCTCGCGCGAGCCGCAAGCATCTGATACCACCGCAACACCATACTCATTGAGGGCAGCATCGGCAACTTTCATTCCCGGAAACTCAATCCATAGATATTTGTTCGTACCACTCTTTTCGTCGCGTGGAACAGTGTAGATATTTATCATCTGTTCACCTCTGTCGTCCTCGTTATGTGCGAGTAAGACCGAGCCATCATTGGTCGCATTTCTACCTGCTACTACTGCAAAGCAGTTGTAGCCCTCAAAATCATGAGCCTCTGCCTGAGTAAACAGAGCAGAAATTAAGGCTAAAATCAAAAGAAGTTTTTTCACAGAGTGGTTGATTTTATATTAATTACAATTGCTTTACTCTCCGCAAAGATAGTAAAAAATAGACGATAAAAATAGAGCGCATATTATTTTTAACTCGCAGCCCATCTAAAAAGTCCTTTGCATGCAGGCTGTTATTGAAATGAATGCACCGCCTATCTGTTGGAAATATTCCGAATTATTGCTATATTTGCACACAAATATAGGAACAGGCAGATATTTAATTTACGAACATATGGGATTTTTTGACATATTCAAGAAAAAGAAGATTGAGGAGGTTGCAGAGGTAGCAGCCGAGGTGGCTCAGCAGGACGAGCAGACCGAACAAGCAGAGTTGAACACAGGCTTGGAGAAGACCAAAGAGGGTTTCTTCTCGAAGTTGCACCGCGCCGTAGCAGGCCGTTCAACCGTAGATATGGACGTGCTCGACGACTTGGAAGAGGCCCTTATAACATCTGACGTGGGTGTTGATACCACCGTCAAGATTATTCGCAGAATCGAAGAGCGCGTAGCTCGCGACAAATACGTGAATAGCGAGGAATTATACAATTTGCTCTACGACGAGATTGCGCTCCTTATGGAGCAAGCCGAGGGTTCGGCAGAGAATTTCGGACTCGATGCAAAGGAGGGCGAGCCGTATGTAGTAATGGTTGTGGGTGTGAATGGCGCAGGTAAGACCACCACAATCGGTAAGCTCGCAGCGCAACTCACCCGTGCCGGCAAGAAGGTCTATATCGGTGCAGCGGATACCTTCCGTGCAGCGGCTATTGACCAGCTCGGCGTATGGGCAGAGCGTGCAGGGGCAACAATGATTCGTCAGGAGATGGGCTCCGACCCTGCTTCGGTAGCATTCGACACTTTGCGCTCGGCTGTGGCAAACAATGCTGATGTAGTGTTGATTGACACCGCAGGCCGTTTGCACAGCAAGGTGGGCTTGATGAACGAGCTCACAAAGATTCGCAACGTGATGGCGAAGGTTATTCCTGATGCTCCACACGAGGTTATGCTTGTCTTGGACGGTTCGACAGGACAAAATGCCTTCGAGCAGGCGCGTCAATTCACCCAGGCGACACAAGTTACATCGTTGGCTATCACAAAGCTCGACGGAACTGCCAAGGGTGGTGTAGTTATCGGCATCAGCGACACCTTCAAGGTGCCTGTACGCTATATCGGTATTGGCGAGGGTATCGACCAACTCCGCATCTTTGACCGTCACCAGTTCGTTAAGGCTCTCTTTGGTAAAAAATAATCTGCAATGAAAATTGTAAATATCATAACGCTAGGTTGCGCTAAAAACCGTGTTGATTCGGAACATATCGCTGCACAACTTGCCGAGGCGGGTTACGAAATCCGTTTCGATAGCGACAAGACCGATGCAAAGGTTGTGGTAGTGAACACATGCGGTTTTATCGGCGATGCAAAGGAGGAGAGTATCGACACCATTCTCAACTGCGTGGAGGCAAAGCGTGCAGGACTTATCGAGAGATTGTTCGTGATAGGCTGCCTTTCGGAACGTTATGCCGATGAGTTGCGCGAGGAGATTCCGGAGGTCGATGACTACTTTGGTGCTCGCACTTTTGACGGCGTGGTACGAACTTTGACGGGTGGTTACAACAAGGAGGTCGAAACCAAGCGAGAGCTCTCAACACCGAAACACTACGCATATCTCAAAATCGGCGAAGGTTGTAATTGGCGATGTGGCTATTGTGCCATTCCGCTGATTCGTGGTAAGCACCGTTCCGTACCTATGGAGCAGGTATTGGAGGAGGCCGAAAACCTCGCAAAGAAGGGTGTTAAGGAGATTATGGTCGTAGCTCAGGATACAACCTACTACGGCATGGACCTATACGGCAAGCGTTGCTTGGCAGAGCTGCTCGAAAAGTTGTGCAAGGTCGAGGGCATCGAGTGGATACGACTCCACTACGCCTACCCTACAGACTTCCCGCAGGATGTTATCGAGGTGATGGCTCGCGAGCCGAAGATCTGCAAGTATCTCGACATTCCGTTGCAACATCTAACTGACAATCAGTTGGAGTTGATGCACCGTCGCCATACGAAGACTGAGGCTTTGGAGCTGATTGAGCGATTACGCACAGCAATTCCAGATATCGCCATTCGTACAACTATGTTGGTAGGTTATCCCAACGAGAGTGCTGCGGACTACGAGGAGTTGTGCGAGGAGGTAAAGCGTTTGGAATTTGACCGTCTGGGCGTATTCCCATACTCGGAGGAGGAGGGAACATTCTCGGCAACAAAACTCTCGGACAATGTTCCGCAACGTGTAAAAGATTATCGTGCCGAGCATTTGATGGCTATTCAGGCAAAAATTTCGCATAAGAAGAATGATGCTCGCGTGGGCAATGTAGAACGTGTAATTATTGATGGTAAATCGGGTGAATATTATATTGGTCGTTCACAGTACGACTCGCCTGAGGTGGACGAAGAGATTTTAATTACAAGCCACAAACGATTGATGAAGGGCAAGTTCTACAAGGTGCGCATCACCGACGCAGACGACTTCGACCTATATGGAGAGATTGTATAGACTCAAAGAGGTTAAGACCGCACACGACAGAGAGGTGTGGTTACATCTCGATAGGAAGATCTACCGAGATGCACCGAATTGGGTATGTCCGCTCGACAACGACATCGAGAAAGTTTTTGACGCAGAGCGCAACCACCTCTTCGAGGGTGGCGAGTCAGTGCGTTGGATAGCACTCGACGATAAGGGCGAGGCGGTAGGTCGCATCGCTGCCTTCTACAACCGCGAGCAGGCGAAGGTGTCGGATAATATGGGTTGCTGCGGTTTCTTCGAGTCGATAGACGACCAAGAGGTGGCAAACCTGCTCTTCGATGCGGCCCGAGAGTGGCTCTCGGAGCGAGGCTTGGAGGGCATGGACGGCCCCGTAAATTTCGGCTCGCGCGATTCGTGGTGGGGCTTGCTGGTCGAGGGTTTCGAGTACCAGCCCCTCTACGGCAACAACTACCATCTACCCTACTACAAGGCTCTCTTCGAGAACTACGGATTTCAGAACTACTTCAATCAAAACTCATACATTTGGCGTGCTGAGGGTGGCGTGTTAAGCGAGATTGCGCTCGAAAAAGCACATCGCGTACTAGCAAACCCCGACTACCAAATCAAGGATATGTGCGGTGTGGATCTCTCGGTGGCTGCCGAGCAGTTGCGCACCATCTACAACAAGGCGTGGTCGCTCTTTACAGGCGTGAAACCGATGAGCAGAGAGGAGGCGCAAAAGCTGATGCGTACCTTAAAGCCTATCATCGACCCACACCTCATCTACTTCGCCTACCACAACGACGAGCCGATAGGATTTTTCGTAATGGTGCCCGACCTGAATTGCATAATAGGCAAGTTCGGTGGCAAGTTTGGTGTCATCGAGAAGTTGCGCCTGATGTGGGATTTGAAGGTGCGCAAAGTGTGCGACAGAGCCTTCGGCATTATCTTCGGCATAACCCCCGAATTCCAGGGCAAAGGTATTGAGAGTGCAATAATGACATATATTCTCGAAAACTATGTCGAGAAGGGACGTAGCCCTTATAAATCTTTCGAGTTCGCGTGGATTGGCGACTTCAACCCCGTAATGAACAGAATGATTGAGCGTTATGTTTGTGCCTCGAAACACAAGATGCACACCACATACCGCTACCTCTTTGACCGCACACGCCCATTTGAGCGTTGTCCACAACTTGGCCTGAAAAGAGCAACAAAAGAACAATAACCAATAAAACTATACTAAAATGAAAACAACCGTATTTACAAAGTATCACATCGCAAATGGTGCCAAGATGGCGGAGTTTGCAGGTTACAATATGCCTATCGAGTTTTCGGGCATTAACGACGAGCATATGACCGTACGCAATGGTGCTGGTGTATTCGACGTGAGCCACATGGGCGAGATTTGGGTTAAAGGCGAGAACGCTACTGCCCTCTTGCAGAAGATTGGCACTAACGATGTTACAAAGCTCTACGACGGTAAGGCGCAGTATTCGTGCATGCCGAATGGCAAGGGCGGTATCGTCGATGACATCATCATCTACCGCTACTCGGAGCAGAAGTACCTTATCTGCGTGAACGCAGCCAACATCGAGAAGGATTGGGCTCACATCTTGGAGCAGGGCAAGGCCTTCGGTATGCGTGAGGGCGTGGAGTTGGAGAACGCTTCGGACCGCATCTCGCAGTTGGCAGTGCAGGGACCTCTCGCAATGAAGATCGTGCAGAAGATGTGCGAGGAGGAGGTTGAGAATATGGAGTACTACACCTTCAAGCAGTTGCAGTTGGCAGGTTGCGAGGTTATCCTCTCGATGACCGGCTACACGGGCTCGGGTGGTTGCGAGATTTATATGCACAACGAGGATGCCAATCACATCTGGGAGGAGCTTTGGAAGGCCGGCGAGGAGTACGGACTTAAAAATATCGGCTTAGGCGCTCGCGATACTCTCCGCTTGGAGAAGGGTTTCTGCCTCTATGGTGACGAGATTGATGACACCACATCGCCTATCGAGGCGGGCTTGGGTTGGATTACCAAGTTCGTGGATGGCAAGGAGTTTATCGACAAGGCTCTCCTTGCTGAGCAGAAGGCTAACGGTGTAGAGAAGAAGTTGGTAGGCTTAAAGATGATTGATCGTGGTATTCCGCGTCATGAGTATAAGGTAGCTGATGTGGAGGGCAACGAGATCGGCCACATCACTTCGGGCACTATGTCGCCTTGTTTGAAGGTGGGTATCGGTATGGCGTATGTCAAGACCGAGTTTGCGAAGGTTGGCACTCAGGTTTGCGTTATCATTCGCGACAGACTTCTCAAAGCCGAGGTTGTAAAGTTGCCGTTTGTGTAGTGTTACACGATGGTAAAGTCAAAGAAAATAGATAATTCTGCCGTTTGGATTTTGAATTTTGAATTTTCTTTGTATCTTTGCACTCGCAAAAAGGTTTTGGACCCATAGCTCAGTTGGTTAGAGCAGCGGACTCATAATCCGAAGGTCGTGGGATCATGCCCCTCTGGGTCCACAAAAAAGTCGTAGTCAAAAGACTGCGACTTTTTTTGATAATTGTCAATTACTCACTAATACTTAAACGCACTACCACCTATAAACTCGCGTAAGACCGAAGTCGGAGGTATCTCGTCGGTGGCGATAGTGTGGAAATTATCGAGGAATTTCAACATTCCCTGCGCGGTGGCATGCTCCGGGCGAGTATTAGGAATTTCGCGCAACAGCGGTTCAGCAAATGGTTTCAGTACCGCAATCTCATAGAACAACGATGAGTTGAACATCACATCTGCCTCCTCCTGATATGGGAAGATGTTGCGCTCCTCGCCACGACGCACACTTGGCCAGCGGGCAATCGTCTCGGCAGCACTTGTACCACGAGTTGCGTTATCGCGTATCATACGACGCAACAGACGATTATCGGTAGTGTGTATGCGTGATGTGTTATCCATTGCCACCGATGTAAAGCACGATGCATAGATGCGGAACTTTGCACTATCGGAAATACTCGGAGTAAGACGCGGATTAAGCGAGTGGATACCCTCCATAATAAGGATTGAGCGGTCATCGAGCTGCAACGGATTGTCGTGCCATTGACGAGTTCCGCTTATAAAGTCGAAACGCGGTATTTCAACACTCTCGCCTGCCATCAGTCTGCCCAAATCGTCATTCAGTCGTGCAAGATCTATTGCCTCCAAAGCTTCGAAGTCGTAATCTCCATTCTCGTCACGCGGAGTATCCTCGCGATTAACAAAGTAGTCGTCTGTTGATACCAGCACAGGGTGCAAACCCAAAACACGTAACTGCACACCGAGTCGCTTCGACGTGGTCGTTTTGCCACTCGAAGAAGGGCCCGAAATAAGTACAAGTCGCAAACCTCGCTCACGATTTGCCTCGGCAATCGTATCGGCAATACGCGCAAGTCGCTTCTCGTGCAAAGCCTCAGCAATCTGAATCATCTCGCTCGTATCGCCCTGTTCAATGCGCTTGTTGAGTTTGCCTACCGTAGCTACACCCATAATCTTCACCCACTCGCTATAACCATCAAATATGGAGAACATCTTATTAAGGTTTGGAGGCGGAAGTATCGTATCGGGGGCTGTACGTGAAGGTGCCGAGATATAGAAACCGTTATGGTATGGTTGTACCTCGAAGCGGTCTATATAGCCGGTTGAAGGCACCAAAGCACCGAAGAAGTAGCCTATCTCATCGCCCAAACGATGAATAGAACTATATAGTCTCTGGCGTGTTTGAAGAAGTGCAACCTTGTCGTCAAAGCCTCGTTTCTCGAACTCCGCGACAACATCTTCGGTAGGAAGTTTCTCGCGAATAATAGGCTTATCGGCTCTCACAATCTCATGAGCCGCATCGTATAACGCCTGACACTCTTTGGCCGAGAACTCCGTTTTTCCTTCCACCTCACAATAGATGCTATCGCCAATAGCATGACGAGCATAAAACTTTTGCTGAGGATATAACTTCGACACTACCGACTGCATAATAAATATTAGAGAACGCTGATATACGCGAAAGCCTGCAAGGAGCGTAATATCAAAAAACTCCACCTTGGCAGGGGTGTAGATTTTGTAGCTCAGTTCCTTCAACTTGTGATTCACATAGGCGGCAAGGAATGGACGCTCGCCCTTCAAGCCGAGCTGCTCGGCTAACTCCACTAACGATGTACCCATCTCTACATCGATGGTCGAGTTGTTATTCACACACTGAATTTTCACAATATTAGCCATAATAACAAGATTTATCTTTTCCAAAGATAACGAAAATATTTGAAATTTATTTATTTTTCAGTTTTTTCACTATCTTTGTAGTAATAGATTAAACTTAAAACTTCTTAAAACTATGTTTGACCGTTTTGTAACCAGACATATCGGAACAAGTGATGCCGATACTCTGAAAGCGATGCTCGATACTATCGGTGTCGGCTCGGTAGATGAACTCATCTCACAAGTTATCCCGTCGGATATTCGTCTGAATGCTCCTCTTGCCTTGTCCGAGGCGATGAGCGAGTACGAATTTGCATCGCATATTCAGGAATTGGCCGCTCATAACCAACAATTCCGTTCATTTATCGGCATGGGTTACTACCCTAATGCCTCATCGGCAGCCATTATGCGCAACGTATTCGAGAACCCGGCATGGTACACCTCATACACCCCATATCAGGCAGAAATTTCGCAAGGTCGCTTGGAGGCTCTCCTCAACTATCAGACCGCAATTATCTCGCTTACGGGAATGGAGATTGCCAACTGCTCGTTACTCGACGAAGGTACAGCCGTAGCCGAGGCTATGGCAATGATGTTCGCACTTCGCTCGCGCGAGGCTGTAAAGGAGGGACGCAACCTCCTCTTCGTGGACGAGAACATCTTCCCTCAGACACTCGATGTATTGCTCACTCGCAGCGAGCCATTTGGCATAGAGCTTATCGTAGATAGCTACGCCGACTACACCTTCACAGGCAAGGAGTTCGGTGCTATCGTACAGTACCCTGCCGCAAATGGCGAGGTGCGTGACTATTCGGATTTTGTAGCTTCGGCTCACGCCGTAGGCGCACTCGTAACCGCAAATGCCGATCTTCTCTCGTTGGCTCTCCTCGCTTCTCCTGGTGAGTGGGGTGCCGATATCGCAGTAGGCTCGACACAACGTCTTGGCTGCCCAATGGGTTTTGGTGGTCCGTCGGCAGGATATATGGCAACCAAAGAGGCTTTCAAGCGCAATATGCCTGGTCGTATCATCGGTGTTTCGGTTGATAGACTTGGTCGCCGTGCATTGCGTATGTCGTTGCAGATGCGCGAGCAACATATCAAGCGTGAACGCGCAACATCGAACATCTGTACTGCATCGGCTTTGATGGCTTCGATTGTGGGCTTCTACTGCGTATATAACGGAGCAGAGGGATTACGTCGTGCAGCTTTGACTGCTCACCTCTCGGCTTTGACCGCGGCAAAGGGTATCGAAGCTTTGGGATATAAACTCTCTTGTTCAAATCTCTTCGACACACTCGATATCGAGGCAGAGGCTTCGGTTGTAGAGTCGGTAGCAGAGGAGCACCGCATAAACTTCTACTACCCTTCGGAATTCCGAGTACGACTTTCATTTGACGATGTCACCACCCCTGAGGAGGTAGAGGAGGTCATCGCAATCTTTGCCGAGGCAAAGGGTCGCAAGATGAAGAAAGTGGCGCATGTTACCGAGCCACAAATTTTCATGGCGCGCAAGACCCCATACCTCACCGAGCCTATATTCAACCGCTACCGCTCGGAGAGTGAGTTGATGCGCTACATCAAGCAACTCGAATTGCGCGATATCTCGTTGGCAAACTCGATGATTTCGCTCGGCTCTTGTACCATGAAACTCAATGCCGCATCGTTGATGCAGCCACTCTCGTTGGCAAGTTTCCAAAATATCCACCCATTCGCCCCAGCCAACCAACGCGAAGGTTACACTGCCCTTATCGAGGAGTTGGAGCGCGACTTGGCAACAATCACAGGCTTTGCGGCATGCTCGGTACAGCCGAATTCGGGTGCTGCGGGCGAGTATGCAGGTTTAATGGTTATCCGCGCTTATCACCAGAGCCGCAATCAGGGCTATCGTAATATCGTTCTGATTCCGGCGTCGGCTCATGGAACAAACCCTGCATCGGCAGCAATGGCAGGTATGAAGATTGTTACCGTTGCGTGCGACGAGCACGGAAACATTGATGTCGAGGACTTGAAGGCAAAGGCTGAGCAGTACTCGTCGGAGTTGTGTGCCTTGATGGTAACATATCCTTCGACACACGGCGTATTCGAGAGCCGTATTCGCGAGATTGTAGATACTATCCACGACGCAGGTGGCGAGGTATATATGGACGGAGCAAACATGAACGCACAGGTTGGTTTGACCAATCCTGGCTTTATCGGAGCAGATGTCTGCCACCTCAACCTACATAAGACATTCGCTATGCCACACGGTGGCGGTGGTCCCGGTGTTGGCCCTATCTGCGTGGCTTCGCATCTTGCACCATTCCTCCCATCGCACTCGGTAGTGCCTACCGGTGGCGAGGAGGGCATCACAGCCGTTTCGTCATCACCTTGGGGCTCGGCAATGCTTCTGCCTATCACCTATGGCTATATCAAGATGCTCGGCGAGGAGGGTTTACGCAAGGCTACCGAGATGGCTATCGTAAATGCCAACTATATGGCTTCGGCAATAAAGGATGAGTTCCGCACCTACTACTCAGGCGAAACAGGCCGTGTAGGTCACGAGATGATTCTCGATTTGACTCACTTCAAGCGTGATTATGGCGTAGATTGTGGCGATGTTGCTCACCGATTGATGGACTACGGCTTCCACGCACCGACACTCTCGTTCCCTGTTCACGAAACACTGATGGTGGAGCCTACCGAAAGTGAGCCGAAGGAGGAGATGGACCGCTTTATCGAGGCTTTGGTGCAGATTAAGCGCGAGGCTGAGAAGATAAATGGCGAGGCGGACAATGTGGTGGTAAATGCTCCACATATTGCCGAGGAGTTGGCTGGCGAGTGGTCGCACCCATACTCGCGTCACGAGGCTGCCTTCCCGTTGGCTTGGGTTGCACGCTCGAAGTTCTTCCCATATGTTACGAAAATCGATAACGGCTACGGCGACAGAAATCTCGTATGTAAAAATGAAGAATAACACCTCAAAAAACTAAAAACTATGAAAACCATACTTATAATATTGATAACCTCGTTCTTTTGGGCATTAGGAATCTACATTGACCGTAACTACTCCGATGTGATTAAAGCAGAGATTAGAGAGTGGGTAAATGAGGAGATTGTAGAGGAGGTTAAAGAGGAGGTGGCGGATGTCAAGGAAGATATTGCCGAAGCAAAAGCAGTGGTAGCACCTCGCAAGGCTACCACTACGCCAAAGCCTCAGGCAAAGGCTGCGCAACCGAAAGCCCCAGAAAAGAACTATGCAGAGTTGATTTGCGGTTATTGGGAGCCGGTGGAGGGTACAACCAGCAAGTTGGATATATCCAAGTATGGCACCGTGACCAGGCATTATAAATTGTATAGCAGTTGGTATGAAGACCGTTACGAGTACTCTATTTCAGGCAACAAGTTGGTTGTAAACGATTATTATAAGTGTACAGTAAATGTCTTTAACGAGAATGGCGCAACCTACCTCGAAGTATATGGTCACGAAAATTATGCCGGCAAGTACCGCAAAAAATAGGCAAAAGGCCAATATGGCCAACAGCTAAACTCATAGGTAAAAATACCGAATTTATGGGTAGTTATCCGACAAAAAGCGATAACTACCCATATTTTTTATATATTTGCCCTGCAAACAAAACTATTTATAGGTATGAAAAATCTTTTCAAATTGGGCGTTTGCACGCTTGCAATGCTCTTTTCGGTGAGCGCATTTGCCCAGACAGCAGCCGACAAAATCGTTGGCGTTTACAAAGTTGAGGAGGAGGGTAACCAGTCGAAGGTGCGCTTTACAAAGTGCGAGGACGGCACTTATCAGGGACAGATTATTTGGCTCGAACACCCTAATCACCCAGACGGAACTCGAAAGATGGATGCAAAGAACCCTAACCCAGAGTTACGAAACACACCTTCGGACCAGATTGTGATTGTGAAGGGTATTCGCTACAATGCCGACAAGAATGTTTGGGGCGGAGGAACTGTCTACAAACCTACAAACGGCAAGACCTACAAGGTTGAGTGCTCTTTCGACGATGCAACAACTTTGCGCGTAAAGGGCTCGTTGGGCCCAATTTCGCTATCGCGCTACTGGAAGAAGGTGGAATAAACGGAAAACGGAAAGCGGAAAACAAAGGTCGAGAATTCTCGACCTTTTTGCTTTTTAATTTTTAATTCTTAATTTTGCAGAGCTAAAAGCGTTAAGGAATAGTAATAACTTAAAATTATAAAATTATGAAGGTAGAAAACACTAAGTTTGTAGCGGTGAACTATACTCTCACCGTTGATGGTCAGGTGGCAGATAAGAATCCTGAGGGACAGCCACTCGAATTTGTTTGCGGTGCAGGTATGTTGCTCCCTAAGTTCGAGGGCGCACTCATCGGCAAGGAGCCGGGTGATAAGGTTTCGTTCACATTGGAGCCAAAAGACGGCTACGGCGAGATTATCGCTGAGGCTATCGTTGAGTTGCCAAAGACAATCTTTATGATTGACGGCAAAGATGTAGAGGAGATGCTCTTCGTTGGCAACGTAGTGCCAATGAGCGACGCTGAGGGCCATCGCATGAACGGCATCATCAAGGAGGTTAAAGAGGAGACCATTATGATGGACTTCAACCACCCAATGGCAGGTAAGACCTTGAACTTCGATGTTGAGGTTGTTGAGGTACGCGATGTAACTCCTGAGGATTTGGCTCCGAAGGGCGGTTGCTCGTGCGGTTGCGACCACGACCACTGCGGTGACGGCTGCGAGGGTTGCGGCGATGAGCACCACTGCGGTGAGGGCGATTGCCACTGCCACTAAAATAAAAGCTATATGAAGAAATTTGTTTCTTCATATAATCACAAAGGCTTCCACTTTCGGGAAGCCTTTGTTGCTTTTATTTTAGTGTCGGTGGCAAGCCACCTTTTGTGTTACCCACCCCCGCACCCCCTCCTGTGAGGGGGCTTAGGTCGCTACGCTCCATTAAAAATTGCACTTTTAAGGAGGTAAATACAAGGCGTACAAGAAATCGGGTGCGCAGCATAGTAGACCTATGTGAGGAGCGATTTATCGCAGAGCGGTGTAAAATTTACCAATCAAAATGATTTTAATTTCTTGTCAGAAGGCGTGAGATACGGTGCATCGCAAAAGAGGAGTCCTCGGGATAGTACAAAGAGTACAGCCCGAGGACTCTTACTTTTAGTGATGTGCCGTAGATTGCGACTTATCACAAGAAATTATTCGATCTCCCAGTCGTATCCGTCTTTGCGGTCTTTTACCCTGATACCGATAGCGGTGAGTTTATCGCGAATTTCGTCGGACAATGCCCAATTCTTATCGGCCTTTGCCTGCATACGCATATCGAGAAGCATCGTTACAAGTGGCGAAACCATATCCTTGCCGCCTGCTGCCTCTGCCTTCTCGTTCTCCAAACCGAGAATATCAAATACCCAACGCTGAACGGTTGCGATAGCCTTTGCCTTATCATCGGCAGTCAATGTCTGCTTGCCCTCCGAGAGCTGGTTGAAGAGGCGAACATAGTCGAACATCGTTGAGATTACTATTGGCGAATTCAAATCGTCCGCCATAGCCTCAGCACAACGGCTCTCAATCTCATCAACATTGAATGACGACGCAGCAGAAACAGGGGCCTTATGCAACGCCTCAATACCCTTCATCAGACGATCCAAGCCCTTCTCTGCCGCCTGCAACGCCTCATTCGAGAAATCGAGCGTCGAGCGATAGTGCGCCTGCAAGATAAAGAAACGAACTGTCATTGGCGAATATGCCTGCTCCAATGCAGGGTGGTCGCCATTGAACATCTGTTCAAGAGTGATGAAGTTATTGTACGACTTACCCATCTTCTTGCCGTTGATGGTAATCATATTGTTGTGTACCCAGTAGTGAGCCGAGTCGTGTCCGAGTGCTGCGGTAGACTGCGCAATCTCGCACTCGTGGTGAGGGAACATCAAGTCCATTCCGCCACCATGGATATCGAACTTTTCACCGAGATACTTGGTGCTCATAGCCGAGCACTCCATATGCCAGCCCGGAAAACCATCACTCCAAGGCGAAGGCCAGCGCATAATATGCTCAGGTGCCGCCTTCTTCCACAAAGCGAAGTCGAAAGAGTGTTTCTTGTCCTGTTGGCCATCGAGTTGGCGTGTATCGGTTACGATATCATCAAGGTTACGACCCGACAATACGCCATAGCGGAAGTCCTTGTTATACTTTTCGACATCGAAATAGATTGAGCCATTCGACTCATAGGCATAACCTGCATCGAGTATTCGTTTTACAAAGTCAATCTGCTCGATAATGTGTCCCGAAGCGTGAGGCTCAATCGAAGGTGTCTGTACACCCAACTTTGCCATGAAAGTCTTATAACGCTCGGTGTAGTAGTGTGCAACCTCCATAGGCTCCAACTGCTCCAAACGAGCCTTTTTTGCGATCTTATCCTCGCCCTCGTCGGCATCATGTTCGAGGTGGCCTACATCGGTAATGTTACGCACATAGCGTACCTTGTAGCCCTCTGCCTTCAAGTAGCGAAACAAGAGGTCGAAGGTGATTGCAGGGCGGGTATGTCCGAGATGCGGATCGCCATAAACAGTGGGACCGCAGACATACATTCCTACACGACCTTCGCTAATAGGCTTAAACTCCTCTTTGAGGCGAGTAAGCGTATTGTAGAGAGTAAGTTTTGGTGTAGCCATATTCTTTATTAGCTTTTTATATTTATTTAACTTTTAACTAAAACTTCGTTTTAGGTGCGCCCTGAATACCGAGCGAATCCTTCTCGCGTTGAGTGAGTATAAGGTCTTTATCCTCTGCTCCAAGGGTGCGATAATACTCGTTGATACCATAAATCACATCTTCGCGATTATAGTAAGCTGCGAGGTAATACAAACGCGACAACTCATCAAGTTTCTCATACATGATATCTTCAACCAGGTCGCCCTGTACACCCTCGAACTGCAAGTAATACTCGATATAATCTATCAAATTATCGCCATAAGCCATAAGCAGTGTATCTCCCTTCTCGTTCAATCCAAGATCATAGTAACACTCGATGAACGGGAAAGTGTTTGCCTCCGAGAAGCGAATCTGGTTTATCGGCAATACTGTCAAACCGCGATCCAACAACTCCTCGGCACGCTTTGCATTGCCTTGTTTGATATACTCGCGAGCAACACGCGCAAAGGCCTCCCTCGCACGCGACACCTGCAAGTTATACTGCGTAAAGTAGTCCACATATACGCGCTCATCGGCAAGGTTACCATAGCGCATCGTATTCATCAATTTATCGTAGGCATAATCGGCATCTATACGTCCAATGCTCCACGAATCCTTGTACGGAGTGAGAATCGGCACAAAGCGGTATGCGTAGCCGTCGAACTGCAAGTAATCCAACAGGCCGAACTTCTGCAAGACATATACCTGAGTGAAATATATTGGTCGCTTCCAATCGAAGTGCGACAACATATCGAGCAACATCAACTCCGAGCGTGAGAGCGAAGTTGCGTTGATGTTGATATATACCGTATCGACCATCAAATCACGATCCTTCTCCGCTACAATACCCGAAGCGATAGCCGCCTCCTTATCTACCGGCAGGGCAATACGCTTTGTTGGAATATAGTCAGCAGGCTCGCCATAGCCCAAATCCATCTTTGTACGACGATCATCGCTACGCACAAACTCCATAACCTGCTTGGCATCGACCACGCGGTCAATCTGCGAATTTACCGGAATCCAATCGTTTACGAAGGTATATTTATGACTTGGTAACGAGAACGGAATACCCTCTGCATCGTTTGCCTTACACTTCATCTCATCGACATACCACTCGCCATCGAGGTAGCTCGAATTCATGATACGGACATCTGTACGCACACCATCAACCTCCTGATTGAACCACAATGGGAAGGTATCGTTATCACCATAATTTACAATTATAGGGCTCACACCCTCCTTCTCGACTATTGACGAGAGATAGTTAAAACCTATATCTCGCGACATTGTTCGATGTGAACGATCATGGTCGTCCCAGTTCTGAGCACAGAGAATTGTCGGCACAGCCATCGCAATCAATGTAGCCACCGTTGCCGCTACCGTATGATGTTTTTTCAGTGCCTTGGTCAACAAATCATACAACGCCAATACGCCTAATCCGATCCACATCGAGAAGGCATAGAACGAGCCGGCATATACATAGTCGCGCTCACGCACCTCGCCCGGCGATGAGTTGAAATATACGACCAACGCTATACCCATCATCACGAACAACCACATCACTACGGTAAAGTTGCGCGGATCGCGATTGAGTTGGTAGATCAAACCTATGATACCCAACAAGAATGGAAGAAGGAAATATGTATTGCGAGCCTTATTGTTTTCCATCTCGCGTGGGAGATTGTTCTGTGGGCCGAGATAGAGCGAATCTATCGCCTTGATACCCGTAAGCCAATTTCCATTGGTTATCGTTACTGACTCTGCCTGTATATCGTCCTGACGTCCCACAAAGTTCCAGAGGAAATATCGCCAATACATATAGTTGAGCTGATAGGAGAAGAAATAATTGAGGTTCTCCAAGAATGTAGGCTCAACAATAGTACGAGTATATTCGCCATCGTAATACGACACCTTGCGACCAAAGTCCAGCACCTCGACACGCTTAGGACGACCATCTTCGCCATAGACAATTTCGCCATTGTCATCGCGCACAAAGTCCATTTTTGTACGATATGCTGCCCAAGGTTTGTAGTCCTTCTCCGTCTTCATGTAGTTCCACATTCGAGGGAAGAGATGCTTAAACTTGTCGGGATAGACATAGTCATCAACAGTAGTGCGCTTTTCGTACTGCTTTTTCTCGGCATTATAATGGTAGAACTCCTTCTCTGTGTAGCTCTCTACCGGTGCTGCATACGATGCTCCATAGAGCAACGGACGATTTCCGTACTGGTCGCGATTGAGCATCGAAAGCAGAGCCATCGGGTCGTCCGGATTATTCGAGTTCATTGGCGGATTTACCGCTGCACGAATCGTTACCGAGGCATACGACGAAAAGCCGAGCATAATCATAGTAACACATACGGCTACCAAGTTCAAGAGTCGCTTACCCTTGCGATGCGTAAAGTATATCGCCAAACCAAGAGCGCCAAACATCGCAAACACAAAAAGCACGATACCCATGTTTACCGGTAAACCCAACGAATTCACGCAAAATACATCAACCATAGCACCAAGATAGACAGTGTATGGAATAATGATACCATTCAAGACAAGCAATATGGCACAAGCCAAAAGCGTTACCAGAACTAAGCCCTTAACCGAGATACTCTTATACTTGCGGAAGTAGTATATAAATACCAACGCAGGAATGGTTAGCAAATTCAAAATATGCACACCGATAGACAAGCCCATAAGGTATGCAATCAGCACAATCCATCGTGCCGAATGTGGCTCGTCAGCCTCCTCTTCCCAGCGTAGCATCAGCCATACGACCAATGAGGTAAACATCGACGAGAGAGCATATACCTCACCCTCGACAGCCGAGAACCAGAAGGTGTCGGTAAAGGTATAAGCCAACGCTCCTACCGCACCGGCTCCGAGTACCGCAACAGTATTTGCGATAGTTATAGGCTTGCCATCACGAGTGAAAAGACGACGTGCAATATGGGTTATAGTCCAAAAGAGGAACAAAATACAGAATGCACTTGCCAAGGCGTTCATACCGTTTACCATGTGAGGCACATAGTAGGCCGATGGGGCAAGCATAGTGGCGATGCGCGCCAACAACATAAAGAGTGGTGCCCCCGGCGGGTGTCCCACCTCCAACTTATACGAAGTAGCTACAAACTCGCCACAATCCCAAAGCGATGACGATGGCTCGATAGTGAGCAGATAGGTCAATGCCGCAACGGCAAACACCGCCCAACCCACAATTCGATTCCAACGCTTAAATATCTTTTGTTCCATAATTATCCGCACATTTATGCTATAAACGCACAAAGATAAGAAAAAGTCTACACTTTTTAATTAAAAATTAAAAATTAAGAGATAAAAGTTGATTTTGTGGCGCAAAACCGTATTAATAAAACAAAATAGGCGATGCTAAAAAACCAACATCGCCCATTTTTATCAGAAATTATCTCTATTGTTCCTTTTTGCCTTTACCTGTATAGAGGAAACGACGAATCTTCTTGGTCGCAGTCTTCTCGAACTCTTGCTCCTCCTCAACAACTTCCGAAATCTTGGAATAGCGATTTACGCGCTCGTTTACATACTGCTTAACCTCGCGCATAAGATCCTCCTTGAAGAGGTCGAATTCATGCTTCTTCTTATGCCATGTATCGACCATCTCAGAATATTTAGCCTCGATAGCCTCGGTATCGAAGTGTACCAATGCCACCAACTTACCCTCCTCCTCGGTCACTACCGACTCCGAGATAAAGACGTGAGAATTAAGCACATTCTCGATATCCTCCGGATAGATATTCTCACCGCTTGGGCCGAGAATCATATTCTTAGAGCGTCCCTTGATATAGAGCCAGCCGTCCTTGTCAAAGCAGCAAAGGTCACCCGTGCGGAAGAATCCATCAGGGGTAAATGCCGCAGCAGTAGCCTCAGGATTCTTGTAGTAGCCCTGCATCTGCGATGGACTCTTAACCACCAACTCTCCAATACCTGTCTCCTCGTTTATATTCTCCAGGCGATACTCGATATCCTTCAAAATTGGACCTGTCGAACCATGGCGCAACATTCCATCAACCATACCTGCAATAAGCGGTGCAGTTTCGGTCAAGCCGTAGCCTACATCGTAGATAAAATTGGCATCAAGCAGGAACTGCTCCACCTCGCCATCGAGTTTAGAACCTCCAATACCGAAGAATCGAATACGACCACCGAAGGTCTTTGCAAGTTTCTTACCCGCAATACGGTGCAAGTAACGGCGAATAAAGCCAACTCCATAGAGTGCATTCATAAAGCCGTTTGAGGTAAACATCTTCTTTACCTTGCCCTTGAAAATCTTTTCGATAATGAGAGGCACGGTAAGCATAATCGTTGGGCGTATATCCTTCAATGCAGGTAACAATACCGAAACGGTAGGAGCCTTATCGAGATAGACTACATGCGCACCATGATGGAAGGCGAGGATAAGTCCGAGCGTACACTCATAGGTGTGTGCCATAGGCAACACCGAGAGGAATATATCGTCCTCGCGAACAAGGAACAACGGGTCAATCATCCACATCTGCGACGAGAGATTGTAGTGCGTAAGCATTACACCCTTCGGCTGCGATGTGGTACCCGAAGTGTATATGATAGCTGCCAAATCCTCAGGCTGTGGAATGGTCAATTCACCCTCCTCCTTAACATTCTGCGAGAGTATCGAGAGGTTCTTTGTACGGATAATGATATTCAACTTTGCCGAAACCTCCTTCGAGATCTTGGTAAAGAGTTTATCCGACACACACATAGCCTTCGCCTCCGAATGTTCAACAATACGGTCAAGGTCTGCCGATGTAAAATCCGGCAATACAGGAACTACGGTATATCCACCCGTAGTAATAGCAAAATAACAAACGCCCCAGTTCGGCATATTGCTACTGAGCAACACGACTTTGTCGCCCTTTTTAAGACCTGCCGAGCGGAGCAATTCTTGTACCTCGGCTACTTTCTCGCCCACCTGCTTATAGGTGTAGCTTGCGCCTCTCCACAACGAAAAGGCTATACGCTCCGAGAAATTCTTCACACTATTATTCAGAATTTCGTAAAGTGTATTCAACTTCATAAAAAGTAGTTAAAAATTTAAGTTTGTATGTATGGTGGTGCTGAATTTCAACGAAACAGCGAGTTATTCCCACCAATATCATCTGCAAAAATATGTTTTTTTTATTAAATAGATGTATATTTGTAAGGAAATTTGCAAGGTAATGTTCAATTTGGCTCACATAAAGGAGTTGGCACACGAGGTCGGTTTCGACCTGTGTGGCGTAGCGCAATATCGTAAATTTGAGGAAGATAAGCTATTTCTCGAAGGGTGGATAGAGCGTGGTTACGCCTCCTCTTTGGAATATCTGAAAAGGAACATCGATTGCAGAGCTGATGCAGAGGGGCTTGTCGAGGGGGCAAAAAGCGTTATCGTATGTGCCGTTTCGTACAAAAATTCGATAAGCGAAGGCTACCCTACCGACCACCAAGCAAAGGTTGCATCGTATGCCTGCACCACAGACTATCACACCACCATAAAACAGATGTTGTTTGACCTCTGCAAGCGTTTGAAGGAGATAGATGCAGAGTTCTCGGCTCGTTGTTTTGTGGATAGCGCACCCATCTTCGAAAAACGATATGCCGTCGAAGCCGGGTTGGGTTGGATAGGGCGACAATCATTACTCGTAACACCCGAATTCGGCTCGTTTGTCCTACTGGGCGAAATCGTAATGACTGCCAAATGTAACGAATACGACAAACCGCTCGAAACAGTAGGTTGCGGCGAGTGTCGCAGATGTATCGACGCTTGTCCGAATAACGCTGTAAAAGAGCGACATATAGATACTTCACGCTGTATCTCATGCGCCACAATAGAGCGCCTTGGCGAGAGCAAAAAGTGCGATCTTCATGGTTGGATTTTCGGTTGCGATGAGTGCCAAACGGTATGTCCTTACAACCGCAAGGCTCCTCTTTTTACAAATCCGCATTTTGCGCCTATCTTTAACCCCGCTGAGATGGCTCCCGAGGAGTGGCTCGCTCTAACTGACGACTCCTTTGTCGAACTCCTCGGCACCACCCCACTCAAACGAGCCGGACTCGAAAGATTGAAGAAAAACATTTAGAAGTTGAGAGCTGCGAGGCAAAAAAATTTGCTTTCAGTTTTCCAAAAACCGCCTCCTGTATGCCTACGATAAGGGTTAATTTTTTTTGTTAATAACCTGTCAATAAACTGCCCGATTTTAGTTGCATTTTTCTTGTGAAAGGCTCTAACTTTGTATCGGTAAAACTCGGAAAAACGCCCTCCCGCAAGGAGGGTATTTCCGCCAATATAGGACAAACTATTAAATACCATATATATAATGAAGAATCATACTAATCTTAAAAAAGTCCAGTACGCTGATGCTGTCGCTGCCTCGAAGGAGTACTTCGCAGGTGACGAACTCGCTGCTACTGTGTGGGTTAGCAAGTATGCTTTGAAGGATTCGGCAGGTAATATCTACGAGTCTTCACCCGAGCAGATGCACTATCGTCTGGCAAAGGAACTCGCCCGTATCGAGAATAAGTACGGGGAGGCCCTTTCGGAGCAGGAGATTTTCGACTTGCTCGACCACTTCCGCTACATCATTCCGCAGGGTGGCCCTATGACAGGTATCGGCAACAACTTGCAGGTTGCATCGTTGTCGAACTGCTTCGTTATCGGTCACAAGAATCCGGCTGACTCGTATGGCGGTATCTTCCGTATGGACGAGGAGCAGGTTCAGCTCATGAAGCGTCGTGGTGGCGTAGGTCATGACCTTTCGCACATTCGTCCTTCGGGAAGCCCGGTATTAAACTCGGCACTCACATCAACAGGTATCGTTCCGTTCATGGAGCGCTACTCGAACTCTACTCGCGAGGTTGCGCAAGATGGTCGTCGTGGAGCATTGATGCTCTCTATCTCTATCAAGCACCCCGATTCAGAGAAGTTCATCGATGCGAAGCTCGATACCAACAAGGTAACCGGTGCTAATGTTTCGGTAAAGATTGACGACGAGTTCATGCGTGCAGCCATCGAGGGTCGCACCTACACTCAGCAGTTCCCTATCAATGCCGACAAGCCAAAGGTTGTTCAGAATATCGACGCATCGAAGTTGTGGAGCAAGATTATCCACAATGCGTGGAAGTCGGCAGAGCCGGGTGTATTGTTCTGGGATACAATCATTCGCGAGAGTGTGCCTGACTGCTACGCTGACGAGGGCTTCGTAACTGTTTCGACCAACCCATGTGGCGAGATTCCATTGTGCCCTTACGACAGTTGTCGTTTGTTGGCAATCAACCTCTACTCGTATGTTGAGAATCCGTTCACAAAGGAGGCTTCGTTCAACTTTGACCTCTTCAAGGAGCATGTTCACAAAGCAATGCACCTGATGGACGATATCATCGATCTTGAATTGGAGAAGATTGACCTCATCATTGAGAAGATCGCTTCGGACCCTGAGGATAAAGATGTTCGCAAGGTAGAGCTCGACTTGTGGCACAAGATTAAGGATATGGCACTCAAAGGCCGCCGTACAGGTCTCGGCATCACTGCCGAGGGCGATATGTTGGCAGCACTCGGTTTGCGCTACGGTTCGAACAAGGCTCTCGACTTCGCTACAAAGGTACACCAGACTCTCGCAGTTGAGGCTTACCGCGAGTCGGTAAATATGGCTCGCGTACGTGGTGCTTTCACTGTATTCAATGCAGAGAAGGAGAAGAACAACCCTATGATTAATCGTCTTAAAGATGCTGATGCATCGCTCTACGAAGAGATGGTTAAGTATGGACGTCGTAATATCGCAATGCTCACAATCGCTCCTACCGGTACAACATCATTGATGTCGCAAACCACTTCGGGTATCGAGCCTGTATTCCGTCCCGTTTACAAGCGTCGTCGTAAGATTAATCCATCGGACCGCGACAATAAGGTTATCTCAACATTTACCGATGAGCAGGGACAGGTGTTCGAGGAGTACAACGTTTACCACCACAAGTTTGTGGATTGGTTGCGTATCAACGGCTACGACATCTCACGCCTCGACACCATCAGCGACGAGGAGTTGGACAAGTGGGTTGCTGCTTCACCATACCACAAGGCAACAGCAAACGATATCGACTGGGTTGCAAAGGTAAAGATGCAGGGTGCTATTCAGAAGTGGGTTGACCACTCGATTTCGGTTACCGTAAACCTTCCAAACAACATCTCGGAGGAGATTGTAGCCGATGTATATCGCACCGCTTGGGAGTCGGGCTGTAAGGGTATCACCGTATATCGCGATGGTTGCCGTGCAGGTGTGCTCGTGGACAAGAAGAGCAAGAAGGCTACCGAGGAGAAGAAATGCGAGGAGGCAACAGGCGAAAATCGTCGTCCTAAGTCTATCCCTGCTGATGTCATTCGCTTCAAGAACGGTTCGGAGATGTGGATTGCCTTTGTTGGTAAGGTAGAGGGACACCCATACGAGATCTTCACCGGTAAGATTGAGGACGATGCGATGTATATTCCTCCAAAAATCACCCATGGAAACATTATCAAGGTTCGTGAGGAAGATGGCACAAAGCGCTACGACTTCCAGTACACAGACCGCTACGGATATACCAACACAATCGGTGGTATCTCGCGTTTGTTCGACGAGAGTTTCTGGAACTATGCGAAGCTTATCTCGGGAGTACTCCGCTACCACATGCCAATTGAGAAGGTTGTGGCGTTGATTGACGGTTTGCACCTCGACGACGAGAATATCAACACTTGGAAGAATGGTGTTAAGCGTGCTTTGAAGCAGTACATCGAGGACGGTACCCGCTCGAAGGGTAAGTGTCCACAGTGCGGCCAGGAGCAGATGGCATACCAGAATGGTTGCCTCACCTGTCTCTCGTGTGGCTACTCGAAGTGCGGTTAGCAGATAACAATAAAAATGGCGGTAAGTTTACCGCCATTTTTATTTGCTTTTAGCCATTGGTAATTAGCCAATGGCTTTTTTATTTCTTGATATCCTTAATGCGCAACTGCAAGGAAGCTTTACCGCGATAGTTATTCTCGATAATCTGGTAGCAGATATCGATTGGCTTACCTGAACGCACCCATTCATAATGAGTTGGTTGTTGGAATGCTATGGTCTGCATACGCGCCGATGGCGCAGAACGCTGTACCAAATCCATACGCAAGTGCTCGGCATCGGCTCCCACCAATTTAGCATCGCCATTGTTGATACACTGTTCCGAAGCAAAAATAGGCAGATTATTGCCCGGTCCAAACGGCTGGAAGCGATTCAACTCACGGAAAAAGTTTGGCGTGATATCTCCGAATGACAGCAAGCTGTCAATCTCAACCTGCGGGATAAGACTCTTAGCATCGATATTATCCTCAACATATTGATTGAAGCGGCGCTTGAACTCCTCAACATTCTCAGGCTTCATGGTCAAACCTGCTGCATACATATGTCCGCCAAAGTTCTCCAACAAATCGGAGCAAGACTCCACTGCCTGATAGAGGTCGAAGCCCGCAATGGAGCGAGCAGAGCCTGTAACAAAGCCATTGCTCTGAGTCAATACCACCGTTGGGCGATAGTAGGTTTCGATAAGACGCGATGCCACGATACCCACAATACCCTTCATCCACTTCGGATTATAAATGACAATACTCTTCTGAGCCTTCAACTGCGGATTATTCTCTACGAATTCGTGAGCCTCGATGGTTACAGAGCGATCCTCCTTCTTACGATCCTGATTGTAGTTGTCGATACCCTCACCCAACTCACGCGCTGCATCTTCGTTACCCTCAACCAGCAACTTAACAGCCGCATATCCACCCGAAGGAACAGAATCCTCAGGATATTCGTCCATACGCATACGGCCCGCAGCATTGATACGAGGGCCAATCTTGAAGACGATATCGTCAATTGTGATATTGTGCTCTTCCAGACCACAAATGCGGATAATCGAGGACAAACCCTCCGATGGCTGAGTATTCAATCGTTTCAAACCATAGTGCGCCAAAATGCGATTTTCATCGGTCAGCGCCACGATATCCGAGGCAATACTCAACGCCAGCAAGTCGAGGAACTGCTCGATTTCGCTAAACGGAATGTTGTGTTTCTGTGAATAGGCTTGCACCAACTTAAAGCCGACACCGCAACCCGACAACTCATCAAAAGGATAGTTGCAATCGTTGCGCTTCGGATCGAGAACTGCTACGGCGCGAGGAATCTCCTCCGCCGGAAGATGATGGTCGCAGATAATAAAATCTACCCCTTTCTGTGTTGCATAGTCCACCTTTTCGACAGCCTTAATACCGCAGTCGAGAGCGACGATAAGCTTCACTCCCTTCTTTGCGGCAATGTCGATACCCCTCTTCGAAATACCATAACCTTCGGTATAGCGATCCGGGATGTAGAACATCAGGTTGTTGTGCCCGATGTGGCGGAGAAATTTATATACGAGAGCAACGGCAGTTGTGCCATCTACGTCGTAGTCGCCATAAACCATAATCTTCTGGTTCTTGGCCACCGCCTCCTCCAATCTCTCGACTGCGCGCTCCATATCCTTCATCAGGAACGGATTGTGCAGATCTTCGAGGCGAGGATTGAAAAACTTCTTCGCTTTGTCTACTGTGTCTATGCCTCTTTGTACCAACAGGTTCGCCAATACCGTAGGGATTCTCAACGAGGTAGCAATATGATCTACCGTCAGAGAGTTGCCCTGTGGTTTGACTACCCACCTTTTCTGAATAGGCATACTCGTTAATTTTTATTATATTTATATTTTTCAATTTTTTTCTTCTTTTAGTCGGCCATTAGCTGTTGGCCATTAACTTTTCATTAAGCGCGCTCAACATTCAGGTTCGCAAGCAACTTCTCGCATAACACTTTGCTTGCT
>JAZRGH010000067.1:0-32545 GCA_045644085.1 Alistipes sp. | reverse complement strand
ATAAAGGTGCCCGGAGCAAATCTTGGATCGGGTGTCGTGCAGGGTACGGATGCCCAGTATGAGCTTGCTCAAGATGTTGCTATCAAAGCATACGAGGAGGGTAAGCAGTTCTTAAATGAGAATCTCAAAAAGTAAAGAAGGATCTTTGTATTGATGATTACAAAAGCTGAAATACAAATCGTCCGCGCGCTGGCGGATAAGAGAAATCGTGATGAACTTGGATTGTTTGTTGCCGAGGGCG
Organism: Alistipes sp.; assembly: GCA_045644085.1. GTDB lineage: Bacteria > Bacteroidota > Bacteroidia > Bacteroidales > Rikenellaceae > Alistipes. The sequence continues at coordinate 32,304 of JAZRGH010000067.1, read as the reverse complement.
AAAAATTGATTGAGGAGTTGCGCAATTCAAAGTTGAGGGTACGCCGTATCTATGCCCTTGAGGGTGTGTTTCAGGGCAAAGATGTAGAGGTGGTTACCACGAAGGAGATGGAGCGTCTGTCGATGCTGAAGAGTGCTAACAATTCACTTGCTGTTGTTGAGCAGCCGCGATACGTATTCGACCCTGCAATACTCAATAGCAACCTTGTATTGGCGTTGGATGATGTACAGAATCCAGGCAATCTCGGTACGATAATACGTTTGGCAGATTGGTTTGGCATTAGCGATATTGTCTGCTCTCCCTCAACGGCAGATTGCTTCAACCCGAAGGTGGTGCAGGCGACTATGGGTGCGATACTGCGAGTCAGGGTTCACTATCTCGATTTGCCATCACTGCTGCACTCTGCAAAGGCGCAGGGTGTGCCTGTCTACGGGACTTTTCTTGATGGTGGGAATATCTACGATTGCGACCTGCAGCAGCGCGGTTTAATTGTGATGGGTAATGAGGGGCGCGGTATCTCGGCAGAGTGTGCCTCGGCGATTACGGACAAACTCTTCATACCGCCATATCCAGCCGATTGCAGTGGCTCGGAGTCGCTCAATGTGGCAATAGCAACGGCTGTAACTTGTGCGGAATTTCGTCGTCGTGCGAAAAAATAGCCCTCTCGCCACAAATTGCGGCATATAAATCGCTAAAAATTACCTTTATATCAAAAAAATATTAGTAGATTTGCGGTTCGATAGGTAGAAATATTATTTATGTCAGAATATAAACTCAAAATAGGAATAACGCAAGGTGACACCAACGGTGTCGGCTGGGAAATTATACTGAAAACCTTTGCCGACTCGCGTATGGTGGAGCTATGCACTCCGATAATATATGGCTCAAAAGCGGCTGCTGACTTCTATGGCAAGACCATCGCCGAGTTTGAACCTATTCAATTCAATGTGTGCCATTCGGCTCGTGAGGCGAAGCGCGGACGTGTAAATCTTGTGACGTGTGGAAACGAAAATCTCGCCATAGAGCCAGGCAAACCGACTGTAGCAGCAGGAAAAGCAGCGGTGGATGCTTTGAAAGCTGCGGTGGCTGATTTGAAGTGTGGCGAGTTGGATGCTGTGGTTACTGCTCCTATCAATAAGGAGAGTGTACAGAGCGATGAGTGGCACTATACGGGACATACCGAATTCTTTGCCAAAGAGTTTGATGGCGAGCCTATAATGATTATGTGCAGTGACCGTCTGCGTGTTGGTCTGGTTACGATTCACATTCCGGTATCGGAGGTTAGCGCGAATATCACCAAAGAGAAGATTGTTGCGAGCCTTGCCACTATGCGCCAGACGCTCAAGCAGGATTTTGGAGTTGTGGAGCCGCGTATCGCAGTTCTTGCACTCAATCCCCACGCCGGCGATGGAGGTCTGCTCGGACAGGAGGAGCAGGAGATTATCAAACCTGCCATTGTTGAGGCTTTCGAGGGTGGTACATTGGCATTCGGACCTTTCCCTGCGGATGGTTTGTTCGCAAATGGCGGATATATGAAGGATGATGCTATCCTGGCGGTGTATCACGACCAGGGACTGACTCCGTTCAAGACATTATCGCCCGATGGAGTGAACTTTACAGCCGCTTTGTCGGTTGTTCGCACATCGCCCGATCACGGTGTGGCGTACGATATCGCAGGGCAGGATAAGGCGGATGAACAGTCGATGCGTAATGCCATATATGAAGCTATTGATATTGTTGCCCGTCGCAGAGCGTGGCAGGAGTGGACCGCAAACCCATTGCAGCGCTTTGAACGTGAAAAGGGACGTGATGTGAGTGTCAAGGAACTTAAGTTTGCGGAGCCGGAAGAGTAAAAAAAGCGCAACTGAGCAGTAATCCGTCTCGTGATTGTGGAGCTGTGAAGGCGCAAAACAATAATTAAATTACAAAAAAACTATGATTAAAGTAACTTTCCCTGATGGTTCGGTACGAGAATTTGCAAAGGGAACAACTGCTTACCAAGTGGCAGAGAGCATCAGCCCTCGTTTAGCTGCCGACTGTCTGGCTGCTTCGGTAAATGGCGCAACTGTTGATATGATGCGCCCCATCGAGGAGGATGCCTCGGTGAAATTCTACAAATGGGATGATGCAGAGGGTAAGCACGCCTTCTGGCACACCTCGTCACACCTGTTGGCAGAGGCTCTCGAAGCTCTCTACCCTGGTATTAAGTTCGGTATCGGTCCTGCTATCGACAACGGTTTCTACTATGACGTAGACTGCCCCGTAGCAATTACTGAGGCTGACTTGCAGAAGATTGAAAACAAGATGGCAGAACTCGCCCGCAATAAGGAGCCACTCGTGCGCTCGGAGGTGTCGAAGGCTGAGGCTCTGAAGACCTTCACCGAGAAGGGCGACCAGTACAAGGTTGAGCTTATCAATGATCTTGAGGATGGTACCATCACATTCTATACTAACGGTGCATTCACCGACCTCTGCCGTGGCCCGCATATCCCCAATACAGGTGCGATCAAGGCTATGAAGCTTACTTCGGTTGCTGGTGCTTATTGGCGCGGTAACGAGAAGAATAAGATGTTGACCCGTATCTACGGTGTTTCGTTCCCCAAGAAGTCGATGCTTGATGAGCATTTGGCAATGTTGGAGGAGGCTAAGAAACGTGATCACCGCAAGTTGGGTAAGGATCTCGAATTGTTCACCTTCTCGCAGAGAGTTGGTCAGGGTCTGCCTTTGTGGTTGCCTAAGGGTGCCGAGTTGCGCGACCGTCTGGAGCGTTTCTTGCGCCAAATTCAGAAGGACTATGGCTACCAGCAGGTAATTACTCCGCACATCGGTAACAAGGACCTCTACGTTACTTCGGGCCACTATGCAAAGTATGGTAAGGATTCGTTCCAGCCCATTCATACACCTATCGAGGGTGAGGAGTATCTGCTCAAGCCGATGAACTGCCCTCACCACTGCGAGATATATCGTAGCAAGCCACGCTCGTACAAGGACCTACCGGTTCGTTTGGCAGAGTTTGGAACTGTATATCGCTACGAGCAGTCGGGTGAGTTGCACGGATTGACTCGTGTGCGTGCCTTCACTCAGGATGATGCTCACCTCTTCGTGCGTCCGGATCAGTTATTGGAGGAGTTCGAGAAGGTTATGGATATCGTTCTCTACATCTTCAAGACTTTGAAGTTCGAGAACTACACTGCACAGATTTCGTTGCGTGATCCTAACAATAAGACCAAGTATATCGGCTCGGATGAGAACTGGGAGAAGGCAGAGGCTGCAATTATCCAGGCTTGTAAGGACAAGGGCATGAACGCTGTCGTTGAGTATGGCGAGGCTGCATTCTATGGTCCAAAGCTTGACTTTATGGTTAAGGACGCGCTTGGACGTAGCTGGCAGTTGGGTACTATCCAGGTTGACTATAACCTCCCTGAGCGTTTCGATTTGACCTACAAGGGTGCTGACGATAAGCTTCACCGTCCAATTATGATTCACCGTGCGCCATTCGGCTCTATGGAGCGTTTTGTGGCAGTATTGTTGGAGCACACCGCAGGTAAGTTCCCGTTGTGGCTTGCACCTGACCAGGCAGTTGTTCTTCCTATCTCGGAGAAGTACAACGAGTATGCCGAGGAGGTTGTTGCATTCCTAAATCAGCACGATGTTCGTGCGCAGATCGATGATCGTAACGAGAAGATTGGCCGTAAGATTCGCGACAACGAGCTTAAGCGTATCCCTTACCTCCTCATCGTAGGTGAGAAGGAGGCTGCCGAGCACACTGTTTCAGTTCGCGCACAGGGTGATGGCGACAAGGGTTCGATGACTCTCGAAGAGTATGCAAACTATATGAACGACCTCGTAGCAAAGGAGATTGAAGCAATCTAAATGCGAAATAGAACAAATTTTTTAATTTTACATTTTTTAATTAAAAAAAAGCCAATGGCCAATGGCTAATGGCTAATGGCTAATAGTTAAAACAGAATGGCAGGATTTAAACCGTTTACGCCACGTCCAGCGGCACCACGCCCTGGCAATCAGCCTGCTCGCGGACGCCGTCCAGAGAAGGAGAACCCTCATCGTATCAACGATGAAATTACAGCAGACACCGTCCGCATCGTGGGCGACAATGTCGAGCCAAACCTCGTAGTACCTATCTCGAAGGCGCTTCAACTCGCTGATGAGATGGAACTCGACCTCGTAGAGATTTCGCCTAATGCGCAACCTCCGGTATGTCGCATTGTTGATTACCAGAAGTTCCTCTACCAGCAGAAGAAAAAGCAGAAGGAGATTAAGGCTAAGCAGACAAAGATTGTAATCAAGGAGATTCGATTTGGTCCGCAGACCGACGATCACGACTTCAACTTCAAACTTCGTCACGCCGAGAACTTTATCAAGGAGGGTGCGAAGGTTAAGGCTTATGTATTCTTCCGAGGACGTTCTATTGTCTTCAAGGAGCAGGGTGAGATTCTTCTCCTCCGCTTTGCGCAGGCGCTCGAAGAGATTGCCAAGGTTGAGGTTATGCCACAGTTGGAGGGTAAGAAGATGAATATGATTCTTGCTCCAAAACCAAAAAAGAACTAGTAAAAATCGTTCTGATTGGCTCTTTTTGCACGAGAGCGTCGGACTCCAAATTCCTCACATAGGCTGACTATGCTGCGGATTTGTCGCCTAGCTTCGCACAAAAATAGCTCAATCACCTCCGATTTTTCAAATAGAAAGAAGGTTGTAGAAATGCAACCTTCTTTCTTGTTATCCCTGTCACCCCCTACTACCCCCTATAATCCCTATTAAAAAGCCAATGGCTAATGGCTAAAAGCTAATGGCTAGAATATAACTCTCCTTGCCAGGCGTTGCGCTCGTCGAGGCGTTTTTCGAGCATATTCCAAAGGGTTTCGTTGCGGACAAGGCCCCAATTGCGACCATGGTGGTAACGAGGCGGAGCCTCCGAGGCAAATCGCTCAACTACAATATCGGGGCGCAAACGACGCAAAATTTCCACAAAAAGATCGAGATACTCCTCCAATTCCCAAAAGCGAAAATGTTCGGGGTGCTCGTCATATTCGCGTTCCATTGTAGTGCCTTTGAATACTTGTAACTGGTGAAATTTAATCGTTGTAAGTGGCAGATTGTTAATGCGTTGCACTTGCTCTAATATCATCTCGTCAGTTTCGCCCGGAAGTCCTAAGACGAAGTGCGCACCGACTGCTAAACCGCGCTCGGCAGTCATCTTTACAGCACGCTCGGCGCAGGCAAAATTGTGCCCTCGATTTATTGCCTTTAAGGTGGCATCATAGGTCGATTCTATGCCATATTCAAGAGTTATGTAGTGGCTTTTTGCGAGCTCCGCAAAATAGTCCAAAATCTCCTCCGAAACGCAGTCGGGGCGAGTGCCCACAACGACACCTATAACGTCGGGGTGAGAGAGTGCTTCGGAGTAACGCTCTTGCAAAATGTCGAGTGGCGCGTATGTGTTCGAAAATGATTGAAAATAAGCGAGATAGCGCGATGCGGTGCGGTAACGTCGACGATGAAATTCTACACCTTCTTCAATCTGTTGGGTTATGCTTTTTGAGGGCTGACAATACGACGGTGTGAAGGCCTCGTTGTTGCAAAAAGTACAACCTCCGAAACCCACTTTTCCGTCACGATTCGGGCAGGTAAAACCTGCGTTTATCGCAACCTTCTGAACTCGCTCGCCAAAGCATCGGCGGAAGTATGCCGAATAGCTGTTGTAGCGTCTGTCGTCCCCCCAAGAATAAGCCATTTCCGAAATTTTCTGCAAAAATAGTATTTTTATACTATTTTGTTCGGTTTTTGCGAGGAAAATGTTTATATTTGCAAAACAATCAAAACCTAATCTCTATGGAAAAGAGCTTAATATTGAACTATATCAAGGCGGAACATATCGAGGATTTGCCGACTGCTGACCGCGAGCTTGTGGCTGAAGCACAGAAGGCTACCGAGTTGGCATACGCCAAATATTCTGGTTTTAAGGTTGGTGCTGCGGTGCGTCTTCGTAGCGGTAAGATTATGCGTGCGGCCAACTCCGAGAGCGAGGTTTATCCTTCGGGCTTGTGTGCCGAGCGTTCATTGCTCTACTATGTTGAGGCTAATCACGCGGACGACCCTGTCGAGGCGTTGGCTATTGCATCAAATCCGTCGGAGCGAGAGTGCTATCCTTGCGGCGGTTGTCGTCAGGTTATTCTCGATGTTGAACGCCGACAAGGCTCGCCGATACGTGTTATTATGAGCGGTAACGGCTCGGCCTCGATTGTCGAAAGTGCGCAGTTACTACTCCCATTTACCTTCCAACTTTAACCGAAACCCGAAACCGAAAATTCCGAAATGTTTAACCCAAACGATATTTTGTATGAGGATAACCACCTGCTCGTTGTGAATAAGCGAGTGGGCGACCTTGTACAACCCGACAAAACGAGCGATGATGCGCTCGAAAACTATCTGAAAGCCTTCTTGAAAGTACGCGACCACAAGCCGGGAGATGTATTTCTCGGAGTGGTACACCGTATTGATAGACCTGTTAGTGGCGCCGTGTTGTTTGCCAAGACATCAAAGGCGCTTGTGCGTCTGAACGAGATGATTCGCAAGGGCGAAATCAAAAAGCACTATTGGGCTATTGTGGAGGCTCGACCTGCCAATGAGGAAGGTAGCCTCCGTCATTATATTTTGCGTGATGGCAAAACCAATCGCTCGCATGCCTACAATACTCCGCATAAGGAGGCTAAGGAGGCGCGTTTGAACTACACTATGCTAGGTTGTAGTGATCGTTATACTCTGCTCGATATAGAGTTGCTTACAGGTCGTCATCACCAAATCCGTTGTCAACTATCAAAAATTGGCTGTCCAATAAAGGGTGACTTGAAGTATGGTGCCAAGCGCTCTAATCCTAATGGAGGTATTTCGCTCCACTCTCGCTCATTGTCTTTTGTTCACCCTGTGCGCAAAGAGAAGGTCGAGATTGTGGCTCCCGTTCCGCAAGATGATAACTTATGGCGTTTCTTTGCCGATAGCGTGAAATAGGTATGGTAAGAGTTCTAAGAGTATTGGTTGTTGCACTTGTGGCTATGGCATTCGCACAGAATGCCTATGGCTGGGGAAGTGCCGGTCATAGTGTTATCGGGCATATTGCCGATTGTAATCTCTCGCCAAAGGCGCGAAAGATGTGCGATAAGTATCTCGGCCATTCGCTGGCATATTATGCTTCGTGGATGGATAAATGGCGCTATTCGGAGGAGTATCATCATACGGCTCGTTGGCACTCGGTGGGAGTGAAGGAGGGAGAGTTCGTTCCAAGTTCGCTATCCGGATCAACGGCTTACTATGCAGCCCCACTCACGATGGACGATCATGGAGTTGCACGATTGCAGCAGTTGCAAGATGCTCTCGCAAATTATCGCAATCTCTCCGATTCGGCTGTTGTGGTAAATTTGAAATGTATCATACATATTGTCGGGGACTTGCATTGTCCCGGCCATATCTTCTTTGCCGATAAGAAGCAATATATCATGAAGGAGGGTGGTCGTAAGAGAAATATTCATGACTATATGGACGGAGCCTTTACACGTTTTAATAAGGGGAAAACTGCTGTCGATTTCTATGATGCATATTGCCGTTTGACAAAAGAGGAGGTAGCAAAACTTTGTGAAGGAGATATGGAGAGCTGGATTCGAGAGAATGAGAAGGTCTTTCGCGAGTGGTATACATTGCTCTCTCCGACTGCCGACTATACGGAGTTGCCCGAGCAGAATAAACTTCGCATGAAGGAGATTACCGATGAACTGCATCGCAATGCCGGTTTTCGTCTGGCATATATCATAAACCAAATTTTTAAGTAGTGGGTTATGCGTATCGTAATACAGAGAGTACAACGTTGCAGTGTTGAGGTCGAAGGCAATATCATAGGTGAGATAGGCAAAGGTTTGGCTATTTTGCTCGGAATTGAAGAGGCCGACACGCAGGAGGATATAGATTGGTTGTGCGGTAAGATATCTCGTTTGCGTATTTTCGACGACGAAAACGGAGTGATGAATCTCGATATTCAGCAGGTAGAGGGAAGGGTGATAGTGATAAGTCAATTCACTCTTTTTGCCTCGACAAAGAAGGGTAACCGCCCGTCGTATATTCGCTCGGCAGGTGAGCAGATTGCGCGTCCGATGTATGAGAAGTTCCTAACGACTTTATCGGACTTATTGGGTGCGGAGGTTGAGCATGGCGAGTTTGGTGCCGATATGAAGGTGTCGCTTGTGAACGATGGCCCCGTAACAATTTGTATAGACTCAAAAAACAGAGAATAGACATGAAGAGAAAACTATTAATCCTTGTGTTGGTTTTTGTGGCACTCTTCTCGGTGTCGCAGGCGTATGCCTGGAATGCACTGGGCCATGCAACGATAGGCCATGTTGCAGACAGAAACCTTACGCCGAAAGCACGAAAGATGTGCAGTAAATATTTGGGGCATTCGTTGGCCTACTACGCCTCGTGGCTCGACCAGTGGCGTTATTCGCACGAGTATCACCATACAGCTCGTTGGCATGCCGTAGGAATCAAAGATGGGGAACTCGTGCCTGGACAGTTGGCGGGCGATGTGGCCGATTTCCTTGCACCGCTTACGATGGACGATCATGGCGTTGCTCGTTTGGCACAGTTGCAGGAGGCTCTCAAAAATTATCATAAGCTCTCCGACTCGGCTGTGGTGGTCAACTTGAAGTGTATTATACATATGGTGGGTGATATGCATTGTCCGAGTCATGTCTTTTATTATGGACAGAAGCAGTTCGTGATGAAGGAGAATGGCGAGGAGCTTCGTTTCCATGGCTATCAGGATCGAGCATATGCCCGTTTTAACAAGGGTAAGACTGCCGACCAATTCTATGACAAGTATTGTCGTTTGACAAAAGAGGAGATTGCCGAGTTATGTAAGGGCGATATGGAGAGCTGGGTAAAGCAGAATGAGCCTATATTCAGAGAGTGCTATACGTTGCTTTCTCCAACCATTGATTATAAGGATCTGCCGGAGCAGAACAAACTCCGAATGAAGGAGATTACCGATCAGTTACATAGAGATGCAGGCTATCGTCTTGCACATATTATTAATCAAATTTTTAAGTAGAAGAATTTATGAAAAGTTTACGATATATATTGGTTGGCTTTATGGCATTTGTTGCGACAGATGCTTTGGCTTGGAAAGCAGAGGTGAATGAAGCAATATTGCTGTTTGCCGAGGAGAATCTCTCGAACAAAGCAAAAAAAGAGGTTAATGCAATTTTGGGAACATCGCTTCGCTCGATCAAATTCGAAAATAAAGGAAAGAGCATAACCCGCCTTGACGAAAACGGGAAGTCGGTAACTGCCGACGAAAAAGATGCTGTCGTGTTGCTCGAAAAGGCGATAAGTGTACTTGGTAGCGATAATTCGTCGATTGCCGAGCGTAAGGCGGCACTGCTTATGGTTGCCGAGATGACGGTGGATATTCATTGCCCTTCGAATATCCATATCGACAAGCATCTCGAAAAGGACTTTACGTTTGGTCGCGATAACGGACGCCCTAAAAATTCGCGTTGGTTTAGAGTGCAGAAACGTCAATGGCAAGCTATGTGGCACAGCCAATACCATAGAGATCACCTTGTGTTCTCGCCGGAAATGTACTGCTACGATTGGCGCATTGCCACTAAGGGTATGGCCAAGAAGTACAAGAAAGAGGTTATAGCACCGCGAATGTGGGCCGAGCAAACGGGTCAGAGAGTGCTGAAATCTCTCGAAATATTCCAACCTGATGCAGTGGTGAATATGCTCGAAATAACCAAGCAGGAGGAGGTGAACAACTCATGTATGTACGATGCTGCATTCCGACTTGCAAACCTGTTGAACAAGACATTATAGAATTTTAAATAAAAGTTATTACAGATGAAAACGTTTCGTAATTTAGCAATGGCACTCCTAATGCTTGCAGTATCGCAGAGTGCGATGGCGTGGGGTGGCAAGGGCCACCATATTTCGGCATATATTGCTGAGAGACATCTTACCGCAGAGGCAAAACAGAAGTGTCAACACTATCTCAAACACAATTTGCCACACTACTCTTCGTGGCAGGACTATTGGCGTCACAGTGACCCATTCAAGGAGATCTCGTATTGGCATTCGACATATTTCAATAAAGATTTCAATGTTGTGGGCTACAAAGGTGATATCACTCGTGATGCGACATATCAGGTTGACCGTATCGCCAAGGAGATGCTTAAAGGAGGGTATAAAAATCTCTCCGACTCAATTGTTGCTTTCAATTTGAAGTTGCTTATTCATATGGTTGTCGATATGCATTGTCCGAGCCATATCGTCTTTTCGAAAGATTCTGGTTTGCGAGGCTCTTCGCTATATGTGAAGGGCAAGAAGTCTAGCCATCATACATTCTGGGACGCATCACCAGGAATTTTGCATCCAAAGTGGAAGGCGGATCAATTTGTTGAGGCATACGACACCTACTCTCCAAAGCAGATTAAGAAGATAAGCAAGGGTTCGGTAGCCAAGTGGAGCAAACTTAATGCACGCAATATGGTCAAAACCTATGATTATTGGGAGAAGGGTGACGAGTATAGAAAACTAAGTAAGGAGAAACGCAAAGAGATAGAGCAGACCGTTCACGAGCAGTTGGCTTTTGCGGGCTATCGTCTCGCTGGATTACTCAATAAAATATTTAGTAAATAGTAACAAAGGGAGATAATAATAGTATGAAAAAGATTACAATAATTGCGCTCGCATTAGTATTTGTGGCTAATGAGTCTATGGCATTTAGCTCTTTCGGTCACCAGGCGATTGCCGCTTTGGCCGACAAATATCTTACCGACAAGGCAAAATCGGAGGTGAAGGCCATACTTAAAACCGAAGATATGGTTAAGGCTTCTACATGGTTGAATACTCTTCGTAAGAGTCCTGAGCATGCCGTAACCGCAGAGTGGCACTTTACCACACTAGATACCAATGGAAAATCTACTACAACCGACGAAAATGATGGCATCGTACAGCTCGAAAAGGCGGTTGCAGTGTTGCGTGATCGTGCAAATCAGAGCGATTCGCTTGTTCAAGCATCGTTGCGTACAGTAATACACCTTGTGGGCGATTTGCACTGCTTGTCGCATATTCGCATTGATGGTAATGAGGCCAGCAAGGGATTTACATATAAGAGTTGGAACGAACTTAACGAAAAGGGTTGGAGGCGTAGCAAAATCAGTAATAAGAGTTGGTATAAGCTCTGGGAGAGCACTTTCGCCAATCGCTACACTATCTTTACACCTCAGTACTATGGTGACGATATAGATATTTTTGCAAACGAGAAGAAGGCCGAATACGAGAAGGGTACGCCACGTTTTTGGGTAGAGAATGGAGGAGAGGATGTTGTTCGAGCCCTCGAAACCTTCCAGCCTGATGTAACTCTTCCGGTACAGGCCACCCTGCGTCAGGAACAAGTTCATGATCGATGCATGGCTAAGGCGGCATACCGATTGGCTGCTTTGTTAAACGATATATTCAAATAAAAATATAAAAGAGACCTATCATGAGAAGTAAAATTTCGATCTTGTTATTAGCCCTTATTGCAACTCTTAGTGTGAAGAGTGCAATGGCTTGGGGTACTTTCGGACATGGTGCAATTGCCTATGTTGCCGAGCAGCATCTCACTCCGAAGGCAAAAGAGGAGTGTCGTCGCTATCTTAAACACACGCTACCGTACCATGCGTCATGGATGGATCATTGGCGAGCAGTACCTCCGTTCCACCCAACTAATAATTGGCATGGCTTTACAGTAGGAGCCGATGGAAATGTAGATTGGGAGAAGGGTAAAGGAAAGGCTATGGGTCAGCTCCACCAAATAATGAAGGAGATGGGCGATGGCAAATATAAAAACTTGCCCGACTCGTTGGTGCGCCATCATTTGCTTATTCTCATTCACTCCGTGCCTGATATGCACTGCCCTGTGCATGTTGGATTTCCAAAGAAGTTCTATCCGGAGTATCGCTATTCGTTGAAGCGTAATGGTAAGACTCATAGTTTTCATGGTTTTTGGGACGCTTCGCCTGCATTCCGACGCAAGGGTTGGACTTACGAGAAGTATTGCGAGGTAGTAGATAATATTACACCAAAAGAGGCAAAGAAGATTGTCAAGAAGGGAAACTTCGAGTATTGGGGTCGCGATATTATAAAGCAAGCTCATCGTGCATTTGTAATCACTCCTGCCAATAAGGACGTGGCACGACTTACAGCTGAGGAGAAGGCCGAGGTATTGGCCTTGTCCGATGAGATGGCGATGAAGTCGGCATACCGTCTTGCTTATGTGTTGAATGAGATTTTTAAATAGTAACAGAAGGAGGAAATACAATGAAAAAGATATTTTTGATGTTGGCTCTTGCATTGACTGTTTCGGTGGCAAATGCATGGGAGAAGCGACCTGATGAGGGTGTATTCTTGTTGGCAAAGAAACATCTCACGCCTGAGGCAAATGAGATAGTAGAGAAATATCTCGGTACCAATTACGCCGATGATGTGTTCTATTTGCGAACTCTCGAACAGAAGAAACAAGCAACTCATTCGAAGGAGTTGCGCTATCTTCACCTCTCGTCCGATTTGAAACCTGTGGGTGTTGAGGGCGAAGATGCTTTGAAAGGGATTGAACAGTCGTTAGCGGTTGTTCGTAGTCGCGATTCGTATGGCGCAAGCGATGTGCGTAATGCTTTGCGTACAATCATAAACCTTATGTGCGATATGCACAACTTCGGCTATGTCCGTATTGAGGGCGTACCGCAGTCGCAGGCCGATTTCTCGTTCACATGCTATGCCGGCGATTATGGCAAGCGCAAGACTACTTCGGAGTATAAGTGGGTGAGATTTTGGGATATATATACTCATTGGCATGGTGGTTTCTCGGGCGATTTGTGGGCCGAGGATTTGGAGTTGTGCCTTGGTTCAAAGCGCGAGGAGCTGTCGAAAGGCTCGTTGCATGATTGGGCAGTTCAGATTGGCGAAAAGGCTGCAGAGTTGTACTCTCGCGTAAACCCTCAGTATGTTATGACTCGTCGCGAGCGCAACGAACTCGAAGAGTTGAACTATGAGATGATGGCTTGTGCTGGTTATCGTTTGGCCGTACTCCTTAACGAGAATTTGAAGTAACTTTTAATACTGCGTGTGTATGAATAAAAAGATATTTATAGTTATTGTTGCGGCATTGCTATTTATCTCTAACAATGCTATGGCATGGGGCGGTTTTGCGCACTCTGCCATTACAGAGATTGCTGAGCGAAATCTCACCGACGAGGCTCGCGAGAAGATTCATCACTATCTCAATCACTCGTTGCCATTCTATGCTATCTGGATGGATCAGTTCCGTTACACCGACCCTTATCGTCCGTCGGGTAAGTGGCATAGTAACTGGATGGATTACAATGGTGCGGTGGATATTACCAACGAAAAATGCGCAGCATACCAGACTGATCGTATATGGCGCAAGATGAAGAATTACCAGAATATGCCGGATGAAGAGGTGCGCCTCAATTTGCTCTATCTTATTCATTTGGTGGCAGATATGCATTGTCCCGGACACAATGTATGGCCAAAGAAGTCGCATCCGCAGTACTACTACCATCTCACCAATAATAAGGGAGGAAAGGAGAGTTTCCACAAGGTTTGGGATAACGATGCTATTTTGTATGGTCGCAAGAAGTGGACGGCAACAACTTATGCCGATAAAATGGCGACTCTATCCGAAAAGGAGATAAAGAAGATATGTAAAGGTACTCCGTATAAGTGGGCTGTAACAAGCTTGCCGAACGCAGAGGCAACTTTCGAGTTGACTCCTGACGGCTCGAACAAGCAGAAGTATTCGAAGGCCACTCGCGAAGAGATGCGTCGCATTTGCGATGAGGAGGCTGTAAAAGCGGGCTATCGCTTGGCATTTGTTATGAATCAAATTTTTAAGAAATAAGGAGCAATAACTATGAAGAAGATATTTTTGACATTAGCCCTTGTGATGGGTGCATACTCGGCACAGGCGTGGAACTGGGTTTACGACCAGGCGGCCTTGTTGTTGGCATTCGAGAATATGACTCCTGTGGCACAGTCGGAGATGAAGAGATATTTGGGTGATAATATCAACCAGCAGATTCAGACCTTTGAGCGTGCTCGTAAGGAGGGTAAAATGCTTGAAACGGCAGATTGGCGCACCATATCACTCGATATGAATATGATGCCTGTGGTGGCTGACGAAAAGAATGCTATCGCACAACTCGAAAATGCTGTCTATGTGGTTAAAAATCGTGCTTCGAAGAGTGAGGATGAGGTTGCGCTAGCCATTCATAAGATTATCGAATTGACTATTGATATGCACAATGTTGCGAATATCTATCTCGAAGAGTTCGCTTATTCGAAGGAGGATTTCGCATTTCGTCAGTCGGCTGGCGGTTATGGCAAGAAGGAAAAGTTCCGTACTCGTAAGTGGAAGCATTTTTGGACTTACGGTTTCTCGGTATTTCACTCTGCGTGGTCGGCAGAGATGCATGTTCGCGACTTAAAGGTTTGTCATGGCCGTTACAAGGAGCAATATATGGCCGGCTCAATTCGTGATTGGGCTGTCGATATGGGAAACCACGTGAGACCTCTTTATGAGTGGGCTGGACCTGATTGTTATCTTTCGCGCCAGGCTCATGCGGAAGAGGAGGAACGTTTCTATGCAGGCGTTGCTCGCGCAGCATATCGTATCGCGGCATTGATGAATGAAGCGGCGAAATCATAAGATAAACTATCTTTCGGAGTAGGTCTTATTATAGGACTTTTTCGGAATGAAAATAAATTAGCGTAGTGAAATAAATTTCACTGCGCTTTTCTTTTGTAGTTCGCGGAATTATCGCTACTTTTGTGGTTAATTAGGAGTGTTCCATCAAAAAGAACAACAAAATGAAAAGAATAATCCTTTCCGGTGGTGGTACCGGAGGTCATATCTATCCGGCGGTATCGGTTGCCGAGGCATTGAAGAACCGCTTTGATGATGTCGAGATACTCTTTGTGGGAGCAGAGGGTAAGATGGAGATGTCGTTGATCCCGAATTTAGGATACAATATCAAGGGCTTGACAATTGCGGGTTTGCAACGTCGTCTTACATTGAAGAATTTTGCTTTGCCATATTATGTGTTGCGAAGTCTGAATCAGGCACGTCGTATCATCAAGGAGTTTAAGCCAGATGTTGTGGCAGGCTTTGGCGGTTATGCAAGCGCACCAATCGTATTTGTAGCGCAAATGATGGGTATCCCTACTATTATCCAGGAGCAGAACTCATATGCAGGACTTGTGAATAAGATTGTTGGTGGCCGAGCAAAGAGCATCTGTGTCGCATACGAGGGAATGGAACGATTTTTCGACAAGGATAAAATTGTTTTGACGGGAAATCCTTTGCGTAGAGCCTTCGGTAGCAAGATGATTGACCGCGAGGCGGCATTTGCTCACTATGGCTTGAAGGAGGGTATGCCTACGGTTCTGGTTGTGGGCGGCTCGCTCGGAACGCGCACCTTGAACAATATGATGAAGTCGTGGATAGTAACTCTCGGTGGCGAGGCTCCTATACAGGTTATTTGGCAGACGGGAAGATTTTACGAGAAGGAGATGCGCGAATTTTTAGCAAACTATCCAACCAATAATATTGCACTTGTACCGTTTATAGACCGTATGGACTATGCTTACGAGGTTGCCGATGTGGTGATTTCTCGTAGTGGTGCATGCACTGTTTCCGAATTGTGTTTGGCGGCAAAGCCTACACTCTTTGTCCCATCGCCGAATGTAGCGGAAGACCACCAGACCAAGAATGCTCTTGCCTTGGTGGAGAAGGGTGCCGCGATGATGGTAAGCGACGCCGAGGCGACAGATTGCGGTATAGCAACAGCGTTGAAGATGGTGGCAGACGAGGTGTTGCTATCGAAGTTGTCTAAGAATATCGCAAAGTTGGCAACCCCCGATGCAGCGGAGCGAGTGGCCGATGAAATTCTAAAACAGATTAAGTAAAATGACAAAAGATAGAGTCTATTTTCTGGGTGTCGGTGGTATCGGAATGAGCGCATTGGCGCGTTACTTCCTCCATGAAGGTTGGCAGGTGGCAGGCTATGACCGTACTGCAACCGAATTGACTCGTCGCTTGGAGGCCGAGGGCGCAGCGGTGCATTACGAAGATGACGTAAAGCTTATTCCTGAGGCGTTCCTCGACAAGGAACACACCGTGGTAATCTATACCCCTGCAATTCCTGCCGATCATTCGGAGCAGGCGATGTTCCGAGCAGAGGGTTTCGATATTAAGAAGCGCTCGCAGGTACTTGGTTTGCTCTCGCAGGGCAAGTATGTGATGGCGGTGTCGGGTACACACGGCAAGACCTCGACTTCAACTTTGACGGCATGGCTTAACTCTGCTGTTTCGGGCGAGGGCTCGGCATTCTTGGGTGGTATCTCGAAGAATTTCGGCTCGAACTTGGTTTTGGGCGAGGGCGACAGATTTGTAGTTGAGGCCGACGAGTTTGACCGCTCGTTCTTGCAACTCTATCCCGATGCGGCAGTTGTAACTTCGGCAGATGCCGACCATCTCGATATCTATGGCACCCACGAGAAGGTAAAGGAGGCTTTCTCGCAGTTTATCGCTCAGATTAAAGAGGGTGGCGTGCTGATAATGAAGAAGGGTGTGGATGTTGCTGTTGTGAACGACAAAATTTCGGTATATCACTACTCTTATAACGAGGAGTGCGACTTCTATGCCAAGAATGTGGAGCTGTTGGAGGGTGGTTACTATCGCTATGACATCGTTACTCCTTCGGGGGTAATCGAAGGTTGCGTACTCGGCATACCCGGTTGGGTGAATATCGAGAATTCGGTAGCTGCTGTCGCTCTGCTTTGGTCGGTTGAGCGTAATATAGCCGACCACGATGCACTACGTAATGCATTGCGCGACTTTTCGGGCGTAAAGCGTCGCTTCGAGTTCTATGTGAACACTCCGAATGCGGTATATATGGACGACTATGCTCACCATCCGCGCGAGTTGGCTGCAACGATTACTTCGGTAAAGCAGATGTTCCCGTCGCGTAAAGTTACGGCTATATTCCAACCTCACCTCTACACTCGAACACGTGATTTGTACGAAGAGTTTGCCGAGGCGTTGAGCGAGGCTGACGAGGTAGTGTTGTTGCCGATCTATCCGGCGCGTGAGTTGCCTATCGAGGGCATTACAACCGAGATTATTGCAAACCTCGTAACTAAACCTTGCCGAATTGTCGAGCGTGAGGTGCTGGCACAGACTATTGCTGAAATGGATACCGATGTTGTGGTTTCATTTGGTGCCGGCAATATTGATGCGTGTTGCGAAGACCTGGCAAATGTAATTTACAAAAAAGCTAACAGCTAATATAAAGCAAACTATGTGGCGTAAGATAGGTCGAATATTTGGAGCGATTGTAGGGTGGGGAGCAATTCTTGCCTATATCCTCTATGCTTCGCATCTTGCGCAGGAACATCGAGCAACTCAATGCGTCGAAGATATTGTTATTTCTATCTCCGATAGTACCGATACTCGTCAATTCGCCTCGACGGAGCAGATGTACAAGCGTTTGCAACGTAGCGGTTTGAAGATTGAGAATGAACCGGTGGATAGTGTCGATGCAGTGAAGATTTCGGACTATATAAGTCAAAATGGCTTTGTTCGAGAGTCTAACGTATATGTAACATATTCCGGTAAACTTTATGTCGATATCAAACAGCATGAGCCCGTTATGCGACTATTGTGCGGTGGTATCAACTCTTATATTACGGAGGAGGGTTGCGTATTCCGTTCTCCACAAGGCTCTGCATACTATACGGCAGTCGTTACGGGTGGCTACAAGCCTCTGTTTGACACGAGATATGAGGGCGATATCAATTCTCATTATGCGAAGTTGATAGATGTCGAGAACGAAAAACTTGCAAAGCTCGGTGAGGAGTTTGCTCGTTTGAAGGGCGAAAGATTTACCACGTTGGCGCGTAAGTCCGATCTGCGCAAACAGAGTAAACGAGGCGTGTTCGAGAGTCGCGAGAGCCACGAGCAGCGTAAAGTCGGTATAGAGGTAGAGATGGCAGAGTGTAACAAACATATTGCTCAATGTAACGCTAAGAAGAGGGCTCTTGAACGACAACAGCAAGGTGTAGAGATGCGTAAAAAGAGGTTGCAAGAGAGATACAATGATTTTGCTAATCTGATTAACTTTGTAAGTAAGGTAGGTAATGACTCTTTCTGGTCGGCAGAGATAGTGCAATTTGTTGCAGATACGACCTCTATGGGAGAGATGAGTTTGCGCTTGGTGCCACGTAGCGGAGATTTTATAATAGAGTTTGGCACATTGGCCGATAGTAACGAGAAGTTGCAAAAGTTGGGCGATTTTTATGATGACGGCCTTTCGCGTATGGGGTGGAATCTCTACAAAACAATTGATGTCAGATATAATAAACAGGTGATTTGTACAAAATAGATATGAATAACAAGGAGTACATAGTTGGTATTGACATTGGCTCATCGAATGTAGTTATGGCGGTGGGTGTTCGCAACGAAACGGGCGAAATTACGGTTCTTGGTGTCGAGGTCCAGGAGGTTGAGGATTGCGTTAAAGATGGCGATATTATAAATTATATCGAACTCGGAAATGCTATCTCCAAGGCGAAAGACGCATTGGAGAGCGAGTTGGGACGCAGGCTCAATTCGGCCTATGTCGGAATATCGGGCCGCTCGGTATATTGTGTACGCTACGAGGACTATGTCGATATCAGCGATAGGACTGGTTGTGTAACAGAGAACGAGTTGCGTGAGTTGAACTCCCGTATAGAGATGGTTGTACCTGGTGGAGGCGACGAGATAGTGGACCGTATACCGCTTCGCTATGTTATTGATGACCACCAGGAGGTAAAGAATCCTCTTGGCGCATTTGGTCGAAAACTATCTGCTACATATCTCTTTGTACTTGCAGGAAAGCATCAGATTGACCTCGTAAATCGAGCATTGTATCGTGCCGATATCAAGGTGTGTGGCTTGTGTGTCAATCCGACCTTGTTGCCGGAGCTGTTGCTTACGCCCGATGAGCGAGAGGAGGGCGTTGCCATTGTCGATATAGGTGGCGATTTGACCGACATCTCGATTGTCAAAGAGGGTAAGTTGTGGTATTTCTCGTCATTGCCTATTGGCGCATCGAGTATAAATAACGACCTGCACGACTTCTTGAAGGTGTCGAAGAAGGATATTGATTCACTCAAACGCAAGTTTGGCTCAGCAACGGCAGATGGCGTACCTGATAATACAACCGTACCTGTCAAGACCGCAGGACATGCCAAAAAGCAGATCCTGCAACGAAATATTGCCGAGATAGCGGAGGAGCGATTAAAGGATATAGCTCGATTTATAATGCGCGAGTTGAAGGGTGCTAAATTTGTTTCGAAGATACCTTGCGGATTGGTTCTTACGGGAGGATCGGCCTATCTTTCGAATATAGACCAGCTTTTCGCTCGCGAGTTGCAGATGGAGGTTCGACTTGGCCGTATGTTGCACGGTTTGGACGATGAGTCGCAACAGAGTGTCAGCGCATTCCCGCAATCTGTCGTAATGGGATTGTTGATATATGGAGCAAAACATAACGCTTGCGAAACACTACCTAATGTACTTCGTGCCGAAGCAGGCGAGGCTCCTCATATCCCTTCGGTGTCGGAGGAAAAGGATATCTTTACGACAGTAGCTTCTGATGCGCCGGCAATAGTTGATGATACACCGAAGAATGTTGAACCTGAAAATATCCAGGAGGTCGAGGCTGTATCTTCGGAGAGTGTCGAGGAGCAAACTGTCGAGGACGTACAGGAGGAAGTGCAGCAAACAGAGCAACCTAAGCAGAATAAATCGCAAGGTGCAAAGTGGATTGGCAAATTCCGCAATTGGCTGGACGAGATGTTTACCGATGAATATATTTAGGTGCTTTGTTAACAGTTTCTTAATTTGGTTGTAGGAGAATAACGAAATATGGAGAATTACAGCATATTAAATGATCTTGTGTCAATGAAGAGTCAGCCTTCGCGTATTATGGCGATGGGTGTCGGTGGTGCAGGTGGCAATGCCATAGAGCATATGTGGCAGATGCAGATTGAGGGAGTAAACCTTGCAGCATGCAATACCGACCAAGATGACCTCGATAAGTTGCACATAGCGGTTGAAAATCGCATTCTGCTCGGAGGTGACGGACTTGGAGCAGGTAACAATTTGGATCGTGGTGCGGAGTGTGCCGTCGCATCGCTCGATAAGGTGCGTGATTTGTTGACGGCAAGAGGAACGGAGATGTTGTTCTTGGCTGCCGGAATGGGTGCCGGAACAGGAACAGGAGCAACTCCGGTAATAGCAGAGTTGGCGCACGAGATGGATATACTTACGGTGGCTATCGTAACTACTCCTCCTCAAAATGAGGGCCCTCATCGTATGTCGCAGGCGAAGGCGGGTATCGAGAAGTTGCGTAAATACGTTGATGCCATAATTGTATTGAGCAACGATGCCATAAATCAGCTTTACGGACATTTACCTGCTGCTACGGGCTTTGGTCGAGCGAATGATGTTGTGGCATTTGCCGCAAAGGGTATTGCCGAAATCATTACACACAAGAGTAATCTGGTGAACGTCGATTTCTCAGATGTGTGTACCGTAATGCGTGGTAGCGGAAGTGCTATAATGGGTGTGGCTGTCGAGACGGGCGAGGATAGAGCCGATAAGATTATCGATAAGATTTTAACCTCTCCTTTGTTCGGAAATGTGTCGATTAGCGGTGCCCGCAACGTGTTGATAAATATCTCGGTATCGAGTTCGGAGGGATTAACCTTGAATGAGGCGCACAGAGTGCGTGACCGCGTGCAACATCACGCAAAGAGTGAAGACGAGAACGGAAATGTTCGCTATACGAACATTATCTGGGGTATGAGTATTAAGCCTAATTTGGCCGAGGACGAGATGGAGGTTGTTGTTGTAGCAACAGGCTTCCAGAACGATAATTTCGCTCGTCCCGTAATTATAAAGAATGAGCCGGAGCCGGAGGTAACGCCTATAACGACCACTACACCTTCGCAGGAGAAGCAAGATGCAGACGAGATGCCTGAACGAGTACCTCCTATGCCTAAGTATCGTTCTGCTCCTGCGCCTATAACGCGCCCATCGCGCAATTTTGCCGAGATTGAGGAGTGTAAACGAGTACCTGCTTATGTGGCACATGGTATAACCCTCACAACGGCCATCAAGGCGCATCAGGTTAGCGGCATAGAGAAGGAAGCCGTGAACAATGAACCCGATATGCCTGCATTATTCTAAAAAATGATATTATGAATTTTATAGAGTTCCAAAGTTGCCCGCCCGAAATGGTGCTATTGATGGTTATCACGATGCTGCTTTTGATGGTATCGGGTATGATGTCGGCATCGGAGGTGGCCTACTTTTCGCTTCTGCCTTCCGATTTGCGAGCAATAAAACAACGAGGTTCGGTTGCGTCAGAGAGTGTGATGAAACTGTTGAAGAACAGCGATTCGCTGTTGGCTACTATACTTGTGGTGAACAACTTGGTAAATATCGCCATCGTAATATGTTCGTCGAAGATTATGCATACACTTTTTGTATTCGGGAATGCAACCGTCGAGTTTCTTATTATCGGAGTCTTGGCGACATTCCTATTGCTGCTCTTTGGCGAGATTTTGCCTAAGATTATAGCGCAAACGTCTAATGTTAAGGTGGCATTGGCATTTGCGCAACCTCTGCTCGTATTGCGTTGGTTGTTCTCGCCATTCGCCTATATCCTGATTAACACGAGTGGCAGAGTGGGTAAGATGGCAACACCGAGTACCGAGAATATATCTATCGAGGAGTTGGCCGATGCTGTGGATATGACTACCGAGCCGGAGAGTGAGGAGCAGAAGATTTTGTCAGGTATTGTAGGTATTGCATCACGCGAGGTCGAGGATATCATGCGCCCACGTATCGACATCAAAGCAGTAGAACAGACAATGACCTTTACCGAAGTGAAGGAGATTATCACCGAAACAGGATATTCGAGATTGCCTGTATATAGTGAGGATATCGATGATATCAAGGGCGTGCTGTTTGTGAAGGATTTGCTTGCGCATATATCGAAGGGAGATGAGTTTGGCTGGCAACAACTTATTCGTGAGCCATACTTTGTGCCTATGCACAAGAAGGTTAATGCCGTGCTCGAAGATTTCCAGAAGCATAAGTTCCACATGGCCATCGTAGTTGATGAGTATGGTGCAACGCAAGGCTTGATCTCGTTGGAGGATATCTTGGAGGAGGTTGTCGGTGAGATTTCCGATGAGAGCGATGTCGATGAGTCGTTCTATCGTCGTCTGAATGAGAATACCTATCTTTTCGAGGGTAAGACGCATATTGTAGATGTGCTGCGTGTCTTAGATCTTGACGATAATCTTTTCGAAGATGTACAGGGACGTGCCGAAACGGTTGCGGGACTTTTGCTCGAAATAAATCGCAATTTCTTGAAGAAGGGAGACGAGGTGTCGGCTCATGGAATACGATTTGTGGTGGATTCGATGGAGGGGCATCGCATTGATAAGATTAAGATTATCGTAAATCGCAATGAGTAGTCGCATCGTCATAGAACGAATAGCTACGGAATGTGAGTTGCTGAGGTGCGCAACGATAGACGACTTGTCGTTTGTTGCGCGTTTTGGATCCGCATCACGACGCTCGGAGGTGTTAGCATGGCGTGCAATAGTAAGGCATGAGCTGGGTACCGATGTGGATATTTTCTACGATGATTATGGTGCACCAAAGGTCAATCGGCCTAATGTGTTTATAAGCGTATCGCATAGTCGAGATATGGTAGCTGTGCTTTTTGCCGATAGAACTTGTGCTGTCGATATAGAGTCTGCGGGGCGCGATTTCCATAAGGTCGCGAGTCGTTATCTATCCGCTGAGGAGCAAATTATTGCCGAGCAGAACGATATCTATGCCGAGATATGGAGTGCAAAGGAGGCGCTATATAAATATTATAGTAAAGGAGAACTCGACCTAGTGAAACATATCTCTATTGAGGAGTACGATGAGGTAAGGGGCGTGTTGATGTGCTCGATACTCGATAGCGAGCCTATTGAGGTGAAGATAAATCGCGAGGGCGACCTCGTAGTTGCAATGATAGATTAAAAAAAATATATATATGAGTAATTTTTCGGAATTGAAAACAATAGTTGAGCAAGCATGGGAGAATCGTGCGATGCTCGAACAAGAGGAGGTTAAGGCTGTAATCCGTGCTGTCGTTGAGGCGGTAGATAAGGGCGAGCTTCGTACCGCAGAGCCTATCGACTTGGAGAATAGCGAGTGGCAGGTAAACGAGTGGGTCAAGAAGGCAATTATTATGTACTTCCCGATTCAGAAGATGCGCACAATGCGTGCCGGTGAGTTGGAGTGGTACGATAAGATCGACTTGAAGCACGACTACGAGAAGCTTGGCGTACGTGTTGTTCCTCACGCAATGGCTCGCTACGGTGCCTATATCGCGCCGGGTGCTGTGCTTATGCCGTCGTATGTGAATATCGGAGCCTATGTCGATACAGGAACAATGGTAGATACCTGGGCAACTGTGGGTTCGTGCGCGCAGATTGGCAAGCACGTTCACCTCTCGGGTGGTGTCGGTATCGGTGGCGTATTGGAGCCTGTCCAGGCGGCTCCCGTAATCATCGAGGATAACTGCTTTATCGGCTCACGTGCCATTATCGTTGAGGGTGCGCACGTATGCCGTGAGGCCGTTATCGGCTCGAATACCGTAATTACCGGCTCAACTCACATTATCGACGTTACCGGCGATGAGCCTGTAACCTACAAAGGCTATGTTCCTGCTCGCTCGGTGGTTATTCCGGGCACCTATCCGAAGAAGTTCCCTGCTGGCGAGTTCAATGTAGCATGTGCGTTGATTATCGGCAAACGCAAGGAGTCAACCGATAAAAAGACAACCTTGAACGACGCACTCCGCGACTTCGGCGTTCAAGCATAAAAATCGTTCTGATGAGTTCTTTTTGCACGAAGTGTCGGACTCCAAAATGCTCACATAGGTCTACTATGCTTCGCTTTTGTCGCCTAACTTCGCACAAAAATAATCTCATCATTTACGATTTTTGAGATGATTGGTAAATTTTCAATTCTTAATTTAGCTAATGGCTAATGGCCAATGGCTAAAAGCTAATAAAAATGATTTATCATTTCGATATAACCGCTTCGACTAACGACGATGCCCGCGATGAAAAGTATCGTGAAGGAGATGTCGTTTGGGCTGATTTCCAGACGGCAGGTCGAGGCCAGCGAGGACACGAGTGGCATAGCCGCAAGGGCGAAAATTTGACATTTTCGGTGGTACTCGAACTGCTGTTTGTGCCTATTACCGAGCAGTTCTCGGTGTCAGAGGTTGTGGCGCTTTCGCTTGTCGATATGTTGGCCGAGTATGGCGTTGAGGCGAAGATAAAGTGGACTAACGATATCTATGTGGGCGACAAGAAATTGGTCGGCATACTTATTGAACATTCGCTTGCTTCGACATCGCTTCGTCGCACGATTGTCGGTGTAGGTATAAATGTAAATCAAACCGAGTTTGATCCGTCGATTCCAAATCCTGTTTCGATGGCGCAACTGCTTGACCGAGAGCTGAATTCGGAGGAGGTTTTACAATGCTTTTTGAGGCATCTGCAACGTAACTACGAGTTGCTACGCGAGGGTGGTGCAGAGGTGCTACACGAGCGTTATAATGCGTTGCTCTATCGCAAGGACGAATATCACATCTACGCCTTGCCGAGTGGCGAGAAGTTCCGAGCGAAGATTCTTGGTACAGCCCCTTCGGGAGCACTTCGACTTGAAGATGAGCAAGGTAAAACAAAAGATTATTTGTTCAAAGAGGTGGAGTTTATAATTTTTTAATTATCTTTGTAGGTAGCAAAATAGGATTAAACAACTAAAACAACTATAACTATGTCAAACATTCCTGCTGAATTGAAGTATTCGAATGACCACGAGTGGTGTCGAGTAGAGGGCGAGTACGCCTATGTTGGTATTACCGATTTCGCACAGAGCGAGTTGGGCGATATCGTATTTGTTGATATCCAAAGCGAGGGCGAGAGCTTGTCTGCTGGCGATATTTTCGGAACAATCGAGGCTGTAAAGACCGTTTCTGACGCCTTTACTCCTGTATCGGGTGAGGTTGTAGAGGTGAACCCTGCAATCGATGCAGATCCTGCACTTGTAAACAAGGACCCATACGGCGAGGGTTGGATGGTTAAGATTAAGATGTCGGCTCCAGAGGAGGTTGATTCGCTCCTTTCGGCTGACGAGTATGCTGCTTTCATCGAGAAGTAGTAGTAACCGACATCAATGAATAGAGAGAAAGCCTGCAAATGAGTGGGCTTTCTCTTTGTTTTTTTGGAAAATAGTTCTTAATTTTGTATAAAATACAAAAAACGGAAATATAAAAACCTAAAAAACAACAAATATGAGAAGACTATTTTTATCGTTAATCCTTTCATTGTTCGTATTTGTGGCTTATGCGGAGGGTATCTCAAACTACAAGGAGTTGCTCGCCTTTGCAAAGGCATTGAACAAGGAGGCCGATATCTCAATGTGGCAGAACGACAAAGGCGTTGTGTGCTTGAAGGCCGATATCGACATGAAGAAGGGTAAGAAATTCCCTACAATCAAGACCTTCAAGGGAAAGTTCGATGGCTGTGGCCACAGATTGTATAATTGGTCTACAAAGGCAGCCCTATTTGGTACAGTAGAGGCCGAGGCTGTTGTGGAGAATATCATTATTGATGCTTCGTGTAAACTCACAGCCAACACATCGTTCAATGATAAAGACGACTATGTTGCATATCTTGTCGAGGTAAACCGAGGCAGTGTCTTGAATTGCTCAAACTATGGAATGGTTGAGCATACCGGAAATGAGGCTCTTAAAAAGATCTATGTAGGATCGATTGTAGCTTGTAACTATAATATTGTCTATGGTTGTAAGAACTATGCAGCAGTAACTTCTCGTATAAATTTCACAAAATCGTCAAAGGGACTTGTCTTTGTTATGGGAGGAGTTGTCGGCGCAAGTCACCCTAAGGCTTTGTCCGGTGCAACAATTTCGTGCTGCGAGAATTCGGGAAGTGTGTCGTACATGGGTGATTATCCTAATAACAGTATTGGTGGTATCGTAGGTGACTTTTCCAAGTCGACTGTTAAGTATTGTGTAAATCGCGGTAATGTGGTAGCTATTGGCATGCCAATGTCGTTCAAGTCGAAGGGTGCAGCACGTGCAGGTGGTATAGCATCGTGGGGAAATAGCGATATTATCTGCTGCGACAACTTTGGTATTGTTGCTGCATCGGGTGCACAGGAGTCATTCGCAGCCGGTATATGTGCACGCCTTAATGCCGAAGCGAATATGATCGATTGCATCAATTTCGGTAAGATCTCTACCAATTCATCAGCTCCGGCTTATGCAGGAGGTATAATGGCACAAACAACCCAAAGTGTACGTTTGAGCAACTGTTATAACTATGGCGAAATCATAGGTGAAAGTCTTCAAACGTCGAGCTACTGTGGCGGTATTGTCGGTGCGTTGAGCATGCGTAAAGGTTTGAAAACAGGAGCTTACATACGCGACTGTGTAAACTTCGGAAAGGTCAATAATAAATCGACCAATAAGTACTCTTCGACAGCAGGAGTTTTGGCATATGGCGCGGGACGAGTAGATAAGGATAAGCCAAAGATTGAGATTACCGTTTGTGATTGTGGTAACAAGGGAAAGATCACCTCTGCGGCATCGCGTACAGGTGAAATTATCGGATATTCAAGACATCTGGTTGTACGAGGAGAACGCTACGACGATATGGTTAAGGCGGTAAAGCCTCTTAAAGATGGTACCAACATCTTCGGACGAATAGTAGATACTACCGGCATGCCTATTCCGGGAGTTGTTGTCAGCGATGGCGAGCAGAGTGTAAAGAGCGATGTTAATGGCGAGTATATGATGAAGAGCAATCTGCGCAATGTTCATTTCGTTATGATATCTGTACCTGCCGAGTATGAGATTCCGTTGCGTGGAAACCGCCCTCAGTTCTTCCGTCGAGTTCCTCGCTATATCGAGGCGGCAAGAGCCGACTTTGTGCTTAAAAAACGCGAAAATCCAACTGATAATTTCGTGTTGGCAATGATTGGCGATCCTCAGACTCGTGGTTTGAAGACAGATAAGGCGACTGAGCGTTTCCGCGATATTATTCTTCCTGACGTAGCAGCCTTGAAGGATAAGGTCGGCAAGGAGGTCTATGCCATTACACTCGGAGACCTTGTCTATAATTGGATGTATGCTTACGACCACTATGTTGATGTCTTGGCAGAGGCTCCGGTACCTATGGTAAGCGTTATCGGTAACCACGACTACGATCAGCGAACTCTCTTCGATACTAAGTTCGGAACGCCGTATTTCGAGTCGTACCTTGCGCCGTTGAACTATTCATTCAATATCGGAAAGATGCACTTTGTGGTAGTAAACGATATTCTCTATAATCGTCCTACCGACAAGCACAAGTACAAGACAGGCCTTGAAGATTATACCTACAAGTGGTTGGAGAACGACTTGAAGCATATCTCGAAGGAGACTACTATTGTTGTTTGCAGCCATGCACCTCTCTTCAAGGGCCGTAATGACTATGCCGAGAAGAAAGTAAACTACAAGAAATATAGCGCATTGCTCTCTGAATATAAAAATGTATATGCATGGGCAGGACATACCCATCAGAACTACAACTTCGACTATGCCCAAGCTCCTGCGAGATACGAGTCACTCAAAAATATCAAATCTATCATCGTGGCTCGCTGTATCGGTATGATTCGACTCAATCGTGAGTTGAATGTCGATGGTACGCCAAATGGATATGTTGTAGCCGAGGTTAATGGCGACAATATGGAGTGGTACTACAAGACTGTAGGACATGAGCGTGATCATCAGATGCGTATATATTCGCCTACTCGCACCAATAGCAGCTATGCCAAGGCGATTATATGGAACTACTCGCCTGAGACATGGAGCACACCGGAGTGGTGGGAGAATGGCGTTAAGGTTGCCGATATGTCTATCGTAAAGGGCGCAGAAGACCTTGACTATCTCAAAATCTATGCTGAGCATAATGCCGAGAAACTTGGTAAGACCGAGCGCAAATACTCCAAGCCTCAGAAGGTGCCGTTCATGTTCCAGGTAGAGCCTACCGCCGGAACTCATGCGGGCGAGGTGCGTGTAACCGATCCGTTTGGAGTTACCTATACACAGAGTGTTGAGTGGTAAATTTCAGGCGTGAACTGAAAGATGGGAGCCGATAGATTTTCTTTCGGCTCTCTTCTTTTTTGGCGTGTGTTTTGCATCGTTGGAGGGTGAAGTTATCAGAGTATTAACAACAAAAAACTACACGTATGAAAAACACTACATTATGTATTTTTTCGGTGCTTGGAGGCATGGTTCTCGGCTCGGCTGTGGCCTTGGCTCTTGCACCAAAGACGGGACAGGAGATGCGTAGCTTTGTGCGCGATTTCTTGAACGAGGAGATTGATAAGTGGCGCGAAGCTTACAAGGAGGCTATTCCGTCGTGTGATTG
Source organism: Alistipes sp. (assembly GCA_045644085.1). Taxonomy (GTDB): domain Bacteria; phylum Bacteroidota; class Bacteroidia; order Bacteroidales; family Rikenellaceae; genus Alistipes. The sequence goes on along the minus strand of JAZRGH010000067.1, from coordinate 3,606 downwards.
CGATAAAAAATAGTCATATAGACTATGGGCGAGAGACGTTCCCACTTCGCAGCTCTCATCATCGTTGCTTTGGCGGCACCGGTGGCTGCACTTCTGTTTGTTGTGGGGGTTGTGGTATGGCTTGCCGAATTGATGGGCTCTATTATCTATCCCTGCTTTCTTGTCGGACTGTTTTTCGCACTTCTCGCACTTGTCGTTTATAAGGTATCATTGCGTGATGCAATGCGTGATATAGATGAACGGTTGAGCGTAATATACGAAGTAACTAAACTGCTACGTGAAGGCATAGAGTGGGGGTTGCGTCTGATTTTTCGTAAGATGGAATAGTGAAAAAGAGAGGCTCGGAAAACTCCGAGCCTCTCTTCGTTATTAGTAAATTAAGTCGTCGCTTTCGCTTCCGAATCCCGGAAGGATTGCGCTATCGCCGTAGCCCTTTTCAGCCACGACCTCAAAAATATCAATTTCTGGTTTTAAATACATTTTCATAATCGTAACAAATTAAAGGGTTATTATATTGCTGGAACAGCATCAATTACGCTACAACCATCATAGGTAGTATCCTCCCAAGTTGTAGTACCACCATAGATATAGTTGAAGAAGTTAGTGCTATCGATTGGTGTAAATACATCTGTAATCTCCTGTCCACCCGGTTTGAGAATTGTTTCGCCATCATCAGAAATCTCAGGATCGATTGGTACTATCTTCTGCTCTTTTACGATACCGGTACCCTTTACGATTTTGCAATCCTTAGCCGGAGCAGTAGTACGAGCATTTCCGGTAATCATACCAACTGCTGTATAATCACTGCTCAATACATATACTTTCGCATTCTGGGTACAGTTCTCAAATGCATAACCTAATGGGTTTGCCTGTGCACGACCTGCAATACCTCCGACATATAACTTGTCAACAGCTGCGCCACAATCACCAGGAATGTGAATCTCTCCGTTATTGATACAATTTTTGCAATATGCAGGTTTCGCATTATCTGCACTACCCTTGTATTGAATACCTACAATACCACCGATACAGCACTCAGCAGTCAAAGTGTTTGAGCCAAATATCAACTTACCATTGTTTACACAATTCTCAACCATACCATACGAAGTACCATTGGCAGCGTAGTTGTCACCTACAATACCTCCAATATAGTTCTGATTTGCTCGTTTTGGCATATTGTAAATGATATCTCCATGGTTGACACACTCTTTGATAATACCATATCCCAACTCTCCACAGATAGCAGCCATACGGCAACGCTTTGTTCCGCATGTGCTTTCAAGATGGAAATCTCCGGTCTCGTGATTAATACACTTTTTGATGCTGGTATCAGGTGTACCATTGCCATATACATAACCGAACATTGTACCAATAGAACTATGGAATGTGCCATAATTTGCTCTATGATAGATTGCAGCATGATTATCGCAATTCTGAACCATTCCTACCTTATATGCTCGACCAACGATTGCTCCAAGTCGCCACTGATGAGCGTTTGAGGAAGAAACTCCTGACATACTTAATGTAGAAGTTGACTCTATTGTCAAACTTTCAGCATTATTATCGAAGTTGTCGATGTCATACATAAGAACATGACCAGCAACACCACCATAAGAGATGTATGCAGTCTTGATGCTGCTATCCGAGATAGTCAAATTTCCGTCATTAACGACATCCTTAGCTTTAAGTCTGGTCGTTCCGGAGTTATACATCAATCCGACAACGCCTCCAATCGCCGGGCCGGTTTGATCCTCTGCTTTAATACCTGTTGTGATATCACCCTTGAATTTGAGCTCGGCTTTCTGATATAATCCGTCAACGGTTGTGCTCGACACATAGCCGACAGTACCACCGACAAGGAACTGAGCGATGGTTGAACCCGAGTATTCGAGAGTAGCAGTTGCTTCATTAGTGAAAGAAGATATTGCTGTACAACCGGTTGCAACTCCTGCTACGCCACCAAATCGAACCTTGTCGCCAAAAGTTCCTGCTGCTGTAACAGGTGCGTGGTTTGTGAACGATGTACTCTCTGTCTTTCCAAGATAACCTACTACTCCTCCTATGTAAGTTGTAATTTCTTCTGTACTGGTATTTTCGTGGTTTACAGTAATAGTTCCGGTGATATTATTGGTCCAATCTGATGCAGTGTTATTATTGCCACTTTTTACGCTGTACATACCAGCAATACCTCCGACATATAAAGATTTCTTGGCAGTACCCTCTACTGTGATTGTTCCTGAATTTGTAAGACCTGTTGCAGTACAACCACCTACGGACTGTCTGTTTGCGATAATGCCTCCTACTATTGTACCCTCAGTACAAATAGCCGCCGAATAGATATTTCCACTATTAGAAGTATTTGAAATATTAACGATTCCATCGGTGTAATGTGCTCCAAAGATACCACCTACGAATGCATTCTTGATACCTGCACTACCGTGGCTAATATCTCCCGAGTTAGAACAACCTTCAATGTCGAAATCGGAATATGTTCCACCGACAATACCACCACAATAGAAGTTTCGGTTAGAGGCAACACCCTCCTTGTCAGGAACAGTTATGTTACCTGCATTTGAACAGTTAATAAACTTGATTGGGCTACTCAATTTTGCACTTGCGTTAGTTGCATTATCTCCCACACAACCTGCTATACCTGATACATAGTGTGCTTGGTGATTGATTCTTGGAGCTGTAAGATTTGCCTCATTTACCACATTGGTAAAAGAAGATCCTTCGCCTGCAATACCTACAATTCCGCCAAAATACGCGTGTGAATAAGTAGCTGTGTATTTCTGTTCCAAAGAGCCCGTAACAATACAATCCGAAATAGCGCAGTTTGCTTTGCGAGCAATAGCACCAACCGAGTTCAATCCAGAGTTGATATTGACATTCAACTTCAAGTTCTTAACGGTGCCGGCAACAGTGTTGAACAACGGAGCGTTCAAGCCCTTAATCTCATGACCCTTATTCTTACCACCATCGAAAATCTTTGTAAAGCCCTCGATTGGAGTCCAATCAATACCTGTCATGTCAATTGTCGCCACAACCTTAGCACCAACAAATGGGAGCTCCGCAGCGTTTGTTGCGAAGGTCAACATATCGGCAGAGGTATATATCTCGAACCACTCTCCCTCTACTTCGTTAGCCTCGAATGTGAACTCGGTAAACTCACGAACAATGCTTGGCTTAATCTTCTTATCGCCCTCGCTGTTGAACTTAACAGTCATATTCTTTGCATCAGCAGTTGCCAATACAATAGTAACCTTACCATACTCACCAGCTGGAACTGCTACATAGATTGGAGTAGCCTCTTCACCGAGAGTCAAGCCCTCGCCAAAGGTAACGGTTACGGCGTTGGTTGCGTCCTCGTGTGCAGTCAAAGCACCCGTTGCGCAGTCAACGTCGAAGTTACCTGCGATCTTACCACTCTCGGTAGTAACGGTCATTGCAGTCAACACCTCGCCAGCACCCTTAACAGCAAAGCGAAGAACACCTGTGAGGTGGTTGAGCTGAACAGCCGGAGCCTCCTCACCCTCAGCAGCGGCAGCAGCTACGCCATACATCGGTGCTGCGCCATCGCAGAATGTGCCAGCCTTGTACTCCTGT
>JAZRGH010000066.1:0-4398 GCA_045644085.1 Alistipes sp. | reverse complement strand
GTTAATGAGGAGGATTGCGGCACATTGCGTGGTTTGACAGCTACTGCTATCAAGCGTAACGACGATGTTGTTCAGACACTCTATGATCGCATCTTGGGCCGTACCGCTTTGAACGATGTTATCGACCCTGTTTCGGGTGAGGTTCTTTGCGAGGCTGGACAGGAGATTACCGAGTCTATTGCCGAGGCAATCGAGAAATCTCCAATCGAGTCAGTTGATATTCGCTCGGTACTCACTTGTGTATCGCGTCATGGTGTTTGTGCTAAGTGTTACGGACGTAACCTCGCAACCGCTCGTCCGGTACAGAAGGGTGAGGTTGTCGGTGTTATCGCAGCACAGTCTATCGGTGAGCCGGGTACACAGCTTACACTCCGTACCTTCCACGTCGGTGGTGTTGCGGGTGGCTCAACTGTTGAGACAAATGTTGTTTCGAAATATGAGGGTCGCCTCGATATCGACGAGTTGCGTACCGTTAAGGGTAAGAACTCACAGGGCGAGGCTATCAATATCGTAGTATCGCGTCAGTCGGAGTTGCGTATCGTAGATCCAAAGACCGAGATTACTCTCTACACTCACGCATTGCCATACGGATCGACTATCTTCAAGAAGGAGGGCGAAATGGTTGCGAAGGGCGACTTGATCTGCGAGTGGGATCCATATAACGCAGTTGTTGTTGCCGAGACCGATGGTAAGGCTATCTATGACAATGTCATCGAGGGTGTTACCTATCGTGAGGAGCGTGACGAGCAGACCGGTTTGGCTGAGCGCGTAATTATCGACTCGAAGGATCGTACAAAGAACCCTGTTATCCGCATCATTGATAAGAATGGCGAGGAGGTTAAGGCATACAACTTGCCTGTAAATGCTCACGTTGCCGTTAAGGATAATGCGAAGATTCATATTGGGGATATCATCATCAAGATCCCACGTGTTGTTGGTAAGGGTGGTGGCGATATCACCGGAGGTCTTCCACGTGTTACCGAGTTGTTCGAGGCTCGTAATCCATCTAATCCGGCAATCGTATCGGAGATCGATGGTGAGGTAACCTTCGGCAAGATCAAGCGTGGTAATCGTGAGATCGTTATCACTGCAAAGGACGGCGAGATCAAGCGTTACCTTGTGCCGCTTTCGCGTCAGATTATCGTTCAGGAGAACGACTATGTTCGCGCAGGTATGGCATTGTCGGACGGTGCAATCACTCCAAGCGATATTCTCCGTATCCTCGGACCTACCAAGGTTCAGGAGTACATCGTAAACGAGGTACAGGAGGTATACCGTATGCAGGGTGTGAAGATCAACGATAAGCACTTCGAGGTTATTGTTCGTCAGATGATGAACAAGGTTCAGATTGAGGATCCGGGAGATTCGCGCTTCTTCGAGAACCAGATTGTTGACAAGTGGGAGTTCATGGACGTTAATGACGAATTGTACGATAAGGTTGTAGTAACCAATGCGGGCGATTCAACAAATGTTCACCCTGGACAGATTATCTCGATGCGTAAGTTGCGCGATGAGAACTCGTCGTTGAAGCGTCGCGATATGAAGTTGGTTGAGACTCGTCCAATTGTTTCGGCTACTTCGAACCAGGTACTCCAAGGTATCACTCGTGCGGCATTGCAGACTTCGAGCTTCATCTCGGCTGCATCGTTCCAGGAGACTACTAAGGTACTCAACGAGGCTGCAATTCAGGCGAAGAGCGACCCATTGGCTAACTTGAAGGAGAATGTTATCTGTGGTCACCTTATCCCTGGTGGTACAGGTCTCCGCGAGTACGACAACTTGGTTGTAGGCTTGAAGTCAGATTTAGAGTTCCTTATCTCTAACCAAAAGTAAGATATTACTGAATAATAGCAGGGGGTGTTGTAGCGATACGACACCCCTTTTTGTGTTGATATCAAGCATAAAAGGTCTGGTATTATGTTAAATTTTAATCGAAAATTATTATATTTGCAGTTGTTATAGAGTAGATATATTATGGCAGATAATAGCGAAAAGTGGAATAGGGCAGCGAAGGGTTTCAAACAGTATATAAAGCTGGAGAAGGGATTGTCGGACAATACCGTCGAGGCGTATATGCGCGACTATACTCTGTTTGCAGGTTTTATTCTTCGCCAATACGATGTTCCTCCCACAAAGGTCGAACAATATATGGTAGAGCGATACCTCGCCTTCCTCTTCGAGGAGTGCAAGCACACCAAGGCGTCGCAGGCTCGCGAGCTGAGTGGCGTGAAGTCATTCTTCAACTATCTGCTTATTAATGATAAAATTGAACAGTCGCCAACAGAGCTGGTCGCGACTCCAAAGCGTACGCGCCATCTCCCTGATGTACTGACGGTGGAGGAGGTGGAGCAGATTATCAACTCCATACCTCTCGATACGACAAAGGGCAAGCGCGACAGGGCCATGTTGGAGCTGCTCTATTCGTGTGGTTTGCGCGTGTCGGAACTTACCGCTTTGCGATTGTCGGACCTCTTTTTTGGCGAGGGATATATCCGCGTTATAGGCAAAGGAAGCAAGCAACGCCTTGTGCCGATTGGCAATGTTGCAAGGGAGCGCATAATGATCTATATGGATTCTCGTAAGGCAAAAGATTCTAAAAATAAGGATATTCTCTTTTTGAGCAATCGAGGCTCGGCACTCACTCGCGTTATGGTCTTCTATGTTATTCGTGATGCGGTGGAGCGAGCAGGTATAGACAAGAGTGTGAGCCCTCATATCTTCCGCCACTCGTTTGCAACGCATCTGCTGGCTGGCGGAGCAAGTATCCGTCAGGTGCAGGAGATGCTCGGGCACGAAAGTATTGAAACAACCGAGATTTATACCCATCTTGACACTTCACGTCTGCGTGAAACTGTCGAGAAAATATCGTTGTAGCGTATGGGACAGGCGATGAAGAGTTATAAGGCGCGAGGCGTGGTGCTATCGACTGTAAAATATGGCGATAGCGGAATGGTTGTGCAGATGCTGACCGATAAGTTTGGCCGCCAAAGCTATATGGTGCAGGGAGTACGCTCCTCGCGAGGTCGGGGCTCGAAAATGGCTCTCTTTCAACCACTCTTTCTATTGCAGTTCGAGGGGTTGGAGTCCTCACATAGCGACCTTCACAAGATGCGCGAGGTGCAGAATAATATTGTTTTCAAGTCGTTACCTTACGATATTCGCAAATCGACAATGGCGCTCTTTATGGCAGAGGTGCTGTATCGCTTGGTGGGTGAGAGTGAGGCAAACGAACCGCTCTTCGACTTCGTGCATAGTTCGGTTTGCGCACTCGACGAGATAGATGAGGGTGTGGCGAATTTCCACCTTTGGTTTCTTGCGAATTTGAGCCACTATCTCGGCTATTTCCCTGGTAATGAGCATCGCAAAGGGTGTTGGTTCGATATGCGCGAGGGCTTGTATGTATCGGAGATGCCACTGCACGACCATGCGATGAATGTCGAGGAAGCGGAACTTCTGCGCGATTTGACCGAAACCGATTTGGAGTGTTTGGGCGAAATCCCTCTCAACCGAGAGCAACGAGTGGCGATGCTCTCACGCCTTGTCGAGTACTATTCTATCCACCTCGAAGCCATCCGCTCGGTGCGCTCAATCGAAATCTTGCAAGAGGTATTCTAAAAAATCGGTAAAAACGGGTAATTTCTGCGTTATATCTTTACTGAAATAAAAGTTTTCCGTTTTCCGTTTTCCGTTTTCCGCTTTTATTTCTATCTTTGCACCGTTGGAAATGTTAATAAAATAACAATCATAAATAAATCACTTAAAAACTAAAAAGTTATGTTCGCAATTGACAATTATGACTTTACCGGCAAGCGCGCGATTATCCGCGTAGATTTCAATGTGCCTCTCAATGGCGAGGGCCAGGTAACTGACGACACTCGTATTCGTGCTGCAATCCCTACTATCAAGAAGGTGTTGGAGAAGGGTGGTGCCGTTATCCTTATGTCGCACCTCGGTCGTCCAAAGAAGAATCCGGATCCAAAGTTCTCGTTGGAGCAGATTATCCCTGCTATCGAGGCTCGTTTGGGTGTTAAGGTTATGTTCGCAGGTGACTGCATGGGCGAGAAGGCTGCTGAGATGGCTGCTGCTTTGAAGCCGGGTGAGGTTATGTTGCTCGAGAACCTCCGTTTCTATGCTGAGGAGGAGGGTAAGCCTCGTGGCTTGGCTGAGGACGCTACTGACGAGGAGAAGAAGGCTGCAAAGAAGGCTCTCAAAGAGGGTCCACAGAAGGAGTTCGTTAAGAAGCTCGCTTCGTATGCAGACTGCTACATCAACGACGCATTCGGTACTGCACACCGCGCTCACTCTTCGACTGCTCTCATCGCTGAGTACTTCCCACAGGACAAGATGTTCGGCTACGTTATGGAGAACGAGTTGAAGGCTATCGACGGTATGATGCAG
>JAZRGH010000065.1:0-18917 GCA_045644085.1 Alistipes sp. | reverse complement strand
TCGCATAGGGAGATTATGCGCTTAACATTGAGAGTAAAACAATAAAAACGATAGAATTATGGCAATGAAGAGAACTTACCAGCCATCGCGCCGCAAGCGCATCAACAAGCACGGTTTCCGCGCTCGTATGGCTACTGCGAACGGCCGCAAGGTGTTGGCTGCTCGCCGCGCAAAGGGTCGCAAGAAGTTGACTGTTTCGGACGAGGCAACTTTCAAGTACAATTAATCAGCAATTAAGTGATTAAAATATAAAGGAGTGCAAATTTGCACTCCTTTATATTTTTCTTGTGATAAGGCCCAATCTGCAACTCATCTCACACCTTCTGATAAGAAAGCAACGGGGAGAGGAAAAGCTATTTTTCTCTCGTCCAACAAAAGACCGAGCCATACGACTCGGTCTTTTTATTATCCAATCGGATTGAAATCCTCTTTGCCTACTCCGCAAATTGGACAAGTCCAATCTTCTGGAATATCCTCGAATGCTGTTCCCGGCGCAATACCGCTGTCAGGATCGCCTACTGCCGGATCATAAATCCACGCACATACTGTGCAAACATACTTTTTCATAATTTCCCGATATTAATACGTTTCTATCTTACTGCAATTTCCGACGAGCCGATAAGGTTTCCGTCCATGTAAAGCTCCACCTTATAGGTTCCAGGAATAAAGCCACTGCCCTTGTAGTAGATGCTGACATCGATATCCTCATTCTGGTAATCGACCTCACGCGATGCCGAATAGCCCTTCTTTGTTCCCTGATACGAGAATGTCGGCATTGCATCTGTCGAGAGCAAATAGCCGTCAGGCGATGTAATGCAGAGATATATCTGACGATTGCCCGGCTTTGCCAAGTCATTTGCTCCAACGGTGAAATCCACACGCAAAGTTGTAGCATTCTTCACACGGGTAATAATCTTGTCATTAACATTCAACGCAACAAGCGTAATATCTCTAGCACGAAGCACCGAGCCCTGTGCCACCTTGTTCTGCAACTCAGAAGCGCGCTCCTCGGCAACATCGGCACGAAGGTTGGCTGTCGAAATCTCCTTACGCAGAGATACGTTCTCGCCGATGACCTTCTTGTTTATGGTATTGAGCGAGTCGATCTGACGAAGATAGTTCTTCATCACGGCACGCAAAGTTCCAACCTCCTTCTGGTATGCCTTAATCTTGTTGTAGTTGAGGCGACGCTCATATTTAAGCTGCTCAACCATATCCTTCGCCTTCTCCAACTGTGCCGCAATAGTATCGTTCTGATACTTCAAATCGTCATACTCGGTAATCAACGAATTGAGATTGCTCTGAATTGTATCGCGGTCTGCCTGCAACAAGGCATAATCTTGCTGTTGCTGACGATTGAGATTGAAATACAATATAGACAATCCTGCGAGGATTATAGCCAACAATATTATCACAACGCGATAACCTCGAAGCGACTTCTTGACCGCCTCGTTCTCCTCCTTTTCGTAATCGAAACCCTCCTCCGGGTTGTATTCATACTTGTTCTCTTCCATAATTATAAGGTATTTTCTATTTATTTTATGCAAATATAATAATTTTTTGTCTTTTCGTCATTGGCCATTCGCAGCCTTTTATTTTATTTTTGAGGTTAGCGGATGTTTCAGCCCCTCGTATCGGCGAAGGTAGGCTCGAATTTCTCCTACACGCACAGGCGAAGCCAACATCACAGGGATTTTATTCTCGTCGTTGGTTATCCATATAAAGAACTCCGTACCATCAGTAAACGAGAACTCCTCCGACGAGCCTATCGTACAAGCAAACTTCATCGTATCAAATCTACCCAATTTAGGTACTCTCAAATTCTCGCGCCCGATGTAGCGATAGCGGAGATGACGTATAGTATCCTCCAACACCATATCAAGGCGGCGATGTTCACCCTCGCGAAACGACTCCAAATCCACCGAGCGAAGATTGAAATAGAGCGATACGGCGTCCATACTCTCCGATGTAAGGGTCATTGTCTTCTCGCGCGGAGTATTCTGTCGTCTTTGCGACCATGTATGCACCTTCATCGAGTCCCAATCGTAACGATAGAGGCTGCGGAAGGTGTAGTCGTCCTCCTTCAAATCGCTCTCGAAGCGTTGTGTACGCAGACTCTCCTTATCCACCCATATATTATAAGTGTCGTTCATGTCGAAGAACCAACGAAAAAACGGCAGAGTACGACCATTACCCGTAACACGATATACCTCCTTGCCATCGAGTGTATCGAGGCAGGTCGAAACAGTAACCTCACCGGCCTCAATATTAGGCACCAACTTAGCGCGATAGGCTGCTCGATAATACAACACCTCTCCCTCCTGGAATAGTTGTGCCGAAGCAGTTACAACCCCCGCAAAGAGTAATAACACAAATATCACGCCTTTTATCAATCTGTTCACACTCAACATATATCTATCGAAACGCAAATGTATAGCCTATTATTATGAAATCTCCGAGAAATCGGTCTTATGTTCGGGAGCATAGCGATCACGCAACTCCCTCAAAGCAAGATGCTCGGAGTGTGATAACGTCGCATCGATGCCCAGCAATTGCATGGCCAACTCCTGTGCCACCTGCAAAATCTGGTTATCGTAAGTCGGGTTTGCGATCTTTAAGTCGAAAGCCTCGCCACTCTGCATCGTGCGGTTTATATCGCGCGCACCACGCAATTTGAGATCCAGCTCTGCCAATTCGAAGCCATCGGTTGTTTGGCACATCGCCTCCAAGCGCTTGCTCGACTCTTTCGACAACTTCTCGTCCGACATCAACACGCAGTAGGATTGCTCCGAACCTCGACCTACGCGACCTCGCAACTGGTGCAACTGCGCCAAGCCGAAGCGCTCTGCCGACTCGATAACGATAACCGTAGCATTAGGGACATCAACACCCACCTCGATAACCGATGTTGCCACCAGAATATGCGCCTGACCATTTTTGAACTCCTCCATAGCCTGCTGCTTCGCATCGGACTTCATCTTGCCATGACACACAGCCACTCGATATTTTGGCAATGGGAAATCGCGCACAATGGCATCGAAACCCTCTTGCAGAGAGAGATAGTCCATCTTCTCGGACTCGGCAATAAGCGGATAAACTACATAAATCTGTCTGCCGCGAGCAATCTGACTACGCATAAAATTCTGCAATGTCAATCGCCCCGACTCGTAATAGTGGTAGGTTTTTATTGGCTGACGGCCCGGTGGCAACCCCTTGATAACCGACACATCGAGGTCGCCATAAAGCGTCATCGCCAAAGTTCGCGGAATAGGCGTGGCTGTCATCACGAGGATATGAGGCGGCTGCGCATTCTTTGTCCAAAGCCGCGCCCTCTGCTCCACACCGAAGCGGTGCTGTTCGTCGATAATCACCAATCCGAGATTCGAGAACTTTACCCTATCCTCTATCAAGGCGTGCGTACCCACCAAAATATCTATCTCGCCCGCCTCCAAAGCGGCCAAAATCTCTCGTCTCTCCTTTGTCTTTGTCGTTCCCGTCAAGATTGCAATTCGCACAGGTACACCTTCGGTCATCTTCGACATCGAGGCATAGTGCTGTCGTGCCAAGATTTCGGTGGGCACCATCATACACGACTGAAAACCATTATCACCCGCCAATAACATCGACAACAATGCCACAACGGTCTTTCCGCTACCCACATCGCCCTGCAAAAGGCGATTCATCTGAATACCCGAAACCGTATCCTTGCGGATATCGCGCACCGCACTCTTCTGACCCTCGGTAAGCGCAAACGGCAACTTCGTATGGTAGAAGGTATTAAACTTATCTCCCACCTTCGGGAACATAAAGCCATCTCTGCGCCCCGTACGTTCCGAGCGACGAGCCTGAATATTGAGTTGAATGCCGAACAACTCATCGAATTTCAGACGATACTGTGCCTGTCGCAACTTCTCTGCCGACTGCGGAAAGTGGATATTGTAGAGCGCCTCTTCGAGCGACATCAAGCCATATTTGCACACGATATATTCGGGCAGATACTCTTTTATATGGTTGCGCACAACGCCCCACAACGAGCAAACTATATTGTAAAGACCTTTTCCTCCAAGCGTAGTAGAAAGTTTCTCTGTCGAGGAGTATATGCCCTGCAAGCCACTTTCAACCTTACGAGAGAGGGCCTTTTCGACAACCTCGATTTCGGGATGAATCATCGAGAACTCACCTCGGAAGAATGATGGGCGACCAAAGACTATGTATTCGCGATTAGGCTCGATAATCTTCTCAATCCACTTAATACCCCTAAACCAAATCAGCTCAACGCGCCCCGTTTCGTCAGCGCAATAGACCGAGAATCGCTGTTTGCGGCCCTCTCCTGCAAACGACTTGCCGACAACGCGGACACGTAGCTGAATATAAGCAGAGGAGTTATCTTCGGTAACTTCGCGCACCTTATATGTACGTGAGCGGTCTATGTAGCGGAATGGGAAGTGGTAGAGCATATCACGCATAGTTACAATACCGAGTTCCTTTTCCAGCAACTTGGCACGCACCTCGCCTACGCCCTGCACAAACTTTATCGAATTATCGAGCATACTTCCCATAATGCAAAGATAACAATCTAAATGATAATTGACAATTGATAATTGACAATTTAAGGTATTTTTCTTATTTTTGTACTATGAATCTGGCAAAATACATAAGACGCAAGAGCGTTGAGGTGAAAATTGGAACAACCACCATAGGTGGCGATAACCCTATTGCAGTGCAGTCGATGACAAATACCGCGACTGCCGACATCGAGGCGAGCGTGGCGCAAATTGAGCGCATAGCCGATGCGGGAGCACCTATCGTGCGCCTTACAGCGCAGGGCAAAAAGGAGGGTGAGGCACTCGCCGATATCGTGACAAAAGTGCGCGAGGAAGGCTACTCTACCGCCATCGTTGCCGACATTCATTTTGTTCCGGAGATTGCTTCTATCGCGGCCGAGTCGGTAGATAAAGTACGCATCAATCCCGGAAATTACCGAACAAGTGGTGGCGAGTTGGAGGCTCTTATCGAGAAGTGTCGCAAGCGCGGTGTTGCGCTCCGCATTGGCGTAAATCACGGCTCGTTGGCAAAGCATATCGTCGATAAGTTGGGCGACACCCCTGCCGGCATGGTCGAGTCGGCAATGGAGTTCCTGCGTATCTGCGTCAAGGAACAGTTCGACCAGGTGGTCGTGTCGATGAAGTCGAGCAATACGCGCGTAATGGTTCACGCCTACCGCCTTTTGGTCGAGGCGATGGAGCGTGAAGGTATGAGCTTCCCTATCCATCTCGGCGTAACCGAGGCTGGCAACGGCATCGAAGGCAGAATAAAGAGTGCCGTAGGCATTGGCGCACTCTTGGCTGACGGTGTGGGCGACACAATTCGTGTTTCGCTCACCGAAGCACCCGAAAATGAGGTGCCCGTAGCGCAGATGCTGGTCGAGCATTTCCAAAATCGTGAAGGAGAATTCGAGGTTAAGCACCCCGAAAGATACTCTCCATTTGAGTATCGCCGCCGCACCTCGGCACCGATTGTGGCGCATAGCGAGATTACCGATGAATATATCGTTGTTGATGCCGTAAGCGAAAATCCTACTGCCGAGTGGCGCGCTACAATACTCAATAACGAGAGCGATAAACCCGTTGTTATCCGTCGTCATTACGAGGGCTCGAAGGAGGAGGTTGCGCTCTATGCTGCTGCCGACATGGGACAGCTTCTGCTTGACGGCTTGGCTGATGGCGTATGGATTGATGCACCTCATATCTCGGAGGAAGAGCTGCACAATATCGAATTGATGATTTTGCAGGCCTCTCGCGCACGATTCTCGCAGACGGAGTATATCGCATGTCCATCGTGTGGTCGTACGCTCTACGATATCGAGAAGGCTTTGGCCGAGATTAAGGCTCGCACCTCACACCTCAAAGGGTTGAAGATTGGCGTTATGGGCTGCATCGTAAATGGTCCGGGCGAGATGGCCGATGCGGACTATGGCTATGTCGGAGCAGGCGCAGGTCGCATCTCACTCTACAAGGGTAAGGAGTGTATCGAGCGCAATATCCCACAGGAGGAGGCTCTCGAACACCTTATCGAGCTCATCAAAGCAAACGGAGATTGGAAAGAGAAATAGACAAATTTATGGTTGTACTTCCATTAACATATTGGGGCAATGTTGAGCATTTCGCACACCTCTTACAGGGTGGCGAAGAGGCCGTTATCGACCTCGGAGAGAACTATGTAAAGCGCTCGGAGCGCAACCGCACAGAGATTGTAACGCCTACGGGCGGTATGGTGTTATCGGTGCCACTTATAAAGGCAAATAGACCTCGTACCCCTATGCGCGATATGCGTATTGACAACTCGAAGCGTTGGCAACACCAGCATTGGGTGGCTATTCTCTCGGCATACCGTTCATCGCCCTACTACGATTATATCGCTGACCGCATTGCGCCAATCTATGAGCGCGAGTGGAAGTTCTTGACCGACCTCAACCGCGAAATATTGCAGGCGGAGTTCGACATTCTCGGCATAGAGCCGAAGCACCAATTCTCGGAGCAATATATCGAGCCGAGCGATGGTGTAACAGACCTCCGCGACAAAAAAAGAGAGAGCCGATTCAGCTCTCCCCAATACTTTCAATTATTTATGGATCGTACCCCTTTCGTCGAGAATGCTTCGATGCTCGACCTGCTGATGTGCGAGGGGCGCGAGGCTATTTCACTCTTAGATAGTTGCCAATTGTAAGCGTCATTTCATCGACCTTATCACCCACACTCGCCTTTATAGAGTTGGAACCCTTCAACTTCAAGGTGTCGGTGCGGTAGATTGTGCGTGCAACATTATCGCACGCTACGGTATCGCCATTTATCGTCAACACAGGACGTCCCAACGACGAATAGATTGTCAGAACCTGCTTCTCCTCGGCACGGATACTGCGCTCCTTATCGGTGATATGGAGTGTCGGTTGGCGACGATTCCACTGCGACTTATAGAGATAGAAGAGGTTTTTGCGACTCTTATGGTCACCTGCGACCATACCCGAATTTCGCACACCGCGCACATAGCGCGCCGAACCCATATCGAACATCGAATTGAGCCACACTCCCCAGAACAGGTCTTCATCTACCAAATGCGAATAGCCCTCGTGGAACTTCTGCTGACGCAACTTCGCTGCTAAGGTATTGTTGCAACCCGTTGCCACAGCGCTGCTGAAACGCACGCCATTGCTACTTTCGCCATAGCATACAGCCTGGCAGAGATGATTCCACGATGTGCGCAATGCCCCTTGCCACAAATCGAGGTCGGTGATCTCACCGTTCTCCCAGCCTACGGCCTGTTGCCAAACAATCAAATCGGTGATAAAGTTAATCTCGCCGTCCTGATTGCTCATCGCCACCGTAGGGCGTGTAGCATCGAGCTTTTTGGCGGTTGAGTTGAGCAGTCGGATATACTCCATCTGCTGCTTCGAATTGCCACGCAACATCGAGAACACTCCCCACATAGCCACCGAAGGGTGATTGATATTTTGTAAAATAATCTCATGAAGTTGTTGCATACCATTCTCCTCATAACGCGATGTCGAGTAGTATGGGATATCACTCAAAAACGGCGCACGAGCAAACGGAAAATCAACCCACACAAGCATACCAAGGCGGTCACACTCGTTGTAGAAGTGCTGCGCATGAGGGCCCGTAATCGAGCGTACGGCATTGGCTCCCATTTCGCGAATTATGGTAATATCCGAATTCATCTCCTCCTTCGAAACAGCATTTCCCTTCGGCATACGGTCATGACCAAGCAACACGCCACGAATACGCACACGACGACCATTAATCGTAAATTTCTTCTCCGACGACACCTCAATCTTTCGGAAACCGGTCTTCACCTCAACAGCCTCATCTTCTATCGCAACACGCACTGTATAGAGGCGTGGCGAGCCTATTGACCACAGCTCCGCATTCTCGATAGTGAAAGGAACGGAGAGAATATTTCCGTCAATCTTTGCCTTCACGCTCTTCGATAACGACACATAGCCGTCGGGAGCAAGGAAATCAACCGTAACATTGTGCGAAGAGTCCTTCTTGCCGAGTAGAGCAATATCGACTTTGCCCGAAACGCGCTCCTTCGACACCTCTGTTTGATAGACCATTACACCCTCCGTACCATAGTAGAGAGGAGAGATGGTGGTTTTATCGGTTACGATAAGCTCCACATCGCGATAGATACCGCCATAGCGATTCTCCTCGACAGATGTAGGCAGAACATCGCTACGCATAGTATTGCTTACCGCCACAAGTAGGGCGTTGTTGTAACCATACGACACCTTGTCGGTAATCTCGAATGCGAAAGCGGTATAACCACCATAGTGATCGCCTATATGACGACCATTTATGAAGACATCGGCCACACTCTGCACACCGTAGAAGCGGAGGAAGATTCGTTTACCCTTCCACTCGGCAGGCACGAAGAGTGTGCGCTGATAGTTTGCCGAGGTTTGCATATATGTACCGCTTCCGACAAAGGCATCGAGGTTCCAAGTGTGCGGCAGGGCTATTTCGCGGGCATTATCGCTCGCATTCTCCTCTGCATAGAAGAACCTCCAACCGCTATTCAGCGAGTATATCTCACGAGCCGACACACTCGCAAATGTGCCAAGCAAAATCGTTGCTAAAATAAGAAATCGTCTCATACGAACACTTTTTACCGCTACAAAAGTAACAAAAATTAGTGAAAAGTTAAAAGTTTTTGCCGACAAATGCGATAAGGGAGGTTTCGAGGTGTTAGTGTGTCGGCAACTCGCTAATAACCCCTAACTTCCGCTAATAACCGTTAATAGTCCCTATCTTTCTGATGACTTTTTGCTCTTTCGCAAATAAATTACTAACTTCGTGCAGTTATTTAAGAGATTTATCTATGAATTTTTTTGATATCCTCACTCTTATTGCCCTCGTTTGGGCAGTCATAAGTGGTTGGCGTAGCGGTTTCGTCTCGCAGTTGCTGGGGCTTCTCGGCATTGTATTGGGCGTAGTGCTATCCATTCGCTACGGAGCAAACGTTGGTGCGATGTTTAACATAGATGACAGATTCTCGGTTATCGCAGGTTTTCTGATAACCTTTGTGGCAGCTCTTATCGTCGCTACCATTCTTGCAAAACTCATCGCACGAGTTCTATCGTTCATCGGTTTGGGTTGGGTTAATACCTTGCTCGGAATTGTGCTTTCAATAGTTAAAGGCTTGTTGGTATTGAGTCTGCTTTATGCCTCTATCTATGCTTTGAACGGCAATCTGCACTTTATCGAGCCCGATTATTTCGACTCTTCCGTATCGTTTGACGTTGTACGCGAATGCGCCGAGCCACTTCTCAACTATTGGGAGGAGGCAAAGCATAATATCCTTTCACAAACTCCAAAAGTTTAGCCGATGCAACGAATTGAAGGATTGGTAATGCGTGCCACAGGCAGCTGGTACGAAGTATTACACGAAGGTGAGATTTTACGTTGCCGCATGCGTGGCAAGTTGCGCTTGCGAGGTGTACGTTCTACAAACCCCGTAGTGGTGGGCGATACGGTTCATTGCGAGTGTGGCGAAGATGGCGAGTGGGTGATTGTCGATATCGCTCCGCGCCACAACTACATTATTCGTCGCGCATCGAACCTCTCGAAGGAGTCGCACATCATCGCATCGAACATAGACCGAGCGATGCTGGTCGTAACGCTTGTCGAGCCGATCACCGCAGTCGAATTTATAGACCGTTTTCTTGTTACCTGCGAGGCGTACAAAGTGCCCGTAACTATTCTCCTCGCCAAGATTGACCTCCTGCGCGAAACCCCCGAGATGGTGGAGCAATTCCACCACGTTTACGAGGGTGCGGGCTACGAAGTTATCGATATCTCGGCAACCGAGGACATCGGCGTAGAGCGAGTAAAGGAGATGTTGGCAGGCAAGACCACCCTGCTTTCGGGCAATTCGGGTGTAGGAAAATCGACACTTATCGGAGCGATAGATCCGACAATAGATATTCGCACAGGCGAGATTTCGGACTCGTTCCACAAGGGTAAGCACACAACAACCTTCTCGACGATGTACCGCGTAGCCGATGGTTTTATCATCGACACTCCGGGAGTAAAGGGCTTCGGTCTGATAGATATCGACGACAAGGAGTTGTGGCACTACTTCCCTGAGATGATTTCGCGTGCCGGAGAGTGCAAGTTCTTCAACTGCACCCACACCCACGAGCCACATTGTGCCGTAATCGAAGCGGTAAAGCGTGAGGAGATAGCCTTTTCGCGCTACGAAAGCTACCTAAAAATACACGATGAAGATGACAAATACCGAAAATAACCTCTCTCTCGAAGAGTTGCGCGAGCGCATCGACTACCTCTCCTCGTTCCTCTTGGAGAGCCGTATCGACACACTTACTCGTGCTCTCGATATGCGTACCGAGTATATCACGGTGATGACCGAAAATATGTTTCACGCCCAGAATGCCAGTGCGATTGTGCGCCACTGCGAGGCGTTTGGTGTGCAGAATATCCACACCGTAGAGGAGCTTTGCCCCTTCCTGCCGACCTTGAACATCGCACTCGGAACCGACAAATGGATTGACATAAACCGCCACGCAACCACCGCCGAAGCAGTGAAGGCTTTGCGTAGCGAGGGCTATCGCATTATTGCAACGACACCTCATCACAAGAGTTGCACGCCCGAGACTTTCGATGTTACAAAGGGTAAATTTGCCCTGATTTTCGGAACAGAGAAGACGGGTGTATCCGAGGAGATTTTGGCCGAAGCCGATGAGTACTTGCAGATTCCGATGTGCGGAATGGTCGATTCGTTGAATGTATCGGCTTCGGCTGCGATTCTGATATATATGCTCTCGCAACGTATGCGCCTTGAATGTAACGATTGGCACCTATCTGACGAGAAACGCACACGCACCCTCTACGACTGGTATCGCTACGCCGTAAAGGACTCGGAGGCTCTCCTTGAACGCAAATTTTCAAAGAAATGAGATATTTCATTATTCTTGCTACCCTTCTATTGGCAGGTTGTTCGTCTGCGCCACACTATCGCACCATCGATGGCGCGATGCTCGGCACCACATACCACATCGTAACCGAAACATCTCTCTCTAATGAGGTGATTTTCGAGAAGATGCAACACATAAATCTCGAAGCTATCGCTTCGATGTCAATTTTCAATCCCACCTCGTTGTTAAGTCGCATAAATCGCAACGAAACCGACTCGGTGGATATTCATATCGCACGAAATATCGAGGTAGCATCAAAGATAAACGCTTTAACCCCGCGCTACGACATCACCGTAAAACCTTTGGTCGATGCCTACGGTTTCGCCGCAAAAAACAGAGAGGCAAAGCCGAATATAGACTCTCTCGTTCAGTTTGTCGGTTTTTCGAAATTCAAGCTCGCCGGTAATCGCATCGTAAAGGAGGATCCGCGTCTGCAAATCGACCTAAACTCGGTAGCAAAAGGGTATGTCGTCGATTTGATAGCAGAATGGCTTGATCAGCAGTCTATCGACAACTATATCGTAGAGGTTGGAGGAGAGATTCGTGCCAAAGGTGTCAATGCCAAAGGCATTGCATGGCGCGTTGGAGTAGATACACCTTTCGACAACAACAATACCCCTGGTGCACACCAGCAAAAGGTTGTGCAAATCAGTGGTTCTGCCCTCGCTACCTCGGGCAACTATCGTCGTTTCTACTACAATGCCGAAGGAGAGCGCATTTCGCACACGCTGAACCCACAAACAGGGCGTTCACTGACAACGACACTGCTTTCTGCAACCGTCATTGCCCCTCATTGCGCTACGGCAGATGCGCTGGCCACAGCCTTTATGGCTTCGGACGAAAAAGATGCTGTCGCACTTGCCAAAAGGTTGCGCGACAGCATACAGGTCTATTTCGTACTTGCACCCGAACAAGGCGAGGAGAAGTATCGCGAATTTTCGACTCTCAACGAGTAGCTTATGCTACTTGGCACGACGACACTCGAACCAAGGATTTAATAAATTCTCTTTATTGTAGCGTAGAGGTTGATGGTCTGGTAGAGAATGTACCATGCCACCCGCCTCCGAGAGTATCAACTCGGCAGCTGCGGTATCCCACTCATATGTTGCAGTGGTACGTGGATAGTAGTCTATCGCCCCTTCCGCCATAAGACAAAACTTATAAGAGCTACCCTGCTCGATAATCTCCGCATCGGGATATATTTTACGCATCTGCTCTACATACGCTGCTGTTTCGGCTGTTTGATGTGAGCGAGATACGGCAATGCGAAACGTATCGTGAACAGCAACTGCCAACGGCAGGCACTGTGCGTTATGACGGATAGTATCGTCGCTGTAACAAGCATTCTCATCAGGCATAATACCCTCCAACAGCATAGCTCCACAACCCTGCTCTGCGAAGTACATCTTGCCCAGACATGGAACATAGACGATAGCACCAATACATTCATTATCTGCCATCAAGGCAATATTTACGGTAAATTCGTTATTGCGTTTAAGGAACTCGATAGTACCATCAAGCGGATCGACAAGCCAGAACATATCCCAATTCTTACGCTCATCATAGAGCATCTCACGTCCCTCCTCCGAGAGTATCGGAATACGTGTTTCGCCCAACACCTCCTTTATTTTGTTATGAGCAAGGCGGTCTGCAATAGTCAAAGGCGTATTGTCGCTCTTAACCACTATATCGCACCCCTCACTCTTATTGTAAACCTTCATAATCTCGGCTCCTGCACGCACTGCGGCATTAAAGGCAAAAGGCAAAAGATAGGTTCGAAGTTGTTGTTCTATCATAGTGATTTTCGGTTAGTTCTTCTCTTTCGGTTATAGAGCATCGAAACACTCTGCGCGAAGGTAATTCGGCTCCTCTCTGCTCTTTCGTAAAGATAGTGATTATTTTTTACTCTTTCAACTAATAATCGACAAAAATTCCGCAATATTGTGTCGAGTCTTGCAAACAGACTCTTTTCCGTCACCACACGACACGAAACATACAGAAAACCTCCAACGGCCAGCATCACAACGACTGCCGACAGTAGAAGCAACTTTGCCCCGAGGACGACTGCCAACAGCGCAATCAACGCAGGCGTAAAGAGTGCCAACAACGCAAATATCATATTATTAACACTCCAAGCCAACGCATAATTTGTCCGCAGTTGTACAACGCGCGCGCTCTCCGTAACAGAGTTCTTTTCGAGGTAGGCCGAAGCCCCGACGAAGGTTTGTAACAATATCTCTTCGTTCATTTGTCGAGAGGCGACAACATTGGCACAATAAGTAATAGCATTACGTTCCACAATGCTCTCGCCCTGCAAATGCAGTACATAGTCATACGATGCAACCTCTTTGCCGATTATTGCGGCACGCTCTCGATTCTCCATCGGCAAATCGACCAATACAACGCGCCTATATGCTCTATGGCGTGAGCGATACAATGCTCGGACACCTTTAAGATGAAAATGGTTGACTCGAACAAGATGATATCGCCCTATCAGCTCCCCAAAAGGCGAGAGGTAGTGCTGCAAATCCGTTACAATGACGGCCTCACTACGCGGATACTCCTCTTCGAGCAGCGCAATAAGCGGAGCCGGAGTTTCGGGATAGCTCACTATCGCCGATATACCGACATGGGCCATACTCTCCTGCAATTGATACACCATCGACGATTTTTGAGATGAACGATGCCACAACACCACAAACAAGAGGGCTCCGACAAGTGTAACAACCGAGAACAGAAGCAACAAGATAGATATTAATTGCATACAATTTGACATTTATAGGAGTTTATGCGTTGCGAAAACAGCAGTTGTTCTTCGCGATTGAGTGCGCGCATACATGAACGCATTGTGTAGCAATTCTGCACAGCATGAAGAATGAACGACAAGCGCTGATGAGGTAATAGTTTTCGAAGAGCTTTTCCCACCTGCGGAGTCGATATATTGCCACGTATGGAGCATAGTGTCTGCAATGCGATATACGACACCTCGCCATCGTCCGACTCGGCAAGACGTTGCAAATGAGGCTCGGCATCGGCAATTGAAAAATGTCCACTCAGATAGATGCCCACAAGTTGCAGATTTCGATTTTGCGACAAGAGCAGAGGCGTATAGGCGATGGGGGCTCCCACTCGGCGCAGGAGTTGCGTCAATACGGCCACCTCGAACAAGTTTAATCGAGATTCAAACCTCGCAATATACTGTATCGCACGTTCCGGACGGGACGAAACGAGTGTCGCCATAGCATAAAAACGAGCATCACGGCATTCATCTTCCATATATGCTTCGGCATACTCCGCAATCATGGTTGCATGAGTCATAGCCGACAATTTCAAGAGATAGCCTGCTCTCGACAGGCCTTTTGTACGACTTATCCGCCCAATCAGGTAATAATCGACATTACACACCTCAACAATCAACGCAAGACGATTTAGAGCATCTCCATACACTTTTTCCGAGATAAAAAGAATCGAATCGAGAAGTACACCAACAGGAAATCGAAGACGCAAAGCCTGCATCTCCTTGTCGCTCGGCTCCTCCTCCGCCATAATCATCTGAGATATACGCTCTATACACCGCGTCAAAGCATAGATTCGAATCCATTTATAGCTCCTCTGCGATACCTGCATCACCATCAATCCCACTGGCAACACCAAAGCAACCAGAGCCTCCTCGCTCAGCAGTGTGCTCATACCAACTCCTTCTGTTGCATCGCAACCTTACAACGAAGCCGTTCCGGAGCGACAGGCATGGTTATAAATTGATTTACACCCTCTTCGAGCAGTGCCGTAACAGTATCTTCGGATATGTCGTGCGAAAGGATAAATATTTGTGGGAGAGCACCTCCCTGACGTATTTGCAACATCGCATCGGAACCATTCATAAACATTCGCACATCGTCGGTAAGCACAAGGTCGCACTTCGTCGTTTGACAGATGCG
Organism: Alistipes sp.; assembly: GCA_045644085.1. Taxonomy (GTDB): domain Bacteria; phylum Bacteroidota; class Bacteroidia; order Bacteroidales; family Rikenellaceae; genus Alistipes. The sequence continues at coordinate 3,968 of JAZRGH010000065.1, read as the reverse complement.
GAACAGCTCCTCACGTGAGGCTGATGGCACAAAAAAGGCATTGACATTGGTAAGCAGTCCTCGTATCAAGGCACGGAACTCAGCATGCAGCGAGTGAATAACAATTTTTCTCATCATAAATAGAAATTAAACTCTATTTATAAAGCTAAAAATATGCCAAATATTTTCATCGTTTTCTTGTCGCGGTATCTAATTTTACTTATCTTTGCACGCGCAACTAACCCTCAAATATCTATCGAAAACACCCAAGGGTAATTAGTGCCATACAACACTTTACGGATTGAAAAACAACAAAAACTTATTCCATTTTAATTATTTATGAAGAAATTTCTACTTCTATTGGCATTGGTCTCACTTTTGACAATCGAGGCAAAGGCCAACAATGCAGACTCACTCATGACAAAATGGAGCGTGGGCATCTCTACCGGCTTCCATTCGAACATGATGAGATTCCCGGGATTACCAAAGGATATCTATAACGGACGCAAAGGCAGGACAACGGGATTGTTGGTACTCTCGGCAGAGTATAGTGCACCAAAAAATTTCAGCATCAGACCTGAAATCGCATTCTTGGGACGAGGTGGCAGCCTCTATCTCTCCAACTACTACGGAGTTAAGAATGGTACCTACAACTTAAAGGCTAACTACTTCGACATTCGCGTACCGGTAATATACAACTTCAAACTGAACAAGACCAAAATTCAGCCATACGCATATTTGGCCCCCGTTGCCGGATTTGTAATAGGCGGAAATGTCTCATTGAGGGAGAGGTTGATGGACGGATCGAGAAACAGCTACAGTTTGAAACTTTCTAAGGGCAATGTTGCAGCAGCATACTTTGCAATGGCCATCGGTGGTGGTGCAAAATACCCTATAAATATCCTTGGTGAGCAGTGCCACATAGGTCTCGACCTCAGCTACCAGCTTGGTATTACCGACACCTATTCCAAAGTCGAAAAGGCAAATCATACCGTCAACGTAAACCACATCAATGGTCCGGTTATCTCGACAAGAAAGCACTCCGGCTTCGAGATGAAGATTGGATTCTCGGCGCCTATATCGCTCTTTAAGAAGGCTGCAAATAAGAGTTCGAGATCGAGCTATTCGAACTACACTCCAAAACAGAAAGCCGAGAAACCTTGTTATACCCTGCAAGAGATTCAGGAGATGGTGGCACAGGGTAAAGATGTCAGTGGCAAGACAATCTGCGCGGTTGACAATATTCATTTCGACACTGCCAAGAGTATTATAAAGGATAACTCATCTAAGTATCTGAACCAGATAGCCGAGATGTTGATTGAAACTGGCTTATATGTCGAAATTCAGGGCCACACCGACAATGTTGGTAGCAACGAGGATAACCTCAAACTCTCGAAGGCGAGAGCTTTGAGCGTATTGAACTTCTTGACAAACTGTGGTGTCGCGCGCAACAAGATGACCTATACATACTTTGGCGAGTCGAGACCGTTGACCACCAACGATACCGCCGAAGGCCGTCGATTGAATAGACGAGTTGCATTTGTATTGATTAAAAAATAGTAAATTATGAATAGTAAATTTTTCAATTTGGTTATTCTTGCCTTGTGCATCTTCGCTGCAACATCCTGCTTGAAAGATGACAGCCGAACCATTATGTTGGGAAATGGCAAGACGAATATTGACATTCCAGGCGATGAGTTGGCAGAGCCTAACCCCGAAATCGAAGACTCGAATGTAGATATTCCGAACTTCCAATATATCACCGACCAGAAAAACAAGCAATATATTGTTCGTATGGATATGACCGGCATTCAAAACCCTGACACCAAGGAGTATCTCCGCCTTATAGGCACGGGAGGTTGCAGCTGCGGCGACAGACAGAATGTATGGCTCTCCATCGACGACAAGCCGAAGAGCCTTCTTGTATTCAACTCAGCTGACGGCATCAGCACCGGCCCGGTGAAGAACGATTTCGTATTTCTTGTGGACAACTCGGGATCAATGGACGATGAGGCAGATACTATCGCAAGAGATATTGTAGATTGGGCAAAGAACCTCAACTCGAAGTTGGATGTTCGTTTTGCTTGCGTGGGCTATGATGGTAGCATCACCGGAGCTATCAATCTTACCTCATACGAGGAGCTCTCGACATACCTCAATCGCGCAACAGGCGTAAAACGTACTGTAGGCTTTTCCGGTAGCGACGCCGAAACCTTAAAGAGCAAGAGTGGCGAATATAGCACCTCTAGCAATGTTATTGAGTGCGGTATGGGAGCCCTTCACTTTGCAAACGACCTCTTCTTGTTCCGCGAAGGCGCAAATCGCATCTATGTAAACTTTACTGACGAGCCAAACTCTCCTAATCAAGGCAATATTCTCTCAAAGTATTCGGTACACTACCTCGAATCACAGGATAATTGGGATACTTCACTCGGTACCATTCATACCGTGTTCTCGGAAGATCCGGATAAATACAAGGATAAATGGGAGGATTACGTGAACGAGTGTCCTTGGTATATGTCGGACTATACGGGAGGTTCTACTCTCTACACCGATGGTTCGTTCTCGGGTGTCAGCTTGGACGATCTTCCTATCACGCAGGCTATGCAACACTCGTATGTGATCTACTTTGCAATCACCGAGGATCTCATCGACGGCAACAACCACATTGTACGATTTACCATCAAATCCGAAGATGGCAGTGTTCGTGCCCAGCGTTCTTTCAGTGTCGAATTTAAGCTACCTACCAAGTAGCAATACCATAGCGAGAGCCAGCTCCTCGCATAGCAATAAAACGGGTTACTTAGGTGGCCCGTTTTGTTTGTCTATACTAATTTTGCATCTGCATTTTGGATTTTGCTTTTTTATAGCTATCTTTGGGAAATTATGAACTAAAACCTTAAAACTACATAGACTATGTTCAACGAAAATCAGATTCACGAAATTGAGGCTCACGGCTTGACAGTCGCTCAGGTCGAGGCTCAAATCGAGGCGTTCAAGCGAGGTTTCCCATCACTCGAAGTTGTAAAGGCAGCTTCTCCCGAAGACGGCATCACATGTCTTTCGGAGGAGGAGTGCAACAATGCTGTAAAACAATACGACGAGGTTACCGAGCAGCTCGAAGTCGTAAAGTTCGTACCTGCATCAGGTGCTGCTACCCGCATGTTTAAAGAGTTGTTCGAGTTTGTCAATGACGACAAGCGCGGCAAGGGCATCGACACCCTCTTGCAGAATATCGAGAAGTTCGCTTTCTATGAGGAGTTGAAGGCTACGGGCGTTGATCTCTCCGACGACAAGGCTGTTGTTTCGGCGATCATCAAAGAGGGACTTAACTATGGCTCTAAGCCAAAGGGTTTGGTTACCTTCCACAACTACGATGAGGGTGCTCGCAAGGCTATCGAGGAGCACTTAATGGAGGGTGCACAGTATGGTGCATCGAAGGGTGTTTCACGACTTCACTTCACAGTATCGCCTGAGCATAAGGCTGCATTCAAGGCGTTGCTCGACGAGCGTGTGGCACACTACGAGGCTAAGTTCGGCATCAAGTACGACATCTCGTTCTCGGAGCAAAAACCTTCAACCGACACCATTGCGGTAAACCCTGACAACACTCCATTCCTTACCGACGAAGGTAAGCTATTGTTCCGTCCTGCCGGCCATGGAGCATTGCTCTCGAATTTGAACGACATCGAGGCCGATGTAATCTTCGTGAAAAATATCGATAACGTTACAACCGACGCTCTTCGTGGCGACACCATTCGTTACAAGAAGGCGTTGGCGGGTATCTTGCTCAATCTCCAAGCGCAGACTTTTGCCCACTTAAAGGCACTACACGAAGGAAAAGCCGATTTGGCCGAGGTTGCCGAGTTCGTAGAGAAGAAACTCTGCACAAAACTCCCTGCCGAATATGACGCAACTCTATTGGAGGCAATTCTTGATCGCCCTATCCGCGTTTGTGGCATGGTGCGCAACGAGGGCGAGCCTGGTGG
>JAZRGH010000064.1:0-7355 GCA_045644085.1 Alistipes sp. | reverse complement strand
TTCCAAGAAAAGAAGTTGAGAGAGCATTGCGACAAACACGGGTACAATGTTATAGAGTGCTATCACGAAGACTTTTCGGGAAAGCATCACGACTTTGTGCGACCTGAAATGAAGAAGATTCGTGACTATTGCAAGAAGCATAGGCACGAAGTGGATTTGATTCTATTCCTTAGATGGGATAGATTCAGTCGTAACCCTGAGTTTGCATATATGTTCAAGCGAACCTTTATGGATGAATGGGGTATTGAATTTAATGCCATTGAGAGTCCTATTGACTTTTCTGCAACCGAGTGGTCTTCATTGTTAAGTAGTTACTGTGCTGCAGCGCATACAGAGAACAATAAAATTAGTCGCAGAACTCGTGACGGAATCCGTGAAACGATGCTATCGGGGCGATGGGCTAACTCTGCACCAAGAGGGTATAAGAATGTCCATATTGTTGATAGTAACGGTATTACTACCGCCAAGACTATTGAAATTGACGAGGAGAAGGCTCCGCTTATTCGTGCTATTTTTCACGAAGTTGCAAAAGGGGTGGAGGCTCCGTGTGCAATCCGCAGAAGGATTGCTCCTGAAATTCCTGAAAGTACTTTCCTTGACATATTGCGTAATATATTTTATAAAGGTAAGATTCGAGTTCCTGCTACCAAAACAGAGCCTGAGGTGATTGTCGATGGGTTACATACTCCATTGGTGACTGAGGAGTTATTTGATACCGTTCAGGATATTATGGATGGCAAGCGCAAGAAGCAACCTAAGCTTACAAAGCCTGTACAACCCGAATTTTATTTGCGTAAGTACCTAATTTGCCCGCATTGTGGTCGTGCAATTACAGGTGCATTTAGCACAGGTGGAAGTGGAGGTAAGTATCCATATTACTTCTGCCCAACATCGGGTAAGCACTTACGAATGTCTGCCGATACGCTCAATAATGCCTTTGTGGACTATGTGAGAGGCTTGCGACCAAGCGAAATGATAATGAAACTTTACTCGGAGGTGTTGAATGACCTTCGCAAGGAAAATGCTCGTGATATTCGTGCTGTTATTGATAAAATAGATAGCGAGATATATGAAATGAACGAGCGTATGAATAAGATTGAGGATAAGTATCTCGATGGAGAAATTGACAAGGAGGCGTATAACCGTATGATTAACAGGCAGAAACAGCAGTTGAAGGCGGCGGAAGATAGAAAAGAACTGCTTGAAACCCCGAACCGTGGTAAAATCGAACCGCAGTTGATGTATGCTATGAGCTTGATAACCAATATAGATAAGTTCTTTCAATATGCCCCTGTGGAAGCCAAAATCAGGGCGTTAAGTTCGATTTTCTCAGGAAAATTGGAGTTTGATGGAAAAAGTTTTCGAACCGATAATCTCAACACAGTGCTTGCTCTAATATATCAGCAAACCAATGAGTTACGAGGATTAAAAAATAAAAACGAGGAAAGTTTTTCAACTTTCCCCGCTTCAGTACCCAGAGCCGGGGTCGAACCGGCACAGGGGTGAACCTACTGGTGTTTGAGACCAGCGCGTCTACCGATTCCGCCATCTGGGCTTCTGCAAAACACTCTTTCGAGTTGTTCAGCGGTGCAAAGGTATAAATAATTTTTTGATTTACAACCCAAACATAAAAAATTTCGCATTTTTTTGTAGTTTTGTACTATTCTTTTGCGTCTAATGGGTAAAAATCGGACTTAAAAGTGATGAAACAGTACGAAAAAGAGTTTACAAAAATCGTGCGGGAGAACAAGGCCACCATCTACACCGTATGCTATATGTTCTCTGCCGACAAAGAGGAGGTCGAGGATCTTTTCCAAGAGGTGTTGATTGCCTTGTGGCGCGGCTTCGAGTCGTTCCGAGGTGAGAGTAAAGTCTCGTCGTGGATCTATCGTGTGGCGCTCAACACCTGCATCAGTGCCGAGCGCAAAAAGAGTCGTCGCACCGACACCGCGCGCCTCACGATGGATATAAACCTCTTCTCCGACACCGACGAGGAGAGTCGCCAAGCGCAGATGTTGCGCGAGCGCATAGGTAAGCTCGGCATTTTTGACCGCGCGATAATTCTGTTGTGGCTTGAAAACCTCTCCTACGAGGAGATTGGTGCCATCGTGGGCATCACAGCCAAGAATGTCTCGGTGCGCCTTGTGCGCATACGCGAGCAACTCAAAAATATGTCAAACGAATAATACCCATTGCCATGAATACTATCGAAACCAACGAGATTCTGGAGATGCGTGAACAACTCGCAACCCTCAAAAAACAACTTGATACACAGGAGATTATCAACGACCGCTTGATAAAAGAGGCTATATCCGGCAAACTATCCTCGATAAATAGGAGTGCTATCTGGATGTGTGTTGTCTGCTTGATAATGATACCGTTGGGATATGTCAATTTCCAAAGGATGGGGCACTCTACAGCTTTATGTATTGCAACCTCGGCACTCTTTTTGATCAGTTTCGTGTCGATGATTATCAGCCACTTCCGCCTTCGCAAGCGTGATATCTATTCGGGCGACTTGATTACGGTCTATAAGGAGGTTTCACGAATGCGCAAAATCTACAAAAATTGGCACTACTTCTCTATTCCGATTTTGATAGTGTGGTTTGGCTGGTGGGAGTACGAGATATATCAGAATATGGCGCACGAAGATTTGACAATGATGTTTATCATTAGCGGAAGCGGCATCTTTGGTGCTGTCATTGGAGGTATCATCGGCCTGCGTATCCACAAACGAACACTTCGCACAGCAGAGGATTTGCTGCGCCAAATCGAAGAACTAAAAAAATCGGAATAGCTTCTAAATCAACTCTTTGAGTGCGGTGTAGAGGCGTTGTACGGGGAGTCCCATAACATTGTAGAAGGAGCCTTCGATACCCTCGATACCGATGTAACCGATCCACTCCTGAATACCGTATGCGCCCGCTTTATCGAGTGGGCGATACTTTTCTACATAATAGCGAATCTCCTCAGTATCAAGCACTCGGAACTTTACGACGCTCTCTGCCGAGAAGGATATCGTCTGCTTCGTGGTGCGGAGCGTAACGCCTGTTACGACCTTATGACTCGCGCCCGAAAGTGTTGTAATCATCGCACGAGCCTCCTCCTCGGAGTGTGGCTTGCCGAGAATCTTATCGCCAAGGATAACCACCGTGTCGGCAGTCAGCAGGATGTCGTTGTCGGCAAGTGCGTGCGGATAGGCGTTGCTCTTGAGCTGCGAGAGGTACTCGGCAACCTTATCGGCTGCGAGGTCGGCAGGGTAGCACTCCTCGCACTCGAACTTCTCGGCAAGGGTGAACGCAAGGTCGCACGCTGCCAACAACTCGCGGCGGCGAGGCGATGCCGAGGCGAGTATAAGGCGGTGGTTTTTGAGTCTATCTTGCAGTAGCATAATGGCTTACCTTCTTCTAAATTCGGAACAAATTACGGCTGTTGCAACCGCCACATTCAGCGACTCGGAGCCACAACGGTCAGCCGGGTAGGGTGGTATGAGGAGTTTGTGCGACACGCACTTGGCAACCTCGTCGGAGATGCCCTGCCCCTCATTGCCCATAACGATCACGCCACTCTTTTCGAGTTGCGCAGAGTAGATATTTTCGCCTTCGAGGAATGTACCGTAAATCTTTGTATTGTGCTGGTTTTTAAGCCATTCTGCAAGGTTTGTATAGTGTACGCGAACACGCAAAATCGCTCCCATTGTCGCCTGCACAACCTTTGGGTTGAAGCAATCGGCGGTATCCTCCGAGCAGACAATGTCCGAGATGCCAAACCAATCGGCAAGGCGGATTATGGTGCCGAGGTTGCCGGGGTTTTGAATGCGGTCAAGACACAAAACCAAATTTTTAGCGGGGTTTGCGAGCGAGAGTTTGTGCTTCGGCACCTCGACAACTGCCAAGACCGAATTTGCGCTCTTCAACTGCGAGATACGCTCCATCTCCTTCTCGGAGATAATTTCACCCTCGGCGAAAATAGGTTTTGTTTGGTAAATCTTGCGAATGCGAAGGTCGGAGTTGCGAATTTCGCCTACGAGCTTCTCGCCCTCGGCTATGAATGCACCCAAATCCTCGCGGCCTTGCTTGGTCGCAAGGGCCTTAATGTCAAGTATCTCTGCTCTCGTTATCATATTTTTAGGGCTATTAGCTTTTAGCCATTAGCCATTGGCTTTTTATATTTTATAGACTTCGCCTTCGGTGGCGATGTAGGTTTCGGGGAATATGGCTCTTGCCTCAGCCAAGAGAGGTTCTTTGTCCTTGTAGCGTGACGAAAAATGGCCAATCAGAAGCTTTTTTGCACCCGCTGCCAAGGCCGTCTTTGCAGCGTCCTCGGTGGTGGCGTGGCCACGATCCTTCGCCTCCTTTTTTTGGTCGGCGGCATAGGTCGCCTCGTGGTAGAGCATATCTACGCCTGCAACATATTTAGCCACAGCACCTGAACGATTGGTGTCGGAGCAGTAGGCGTACGATTGTGGAGGGTGCGCTACGAAAGTTATCTTCTCGTTTGGCAGAATCGTGCCATCCTCCAACTCGATATCCTCGCCCTCCTTGGCAGCCACTATCTGCTTGATAGATAAGCCCCAACGCTCAATAGCGAACTTATCGACATTGCGTTGTTGCGGCTTCTCGCGGAAGAGATAACCCGAGGTTGGTACGCGGTGGCGAAGCGGAATACTCCACACCTCCAACGTGCGATTTTCGAAGATTATTTGGTGTTTGGTAGTATCGACCTCCACCCACTCCACCTCGTAGGGTAACTCCTTGTCGAAGTAGCGGAGATGGTACTCCAAAATCTCGCCAAAAGGCTTTGGAGCATAGATAGTTAGCGGAGTCTTTTTGCCGTAGAGTCCAAGCGTCGAGATAAGGGGAAAAAGACCAAAAACGTGGTCGCCGTGGAGGTGCGAAATAAAGACACCTCGCAGGCGCAACGGGTTGATGCCGCAGCGGAACATCTGCTGTTGCACTCCCTCACCCGCATCGACCAAGTAGTACTGCTCGTTGCAGTTTACCACTTGTGCCGAAGGGTGTCCATTTACGGTTGGCTTCGCTGAGGAAGCTCCCAAAATTGTTACCGAAATCATCTTTACTCTTTATGCCCTGGCCCCTTTGGAAACCACCCTTTTCGCACTCGTTCTCTTTGTTGGAACAACTCCAAGATGCTCCAAAACGAGGAGAATGCCGTTACGCCAAGTATTGTCGAGGCGATAAGATTCTCAATTACGATAGATAATGTGCAGAAGATTGCGCCTGCAACTAAGAATGCCCACCAGCACTTTGTGCCAAGGTAATATTCTGCCTTGATGACAATGGGGTGAAAAAGCCCGATAATCAAGAAGGTTGCAAGACCAACTACTACTCCTGTGATATTCATCTCAAATCTCGATTTTCGCTTTCAACTACTTCAGCGCAGCAAGAAATCGCTCTGCGTCGAGAGCTGCGATACAGCCCGAACCTGCTGCAACGATAGCCTGTCGGTAGTGTGGATCGCGAACATCGCCCGCTGCGAAAATTCCAGGAACAGAAGTCTTCGATGTGCCCGGTTCAACTACGATATAGCCCTGCTCGTCCAACTCTACCTTACCCTTAACCAACTCTGTATTAGGGTGATGACCTATGGCAAGGAAGAAGCCCGAAATCTCGATGTCGTACTCCTCACCGTCGCCCTTGCGAAGGCGTGCGCCCGTCACTCCGTCCATATCGCCCAACACTTCTACGGTGTTATGCTCGAACAAAACCTTGATGTTCGGAGTGTTGAAAACACGCTCCTGCATAGCTTTCGATGCACGAAGGAATGGCTTACGCACGATGAGATATACCTGACGGCAGAGTGATGCAAGGTAGGTAGCCTCCTCGCAAGCGGTATCGCCACCACCTACAACAGCTACGTCCTGCTTGCGGTAGAAGAATCCGTCGCAAGTTGCACAAGCACTTACACCCATACCGCGGAACTTCTTCTCCGACTCCAAACCGAGGTACTTTGCTGATGCTCCGGTGCAGATGATAACTGTTTCAGCTTCAACCTTTTGCTCGCCGTCGATAGTAACCACAAACGGACGAGCCGAAGTGTCGATATCGGTGATGATACCGGTACGAACATCGGTGCCAAGGCGCAAAGCCTGCGCACGCAAATCGTTCATCATTTCGGTACCCTGAACGCCCTCAGGATATCCCGGGAAGTTCTCGATTTCGGTTGTTGTTGTGAGCTGTCCGCCCGGCTCGATACCCTCGTACAAAACAGGGCTCAAAGCGGCACGCGAAGCGTAGATAGCAGCGGTAAATCCCGCAGGTCCGCTACCGATGATAAGTACTTTGATTTTCTCCATATTCGTAATGTTTTTGTTGTTTCTTTACATTATTTTGCAAAAGTAATAAATCTCCGGCAAAAGACGAAAAAAGGGTGCAGAAAAATCTCTAAGTTTGCAAAAACAAAAAAAAAGTTATATATTTCGGACTGTAATATGCCGCATTTCGGACGTAAAACAGGTGATTTGCGAATTTAACTATTTGTATAACAAATGGTTGAATGTGATGAGCCGATTTTAACGGACGGTGTATAAGAGTGGTTGAAAAGAAAAATTTTTACAAAAACACACACATAAACACAAACAACAATTTTTAATTTATTAAAAACTATGAAAAAATTATTTTTGGTTTTGGCAGCTGCTGCAATGACTTTCAGCACTGCAATCGCACAGGAGGCCGCTACTGCAACACCAGAGCAGCCTGCAACCGAGGTAGTAGAGGCTGTTGAGGCTCCGGCTGAGGCAGTTCTCGACGCAGAGACAGAGATCGCAGGTGATTCGATTCACTATGTTCTCATGCAGAAGTTCCTCGAAGGTGGTTGGGGTTGGATGCTCCCTATCCTCGTAGTATTGGTACTCGGTATGGCTATCGCTATCGAGCGTATTCTCTTCCTTGCTCTCTCGACTATCAACACTAAGAAGTTCATCGCACAGGTTGAGGCTGCTTTGAACGAGGGTGGCGTTGAGGCTGCTAAGGAGGTTTGCCGCAACACTAAGGGCCCTATCGCTTCGATTTTCTATCAGGGTCTCGATCGTTACCACTTGGGTCTCGATGCTGTTGAGAAGGCTGTTGTATCTTACGGTTCGGTTCAGACCGGTCAGTTGGAGTCGGGTCTCGGCTGGTTGTCGTTGTTCATCTCGCTCTCTCCATCACTCGGATTTATGGGTACCGTTGTTGGTCTCGTTCAGTCATTCGACTCTATCCAGGCAGCAGGTGATATCAGCCCAGCACTCGTTGCAGGTGGTATGAAGGTTGCGCTCTTGACAACCCTCCTCGGTTTGATCGCTGCGATGGTTCTCCAGGTGTTCTACAACTATGTTATCGTTAAGATTGACGGTA
>JAZRGH010000063.1:0-49613 GCA_045644085.1 Alistipes sp. | reverse complement strand
CAACCTTGTACTCCACGAATGCGCCCTTCGACTGAGCGTCTTTCTGACGCCATATTTTCAATGTGAAATTCATAATCTTTTCCTTTCTAAAAATTCAACGTCAAAAAATTAATCCTTGTAGTTACGCTGTGCACGGTGAGTGAACTCGTAAACGAGATCCTCCTTTGTAAGCTCAGGAGCCTCGTTCTCGCCCTTGTACTCCCATACAGCTGCGTATGCGAACTCGTCGTCGTGACGGAGAGCCTCACCGTCCTCGGTCTGGTGCTCCGAGCGGAAGTGTCCACCACACGACTCAGCACGGTTCAAAGCGTCGCGAGCCATCAACTCACCGAGTTCGAGGTAGTCAACCAAACGCAAAGCCTTCTCCAACTCAACGTTGAACGAATCTGCGGTACCTACAACCTTAACGTCCTGCCAGAACTCCTTGCGAAGTGCCTGAATTTCAACGATAGCCTTCTCCAACGACTCCTTTGTACGAGCCATACCTACATTGTCCCACATGATAAGACCGAGACGCTTGTGGATATCGTCAACCGACTGCTTACCGTTAATCGAGAGCAACTTCTCGATCTTCTCCTTAACAGCCTTCTCTGCCTCTTCGAATGCAGGTGTCGAGGTCGAAACCTTCGGAGCCTGAATCTTCTTCGAGAGGTAGTCGCCAATAGTGTAAGGCAATACGAAGTAACCGTCAGCCAAGCCCTGCATCAATGCCGAAGCACCGAGGCGGTTAGCACCGTGGTCAGAGAAGTTAGCCTCACCGATAGCGTACAAGCCAGGGATTGTTGTCATCAAGTTGTAGTCAACCCAGATACCACCCATTGTATAGTGAACAGCAGGGAATATCTGCATTGGCTCGTTGTATGGATTAACGTCGGTAATCTCCTTGTACATATCGAACAAGTTACCGTAACGCTTCTTAATCACCTCCTTACCCAAACGCTCGATAGCAGTCTTAAAGTCGAGGAATACAGCCAAACCTGTCACGTTTACACCGTAACCTGCGTCGCAACGCTCGTTAGCAGCACGCGAAGCAACGTCACGTGGTACCAAGTTACCGAATGCAGGATAACGACGCTCCAAGTAGTAGTCGCGATCCTCCTCAGCAATCTGCGAAGGCTTCAAAGTGCCCTTACGCAAAGCCTCAACGTCCTCCAACTTCTTTGGTACCCAGATACGGCCATCGTTACGCAACGACTCCGACATCAAGGTCAACTTAGACTGCTGTGTGCCGTGTACAGGGATACAAGTTGGATGAATCTGAGTAAAGCAAGGGTTTGCAAAACCTGCACCCTTACGGTAGCACTGGAATGCAGCCGAACCATTCGATGCCATAGCGTTGGTCGAGAGGAAGAATACGTTTCCGTAACCACCGGTAGCGATAACTACTGCGTGAGCACCGTGACGCTCGATCTCACCTGTAACGAGGTTACGAGCGATGATACCGCAAGCCTCGCCATTCTCAACTACAACGTCGAGCATCTCGTGACGAGTGTACGACTTAACCGAGCCTGCTGCGATCTCCTTGTTCAATGCTGCGTAAGCACCGAGCAAGAGCTGCTGACCGGTCTGACCACGAGCATAGAATGTACGCGATACCTGAGCACCACCGAATGAACGGTTAGCCAACAAGCCGCCGTACTCACGAGCGAAAGGTACACCCTGAGCTACGCACTGGTCGATAATGAGGTTCGAAACCTCAGCCAAACGATATACGTTAGCCTCACGAGCACGGTAGTCACCACCCTTGATTGTATCGTAGAAAAGACGATATACCGAGTCGTTATCATTCTGATAGTTCTTTGCAGCATTGATACCACCCTGTGCAGCGATAGAGTGTGCACGACGTGGAGAGTCCTGAATGCAGAACACCTTTACATTGTAGCCGAGCTCACCGAGTGAAGCAGCAGCAGAAGCACCACCAAGACCGGTACCTACAACGATAATATCCAACTTACGCTTGTTAGCAGGGCTAACAACCTTGATAGCTGCCTTATGGTTGCTCCACTTCTGAGCCAACTCACCAGCAGGAATTTTGGAATCTAATTTGAATGCCATATTTTTATTAATTTTGTTATTTCCTTAATTACTCCATATTGGTATTAGCGGTACCTATTAGCAACCACAGCAGCAAGGGCATGCGGTCAAAAGGTGCTGAACATAGAACCAAACTGCAACAACTGCGAAACCTCCACAGATGAGGGTTGCAACGATTGTCGAGAGGCACTTCAAGCGTGGATACCAAGTATCATTTGCCCAACCGATAGTCTGAGCCATCGACCAAACACCATGAGAAAGGTGGAACCACAAAGCTGCCAACCATACAATATAAAGGGCAACATTGTACCACTGCGAGAAGACATACTGAATCAAAGCTGCGCCATCGGTTGGAGCAAGTCCGAGCGAGTTCTCGTGGTGGCCCAAAATCTCAACCAACTGCATCTTTGCCCAGAAGTGAGAGAGGTGCAAAGCCAAACCGAGAATTACGATTACGCCCAAGAGGAGCATATTCTTCGATGCCCACGATACACCCTTCTCCTTCACAGTTACAGCGTAGCGAACATTGCCACGAGCCTGACGATTCTGCCATGTAAGCCAGAACGCATAGAGGAAGTGGATAAGAACGCCTCCTGCCAATACGAGAGTAGCAACCAAGGCATACCAATTAGCACCCAAGAAGGCGCAAATCATGTTGTAAGCATCTGCCGAGAAAATTGCGGCGATGTTCATTGACATGTGGAAGAGAATGAAAAGCACGAGGAAACATCCTGAGATGCTCATCACCAACTTTCTTCCGAGAGATGAATTAGTTAAAAAACAGCCCATAATTTTAATTAAATTTAAGATTTGTGTATATTTGTGAAAAGTTTGTTTTTACGTATTACTCTGCCTGCATCTTGTTTCGCATGCACACGCACGCATACCTAATTACAAAGATAGTCATTGTTTGCGGAATAACAATACTTTTTGACATTTTTTTACCATTAAAAACATAGTTTTTATGATTTGTAGCGATAAGCGCAACATACGACAAAGCATACGAGCCAAAATAGCAACGCTATCCGCCGAAGATAAGGCTACTCTTTCCTCGCAGATTTTCAACAAGATAGCCTACTTGAAGGAGATTAAGCAAGCCTCTATTGTTGCACTTTTCGTTTCGCTTGCAGACGAGCCTCAAACGAGCAATTTCATCAATCAACTTTTGAGCCGGCAGATAAAAGTAGTCGTACCTCGCATCGAAGGCGAGGAGATGGAATTTTACGATATATCGGAAGGGATTGCCACCGGGGCTTTCGGCATTATGGAGCCTACCTCAAAGGAGCCAATCGACCCAAGCAAAATCGACGTCATGATAGTACCGGGAGTGGCTTTTACGCAACAAGGTGCACGACTTGGTCGCGGCAAGGGATTCTATGACAAGTATCTATCACACAGCGGTTTCCGCGCTCGCACAATAGGAGTTTGTTATCCTTGTCAGATTGTCGAAACGCTCCCAACCGAGGAGCATGACAAAGTACTCGATTGTGTAATTTCGATTTAAAGGAAAGGGACCTTAAAAAACTAAAAAAAAATAGAGGTGGCGCAAAAATGCACCACCTCTGCTCTATTCAAAATCGTCAATGATTGAACTATTTTTGTGCGAAGTTAGGCGACAAATCCGCAGCATATTAGGCCTATGTGAGGAATTTGGTATCCGACACTCTCGTGCAAAAAGAGACAATCAGAACGATTTTACTACAAGTTCTCGTTAATCTTGTGCCAATCCTCTACCGCTGGAATAACACCCATTGCGATAACCTCGTCACGAAGAGCGCAGAGGTGCTTGTACGACTCTACGAGAGTAGCATGCTCCTCCTCGGTACCATGAACAGGAAGAACCTCAACGCCGTTTGCATCGAGCTTAGTCTCCATAGCCATCATGATATTCTTGAACTCATCGTTATTTACATAACAACCAGCAGGCCAACGGAATGCCTCGCCACCCATAGCAGCAGCAATCATCTGAATCGATACGAGAGCAGGGCTCTGGAACGACGAGCGACCACGAAGATCGATGATATTCTTACCACCCTGGATTACGCGCTGACGAAGTGCGTCCCAATCAGCCTGAGGCATACGCTCTGTACCAATGATGTCGGTAAGAGGAGTACCATCAACAGTAGTTGTCGAAGCAAATACTGCCATCTGCTCACCGTGACCACCATAAGTACGTGGATTAACCACCTTATCAGCCGAAACGTGGAGATACTTAGCCAACTCGCTACGAAGACGTGTAGAGTCGAGAGCTGCCAAAGTGGTAACCTGCGATGGCTTAACACCTGCATAGATCAAAGTGATAAGACCGGTGATGTCAGCAGGGTTGAAGATAACAACAATGTGCTTTACATCTGGGCAGTACTGCTTGATATTCTTTCCGAACTCAGCAGCAATCTCTGCGTTACCCTTCAATAAATCCTCACGGGTCATACCTGCCTTACGAGCAGCACCACCCGATGACACTACATACTTAGCATCGGTCAAAGCCTCCTTGATATCCGAAGTGAAGGTAAGGTTGATGCCATCGAAACCGCAGTGGAACAACTCCTCTGCTACACCCTCCAATGCAGGAGCAAATGGATCGTAAAGACAGATGTTAGACGACAACTTCATCATCATAGCGCACTGCGCCATGTTAGAACCAATCATACCGGCTGCGCCGACGATGGTCAATTTCTCGTTTGTTAAGAAGCTCATAATTTTGTGTTTTAAAAGTTAAAATGTATTGTGTAAAAAAATGTTACTCTTCCAATGGCAGATGCACCAACTCGACACCCACCTTCGCAAGGATATCCAAACCCTCGGTATTGTGATATTTTTCCGAGAACACTACGCGCTTGATACCTGCCTGAATAATCAGTTTCGAGCACTCCATACATGGAGATGTCGTAACATAGAGTGTGCCACCATCACAGTTGTTTGCCGACTTTGCCACCTTTGTTATGGCATTAGCCTCGGCGTGCAGAACGTATGGTTTTGTCGTGCCCATATCATTTTCACAAATATTTTCGAAACCCGATGGCGTTCCGTTATATCCGTCCGAGATAATCATCTTATCCTTCACGATAAGCGCACCCACCTGACGACGCACGCAATATGAGTTCTCTGCCCAAATGCGCGCCATCTTCAAGTAGCGAATATCCAATTTTCGCTGTTTCTCCTCTGCGTATGCTCCCATCGTTATCTTCCGTGACAATGTTTATACTTCTTACCGCTACCGCAAGGGCAAAGTTCGTTACGTCCTACCTTCTTCTCGACCTGAATAGGAGCTGTTATGCTGCGCTCGCCTGAGCCCGCAGCTGCGGCAGCTGCCATACGCGATGCCTGCAACTTATTTACATCGACCTTTGCCTTATTCTGTCGCGCACGCTCCAACGACTCCTGATTCTGTTGCTGTACAGGAATATATGCCTTGCACAATATCGAAACAACCTCGCGGTTAACCTTCTGCAACATCTTTTCGAACAGACCAAACGACTCGAACTTATAGATAAGAAGTGGATCCTTCTGCTCGTACGATGCATTCTGCACACTGTGGCGCAACTCGTCCATCTCGCGCAAGTGCTCACGCCAAGCATCATCAATGTTGGCGTACATCACAACCTTCGAGAATACACGATATATCTCCGCACCGTCGGTATCCTTGCAACGCTGCAACTCAACAGGTACATTGTAGCCGAGATGTCCGTTTGTAAGAGGGAAATACATCTTACCCGACAAATCATGCTTGCGCTCCTCGTATATCTTGGTCATCACAGGACGTACCGTATCGGCAACAGCCTTGGCACGACGAGCTACCAACGCCTGCAAATCGGCAACAAGTAACTCCACCAACTCTTCGCGACGAGCCTTCTTGTACTTGGCTTCATCAAACGAAGGCTGCACGCCGACCTCACGAATCAAATCGAAAGAGAACTCCTCGAACTCATAATCTTCATGCTCGTTCAAGAATGACTCAACATAGTCGTACATCGCATTATTAAGGTCAATCTCCACGCGCTCGCCATACAAAGCATTGCGACGACGGGTGTAGATAACCTCACGCTGTGAGTTCATAACATCGTCATACTCCAACAAGCGCTTACGAATACCGAAGTTATTCTCCTCAACCTTCTTTTGTGCACGCTCCACAGCACTCGACATCATGCCTGCCTGAATAGACTCTCCCTCCTGGATTCCCATTCTATCCATCATGGCAGCGATACGCTCCGAGCCGAACAAACGCAACAAATCGTCCTCAAACGATACGAAGAACTGCGATGAACCCGGATCACCCTGACGGCCACTTCGACCACGCAACTGACGGTCCACACGACGGCTTTCGTGACGCTCTGTACCAATAATCGCAAGACCTCCGGCCTTCTTCACCTCGTCTGTGAGCTTGATATCGGTACCACGACCTGCCATATTGGTTGCAATTGTAACCTGCCCCGGACGTCCCGCTTCAGCTACAACCTGCGCCTCCTGCGCATGATGCTTTGCATTCAATACATTATGCTTGATACCGCGAATCTTCAACATTCGGCTCAACAACTCCGAAATCTCAACCGAAGTTGTACCTACCAATACCGGTCTGCCCTCGCCAACAAGACGAACAACCTCTGCAATCACGGCATTATACTTCTCGCGCTTGGTCTTATAGAGGATATCGTCGTAGTCGTTACGAAGGATTGGTCTGTTTGTAGGAATTACCACAACATCGAGTTTGTAGATATTCCAAAACTCCGATGCTTCGGTCTCGGCAGTACCGGTCATACCGCCAAGTTTATGATACATACGGAAGTAGTTCTGCAAGGTGATTGTCGCAAAGGTTTGAGTCGCGGCCTCGACCTTTACACGCTCCTTAGCCTCGATAGCCTGATGCAATCCGTCAGAATAGCGACGACCATCGAGAATACGACCTGTCTGCTCATCGACAATCTTCACCTTGTTGTCCATAACCACATACTCGACGTCCTTCTCGAACATTGCATATGCTTTGAGCAACTGATTAACAGTATGCACTCTCTCCGAGCGAACCGAGTAATCATTCAAGAGTTCATCTTTCTTCTGTGCCTTCTCCTCCAACGAGAGTTCCTGAGCCTCCAATTCAGCAATCTCGGCGCCCACATCAGGCAATACGAAGAAGCCATCTTCGCCGACACGCTTCGACAACGCCTCGTGGCCCTTGTCGGTCAACTCGATAGAGTTCATCTTCTCGTCAATAACGAAGAACAACTCATCGGTAATCTCCGGCATACGACGGTTATTATCCGCCATATAAATATTCTCGGTCTTCTGCATCTGCACCTTGATACCAGGTTCCGAAAGGAACTTAATCAACGGCTTATACTTTGGCAAACCCTTATATGCACGATATGTCAAGAGTCCCATCTCCTCCATCTTACCCTCGGCAGCCAACTTTCGCGCTTCGGCAACCAAGCTTGTTACGAAGTCGCGCTGCAAACCATAGAGATGTTCGATAGCAGGACGATACTCCTCGAAAAGCTGGTCTTCTCCCTTTGGTACAGGACCAGAAATAATGAGCGGGGTACGAGCATCGTCAATCAACACCGAATCGACCTCATCGACAATGGCAAAGTGATGCTTGCGCTGTACCAAATCTGATGTAGAAGAGGCCATATTGTCGCGCAAATAGTCGAAGCCATACTCGTTGTTTGTACCAAAAGTGATATCTGCAAGATATGCATTACGGCGCTCCTCCGAGTTTGGTTGGTGAGCATCAATACAATCAACCGATAAGCCATGGAACTGATACATAGGGCCCATCCACTCGGCATCACGCTTTGCAAGATAGTCGTTCACCGTTACCATGTGAACGCCCTTTCCCGCCAAGGCATTCAAGAATACAGGCAAGGTAGCCACGAGGGTTTTTCCTTCACCGGTAGCCATCTCGGCAATCTTTCCCTTGTGGAGAACAACACCACCAAACAGCTGCACGTCGTAGTGGATCATATCCCACTTGATATCATTACCACCTGCGGTCCAATGAGTCGAATAGAGAGCCTTGTCGCCCTCAATATTTACGAAATCTTTCTGCGCAGCAAGATTACGGTCAAAATCGTTGGCTGTAACCTCGACAATATCGTTCTGCGCAAAACGACGAGCCGTATCCTTCATGATAGCGAAAGCCTCCGGCAAAATCTCGTCGAGGATCTTTTCGATATTCTCGTCAATACGCTTTACGGTCTGGTCGATATCCTTAGATATCTTCTCCTTCTCGTTGAGCGAGATATTCACATCTTCCAGCTTAGCCTTCTGTGCCACGATATGTGCCTCATCATCGGCTATAAAGTCGGCGATACGCTTACGCAGCATTGCGCTACGCTCACGCAACTCATCATTTGACAAAGCCTCAATCGAAGGATAAACCGCCTTAATCTTCTCGACATAAGGCATAATTTCCTTACGATCTCTATCTGCCTTACTGCCGAACAAAAACTTGATTATACTTGTTAATGCACTCATATTTACTTTTATACTTTGCTATAATATTTCGTTTTGCACTATAAACGGTCCAAAGATAAGAAAATTATCCCGAAAATACAAATGTATTTTTAGTTAGCTGTCAGCTATTAGCTTTTCAAGGTTGAGGAAACCCGTAATATCGTTATAAAACAGACTGAATATAGACATAGAAACGCTCGGCGTATGTCCATATTCCGAGTCTGTGCAGAGCGCTGTTGTAGTAACGCATTATTCGGTATCAAGGAAGCGACGAAGCAGACACTTATCGCAACGCAAACTACTGCAATACTCTTTCGAGAGTTGTAGCAAAGCTTGTGATTCAAGGGCATTCTCAGCCTTCACGCCGAGTTTCTGCCAACGATTCATAAAGAGATTACTCTCGGCAGGCAGATGTTCGAGTAGCTCCACACCTCGCGAGTCGAGATCGGAACGCATCGTATATTCCGAATAGAAAATTTGTAGCTGTGCAACAACATTTATACCCATCATCTGAGCCTTGGTGCGTGTAATCGTACCTCTGCCGCTCTCCTCTGACAAGAAGCGATATGCCCAACGAGGTACCGAGCTGTTGCAAAATAGTTTTTCGACATCTGCTTTTGTACAACATGACAAAAGATCATTCAGCAGATATTCGTGTTGCGAGAGCACGCTCGCCAACTGCAACAATCTTATTATTGGGTGGTTATCACCAATATGGCCCGTCAGTTGCCACTCTTCCATGGCCATCTGCTCCAAGCCGAATTTATGAGCATCATAGTCAAAAATTGCTTGCAGCTCGGCAACCTGTTTATCGCCATCGAATATCACCGACAGACGTGGTAATAATCCTGCGCAACCAAGCAACAACGCCTCGATAGAATGGCGTTCATAACCAACTTTGGATAAATAGCGATACGGCAAGACCTTTGCCAATCGCTCATACGAAGAACGATTCTCTTTTATATCCAACGAGCGCAACAGCATCAGATATGCCGTTTCGTTCCAATCCTCCGTAGTATGGAATTTATCAATCAGGAAATCCTGTTTCTGTGCTATTCGGTCAAAGCACAATTGAGCCATAACCTCTCGGCGATGGGAGCCATCAAGCGCGAGCAACTCCTTAGCGCACGCTCTTTGCGACTCGGCTTTTAGAGAGTTCAAGGCAGACATATTATAAAAGATTGAGTTCGAGCAGAGCCTCCTCGCTCATCATCGACTTATCCCATGCCGGCTCAAAAACGAGAATAACATTCACCTTCTCGACGCCATTGACTTTTGCGACCTGCGTATTGACATCTTCGACCAACATATCTGCCATAGGGCAGTTTGGAGCTGTCAAAGTCATACGTATCGTAGCCTCGCCCGACGGATCGAAGTCTATCTCATAAATCAAACCCAGATCGTATATATTAACCGGTATCTCAGGATCGTAGACATTTTTGAGTGTCAAGACTATATCTTTCTCGACACGTAATATATCTTCGGGAGTCATCATCTCTTATTATCCTAACTTTTAATCGTTCTGTTTTGTAAATGCAAGGGCATAGAGGCGCATCTGCTTGATTGTTGCTACCAAACCATTTCCGCGTGTAGGCGAAAGATTCTCTTTTAGGCCTATCGCATCGATAAAATAGAGGTCGGTATCGACAACCTCTTGTGGCGTGCGACCACCCATTGCACGGATCAACAACGCCAACAAGCCTTTGATTATTATGGCATCACTATCTGCCGAGTAGTAGATTTTACCATCTTCCACTCTCGCATCAACCCACACACGCGATTGACACCCCTCAATAATATAGTCGTCTGTTTTGTGCTCAGGAGCAATCACGGGCAACGATTCGCTCAACGAAATAAGATAGTCATATTTATCTAACCAATCGTCAAACATCGAGAACTCCTCGATAATCTCCTCCTGTATCGTATCCTTTATCATAACAACCTTCTTCCCCTCTCCCTACTTAATAATAAAAATCTCGGCATCAGAACATTGAGGGCGTTCTACGCCCATCAAAGCGGCCAAGGTTGGAGCAATCTGCTCGTTGGATATACGTTCCGCCACTTGACGTGGAGCAACTCCCGCACCACAAACGATAAGCGGAATATGGCGGTCATAGTTATATACCGAGCCGGACATTGCCACTCGTCTTAAATCCAACTCTATACGCTCCGCATCGAGCAGAATTATAACATCGCCCGAGCGACGCGGATTATATCCATTTTGTGCCAGCGATACAGCACCTCTCGAAAATTGTGCCGAGCGCATAGCGGTAGCAGTAATAGCCGAAGCCACACCTCTATACTGCAAAGCAAAGTTTGCGACTTCATTCTGCACCTCTTCAAGGCTCTTTTTATGGCGATACACCACATCGTGATTAAGATACAGAGAGCCATTTGTATAGCCAAGCACCCATGCATCTTGTCCATATCTTGCACTCAGGAAGGCATTCATTATAACCTCGAACTGGCGAGTATTAAAACGCGACATATCGCTATTATCCCTCTTTGACGGACTCATTCCGCTATCCGAAGTGAGCACCACTGCCACATCATCACGAGAAGGCAGTTGCGCATAGAGGAAAGTCAAGAACTCGGCCAACGATGCATCTAACGAGTAGAGCATATCTTCGTATTCGATAGAGTCTGTGCCATACTTCTCGGCAATTATTCGAGGAACATCAAGACATATATTCAGCACCTTGCACTCATCTTCGATATGCAGAGGCAGGAGCGAACCGACGGCACGCTTGGCAAATTCGAGAATTGCCAGATTTCCCGAAGGCATCGAGAGAAGATTTTTTACCCAACCCTCCGACACCTTACGCTGAGAGCGAGGTCGTTTCGTATTATCCTGCTCGTAAATCGTGATATCGGCTGAGATCTCGTTGCGATAGCGGTTACGGACATATCGACCATACCATGTTTCGGTGGCAAATACACGATTCATATCATCGTTATTATAGGTGCGTACCCACGACGGCAACTCCTCCATATAACAATCCGCCGAGCTCCATTTGCCACTCTCGCCGAGCCAATAGCACTCACCCTTCTTACCGGCCAAAATCATAGCCGAAATAGGTTTATGGGCTATGGTAATTGCGCGATTGCGCTTCGACGAAGCAAGTATCGATTCAGATAGTGTCTGGGCAGTGAAATATTGAGTGGTAAAACTCTCCTCTACATCTTTATCTTTGTACATAAGTCCCAATTGTGTAGGCACAGTCTTACGATACAGAGAAATCTCCTTATTCTGAGTACGGTCAAATAACACCGATGAGAATATGCCGTGTGTTGCAACCATTGTACCCGTTGCCAAAGTGGCCAGACCTGCCTCCGACGTGGTCGGTGCATAGTCGGCATAACACTCGGTAAACTCCACACCTTCACTACGCAATCGCAAGAAGCCATCTTTACCGAAATTCTTTTCGTAGCGAGCGATATCGCCCTGACGCAAGCCACTCACAACAATATTTACGACAAAGCGAGGTTTTGCATCGGCAAAAATTGCCACGCACAATGCCAAAGCTGTTATTACATATTTAGCCCTTATCTTCATAAACATCTTTCAAACAGGCTCTTTTCGAGCGAAAAATCTATTGTCGGCAACTCCTTTATCTTTTCGAGCATCTTACGGCAAAATGCCTTATGCTCATCTCCACCAGGATTGAATGGTCGATGTTCGGAGGCTGCAACAATCTGTTCTATTCGGGGTAACAGTTCCTGTGCTTGTGGCGCGAGCACCGACTTGCAAAAGCACTCCCACACATAATCGACTGCCACCTTAGATGGGTGCGCTAAATCCTCTCCATAGTAACGATAATCGCGCAAATCGTCAATCAAAATCTCGTACGACGGAAAGTAGTGGACATTTTCATGCTTCGCCACCAACTCCTCCACCGCCAAACGCAGTGTCGCCTTGCTGACGCAATTATCTTGTAAGCCGTCGCCCACATGGCGCACTGGACTAACCGTCACAATAACCTTTTTATCGCGCAGAACTCCCTCAAAGAGCGCATCATATTGCTCGACAATCTCCTCCACGGACAATCGCCTGCGCTCGAAGGCCTTTGCTGGTTGCTTATGGCAATTCGCCACCACTCTGCCTTCTCGCTCGTACACCCACGCTGTGCCAAAGGTCAAAATCACCCAATCGGCTTCGCGTAGAGCCTTAGAGCCTTGCGCTACTGCCTGATTTAGATTTCCAAACGCCTCTGTATGGGTTTTGCCATCAAGCGAGGAGTGAGCATCAAAGGAGAAATAGGACTCCCTGCCCGCCTCTATGTCGCATACGGCGAAACTCCTTGCGCTATCCAACCTCTTTATTGCATTAGCAATCGAAAATGGGTTGAACAACACCCCAAAAGGGTTTGTTGTAACCGAAAATTTCGCCCTCGATAGTCGCTCCGATATATTCTCTGCAAAGCAAGAGCCGAGAGCAAAGACCTTTTGTGTGTGGTCTATGCCCTCCGCAAACTTTGCAATCACTATCTCGGTACGGAACTTCATTCTTCAAATTGAGAATTGAGAATTATTTTTCAACTCCTAATTCCTAACTATTTATTGATTTTTGCCCACGAGTCCTTCAAGGTGACGGTACGGTTGAATACCAAATGCTCTGCCGTAGAGTCGGTATCAGGACAGAAGTAGCCCACACGCTCAAACTGGTATGTTGTGCCGATAGGAGCATCTTTCAATGCCGGCTCCAAGTAACCCTTTGTTACAACCAACGACTCTGGGTTGAGGTTGTCCTGCCAAGAGGTCTGTCCCTCCGATGTATCGTATGGATCCTCGGTCTTGAACAATGGGTTGTACAAGCGCACCTCTGCCTCAACAGCATGCTCTGCCGACACCCAGTGGATAACGCCCTTTACACGACGGCCATCGCTCGAAGAGCCTTCGCCCGACATTGGGTCGTACGAGCAGCGCAACTCAACGATATTGCCCTCCTCGTCCTTGATAACCTCGTCGCACTTGATAAGGTACGAGTAGCGCAAACGCACCTCGTTACCCGGCGAAAGGCGGAAGTATTTCTTTGGAGGATTCTCCATAAAGTCGTCACGCTCAATGTAAATAACCTTAGAGAATGGCACTTCACGCATACCTGCCTCCTCGTTCTCCGGGTTATTGACAGCCTTACGCATCTCGACCTTACCCTCCTCCCAGTTGGTGATAACAACTTTGAGCGGGTTCAAAACAGCCATACGACGCTCGGCAACCTTGTTCAAGTCCTCACGAACACAGTACTCCATTTTGCCCAAGTCGATTACGTTGTCGCGCTTTGCAACACCCACCATCTCGGCAAATGCACGCACCGACGCAGGGGTGTAACCCTTACGGCGCAATGCGCAGATAGTCGGCATTCGTGGGTCGTCCCAACCCATTACTGCACCCTCCTGAACAAGCTTCAAGAGATTACGCTTCGACATCATTGTATAGGTCAAGTTCAAACGAGCGAACTCGTACTGGTGCGATGGGTAGATCTCCAACGCCTCGATAAACCAGTCGTACAATGGACGGTGTACGTCGAACTCCAAAGTACAAATCGAGTGCGAAATCTTCTCGATAGAGTCGCTCTGGCCGTGTGCGTAGTCGTACATCGGATAGATGCACCACTTGTTGCCTGTACGGTGATGTTCGGTGTGCAAGATACGATACATGATAGGATCGCGGAAGAGCATATTAGGGTGCGCCATATCAATCTTCGCACGTAACACCTTCTCGCCATCGGCAAACTCACCGGCACGCATACGCTCGAACAAGTCGAGGTTATCCTCTACCGAGCGATCACGCCAAGGAGATGGCTTTCCTGGTTCCGAAACGGTACCACGATTTTGGCGAATCTCCTCCTGAGTCTGATCGTCAACATATGCCAAGCCCTTCTTGATAAGCACTACTGCCCAATCGTAGAGCTGGTCGAAGTAGTCCGATGCATAGCGCTCGATAGCCCAATCGAAACCGAGCCACTTGATATCACGCTTAATCGAATCTACATACTCGGTATCCTCCTTCACAGGGTTGGTGTCGTCGAAGCGGAGGTTACACTTACCGCCATACTTCTTCGCCAAACCGAAGTTGATGCAGATACTCTTTGCGTGTCCGATATGAAGGTAGCCGTTTGGCTCTGGTGGGAAACGTGTCTGCACGTGCGCCAAACCATTCGCAATCGACTCCTCAATAATCTCTTCAAGGAAGTTCAAAGATTTCTCCTTTACTTCAATGTTCTCTGTTGCCATAATTCCAAAAAATTTTAGCTTTTTGCCATTAGCTATTAGCCATTGGCGAATTAAAAATTACTTATTTCGTTTTGTTGTTTTTGTCATACAGTTTCGGAGCAATATTTACACCGAGAGCCACAATCTGCTGGGTATAAAGTCGCTTGCCATCGGTTTTCAAGACCATCTCTGCCTTAACCTTAATGCGCTCCTTCCAGAAGTTGCGCTCGTAACCTATACCCGTGCGGTTGTAAATTCCGCTTGTCGTACCATAGAACGGGTCCGAAGCATAGAGGTCTGTGCCATATATTGTTCCCTCCTTACCCACAGAGTTGTAAAGTGGTTGGAGATTCTTACCCACATAGAGATTGTTCGAAATGAAGACACCCCAGCGGCTCATTCGGAAGTAGAGTTCACCACCCATAGGAAGCTGCCAGCCTCCTCCCGTAACTCTATCGCGTTGCATGGTTTGTAAATAGCCTACACGGATATCAAAATCAAAAAATGCTTTAAAATCGACTCCGAGATATGGATTTACGACGATATTATCCACCACATTGTGTTGGAAATCGGCACGATTGGCATAGTGCTGCATCTCAGCCGACGCTCCTGCATAGAGAATATTTGCAAAGCGACCTTCGCCGGAGAAGAGAATACGGAACTGCTCACGACACTCCATAGAATACATTCCGTTCCAATCGACAGTCAATTCGGCAGAACCTATTTTATCATGATATTGCAACGCTAAACCCTGCACTACCCTGTTACCCGCCAACCACGCATTGCTAAAAAAAGCCTCCGAATAGCGACCTAACAACTTCTCGCGACGGAATAAGCCGGCCAATGCTCCATACTTCTCGCCCTTAAATTGATAGTACGCCACCAAATCTATATCGTCGAGGAATCGTACCGAGCCAAGCATCTTTTGGGCATTTACACCCACGCCGAGATTGTGTTTTTCGCTCCACTCGTAGCGCAACACCGGTGCAAGCGACACTCCAAAAAGTGTTTCGGCAGAGCCGAGTCCGCTACCCGCATACTCGGTGTTGTCGAAATCGAAGTTGAAATCGGCATCAAGATAGAGCTTCTCACTCTGTGCTAATGCACTGAATGAGAGCAACAAAGCCACTATTGATATAATAATCTTTCTAACCATTTCGCAAGTACGCGCGCATAAATCGGTCAAAAATAGTGAAAATTTTTCAAATAATGATTACTTTTGTGGCAATAATTAATGCTAAAATGAAAAAGACGACTAATGCAGAACTTGGCAGACCTTCGGTAGAGGAGTTTCGCAAGATGGAGAAGATGCCCGTAGTGGTAGTTTTGGACAATGTCCGTTCAGCCCAAAATGTGGGTGCTTTTTTCCGCACGGGCGACGCTTTTGCGGTTGAAAAAATAGCCCTCTGCGGCATCACCGCAACACCCCCTTCAAGAGATATTCACAAGAGCTCTCTTGGTGCCGAATTCTCGGTTGATTGGAGCTATTATACAACCACCACAGAGTGCGTGCAACAGCTTAAAAACGAGGGATATACCATTGTTGCCATCGAGCAGATTACCGAGTCGGTGATGCTGAACAAATTCAAGCAACAAGAGGGGGCGAAATATGCCCTTATTTTCGGCAACGAGGTAGAGGGTGTAGCACAAGAAGTTGTGGACTTGTGCGACGCCGCAATCGAGATACCTCAACTCGGCACAAAACACTCGCTCAACGTCTCGGTTTCGGGTGGCGTGGTGTTGTGGAAATTCTTCGAGAATTTCAATAGATAATTGATAACTGACAATTGATAATTAGAGACGTCGCCGAGCAGAATTCTGTTCGGCGATTCTTTTGTACCCAAAATTTTCCGTTTTTAATTTTTAATTCCTAATTTTGCAAAGCAAAAACTAAAAACCTCAAAATTGGAGGTAAATCTCAACTCGAAAGCCCAAAATCAGAGGCGGTTAGGCTATTTTCTTGCCAAGCAAGGCAGTCAAACCGCAGCATACTAAAACGTATGTAAGGAATTGGCTGACCGAAGATTGGTGAGAAAAGAGTCAACCGGAATGATTTTTTAATTGTATGATACAAGTAGAACAAATTAAGGAACTTGTAAGGCGTCTGGATACGCTGGGGAGGTGCCTTTGACATCGACCAGAGAAGAATAGACCTCCAAAATGAGGAGGAGAAGACATTGGAACCAAACTTTTGGGACAACCCCGAGAAGGCTCAGGAGCAACTGCGCAAGGTGGCGGGTATCAAGAGTTGGGTGGAGAGTTTCGACGAGGTAAAGAAGGCCGTAGATGAGGTGGTGCTGATGCCCGAATTTGTGAGCGAGGGTCTTGCAAGCGAAGATGAGGCAGAGGCGGCATTCGAGAGAGCAATGGAACTCGTGGAGAAACTCGAATTGAAGAATATGCTCTCCGGCGAGGAGGACAAGATGGGTGCAATCATCGACATTAATGCCGGTGCAGGAGGTACGGAGGCACTCGATTGGGCTTCGATGTTGTTACGAATGTACACGCGCTGGTGCGAGGCACATAACTATAAGGTAAAGATGCTCGACTTCCAGGAGGGCGACGAGGTAGGCGTAAAATCGTGCACAATGGAGGTAGAGGGCGACTTTGCCTACGGATATCTTAAAAGCGAAAACGGAGTGCACCGCTTGGTGCGTCTATCGCCATTCAATGCCAACAATAAACGACAGACAACATTCGCGTCGGTAGCGGTTACCCCTGCCGTGGACGACACCATCGAGGTTGTTATAAATCCTGCAAATATCGAGTGGGAAACGTTCCGTTCAAGTGGTGCGGGAGGTCAGAATGTAAATAAGGTTGAAACAGCTGCCCGTCTGCGCTATCACTTCAAAGATGAGCAGACCGGCGAGGAGATTTCGTATGTTATCGAGAATCAGGAGACACGCTCGCAGCTGATGAACAAGGAGAATGCGATGCGTATTTTGCGCTCCAAACTCTACCAATACGAATTGGAAAAGCGTCGTGCCACACAGCAAGCTATCGAAGCCGACAAGAAGAAGATCGAGTGGGGCTCGCAGATTCGCTCATACGTACTCGACGACAGACGAGTTAAGGATCACCGCACAGGTCATCAAACAACCGATTGCGATAGTGTGCTCGATGGCGATTTGGACGCATTTATCAAGGCTTATCTAATGGAGTTTAGCAACAAATAGACAAAAAAATGGCACTACGAATACTACAAATCTTAGTTGCAGCTGTTTGTATTTTGTTTATTGCAGAGGCAAAAGCAAAAGCACACAACAATACTCAGTCGCAATATAAAAATGCAGTAAAAGTCACTTTCCTCTCGTGGGCAAGTGGAAGCACGAAACTTTCTTACGAAAGAGCTTTCCCACAATGTAAGCAAAGTGGTGAAATATGCGCCAGCATGATTGGAGCCGGCTATGACAAGTACAAAAACAAACCATTGGGTTTTACTGTACGCTATGGTCATAAATTCTTCATGGCGGGCTACAACGAAGCGAAACCATTGATGGGATTTTATCTTCGTCCTGAGGTAATGTACTCACATTACGACTACACTCACTCCGCAACATCGCTTCGCACCCCTGTACGAATGGGTGCCATATTGGGAACTTCGGGTTATCAATTTTGCATAAGTCGCTTTATTGCAGACGCTTGGGTTGGAGGAGGTTATTGTTTTGGTAAAACTGCCGAAACGGGCTACTACCACGGATTTCAGACCTTCAAGTGGCTGGGCAGACATAGCGACAACATAGCTCTTAGTTTCAGTATTCGCCTCGGTGTGATGTGGTAGAACCAGGTATGAAGAGGAGAAAACTTATCCTATTATTGATGCTTCTTGCATGCACGGCAATCTCGCATGCAAGGGTTATTTGCGGAGCAGAACGTAATGCCGAATGGCAACAATTGCTACAAGGCAAGAGGGTTGCTCTACTGGCTAACCATACTGCCGTAGTGAATGGCGAACATCTGCTCGATGTAATGCTCGCTAAGGGTGTAAATGTCGTGAGTGTGGTTGCACCCGAACACGGTTTTAGAGGTAGTGCCGATGCTGGCGAGAAGGTCGATTCTTCTATCGATCCGAAGACGGGCCTGCCTATTTGGTCGCTCTACTCCTCTAGGTCGCGCCGACTCACCCCCGAACAGGTAACTCAATTCGACGTTATAGTCGTCGATATGCAGGATGTAGGTCTGCGATTCTACACCTATTACATAACGATGCTCTCGGTAATGAACAGTGCAGCCGATGGAGGCAGGGAGGTGATAATTTTAGACCGCCCGAACCCTAACGGAATGTATGTGGACGGACCGATTCTCGACATGAAGTATAAGTCGGGTGTTGGGGCTTTGCCAATCCCCGTCGTACATGGTTTGACAATGGGCGAGATAGCCAAAATGGCCATTGGCGAGGGTTGGTGCAAGGCTTGTAAATTGGAGGTTGTGCGTTGCAAGGGTTACACCCATCAAACTCGCTACGCATTGCCGATTTCCCCATCGCCAAACTTACGCTCGATGCAGGCAATATACCTCTATCCTTCTATCTGTCTTTTCGAGGGTACGATATGCTCGCTCGGACGAGGTACAGAGTTCCCTTTCGAGACCTACGGGCACCCCGATATCAAGGGTAATTTCAAGTTTACACCTCGCTCGATTGCGGGTGCAAAATATCCTCCGCACCTCAACAAAGAGTGCTACGGCGTCGATTTGCGACAAGTGCCACACGAGAAGATTATCGGCAAGGGGTTCAACATCGAATATATAATCGATGCCTACAACCGATTGGGCGTAGGCGAAGCCTTTTTCACTCCGTTTTTTGAGAAGTTGGTGGGTGTTGATTACATTCGCAAGATGATTGTCGAGGGGCTCTCCGCTGACGAAATAAGAGCCGTATGGCAGGGCGATGTCGAGAGATTCAAGGCCTTGCGACGCAAGTATTTACTCTACAAAGAGTAAAACGAGAGAGGAATTTTTAATTTTTAATTCTTCATTTTTAATTTCTTTCACTACCTTTGTACCCGATGATTGATAGAGATACCATAGATAGGATCTATGCCGCGGCAGATATTGTCGAGGTCATAAACGACTATGTTACACTCAAAAAAAAGGGTGTAAACTACCAAGCGTGCTGTCCGTTCCACAACGAAAAGACGCCTTCGTTTGTCGTATCTCCATCGAAAGGCCTCTACAAGTGCTTCGGTTGCGGTAAAGGCGGAAATGCCGTATCGTTCGTTAAGGAGCATGAGAATGTAACCTACCCCGAAGCGTTAAAGATAGTTGCCAAAAAGTATGGCATCGAGGTTAAGGAGAAAGAAGAAACCGAAGAGGACAAGATCCGCAGTAACAACCGCGAGAGTATGTTCATGCTCAATTCGTGGGCTTCAGACTACTTCGCAAACACGCTCCACAATACCGAAGAAGGTATCAGTATCGGTCTAAGTTACTTCCGCCAACAGCGCGGTTTCTCGGAGAGCACAATCCGCAAATTCGGTCTCGGATTCTGCCCTTCGGGTGGCGATAAGATGACGCAAGACGCACTGCATGCCGGTTACAAGGAGGAGTTCTTGCTATCTACCGGACTTTCGATACAGCGCGAAAGCGACGGTGCTATCTTTGACCGCTTCCGCGAGCGTGTAATGTTCCCCGTACACAATGTTTCGGGCCGTATCGTGGCATTCGGAGGTAGAACACTCCGTACCGACAAGAAAGTTGCCAAGTATCAGAACTCGCCGGAGAGCGAAATTTATAGCAAGAAAAACGAGATTTATGGTTTGTTCTTCGCAAAGAAAGCTATCCAGCAGCAGAATTACGCCATTATGGTTGAGGGTTATACCGACGTAATCTCAATGCATCAATCGGGCGTGGAGAATGTCGTGGCATCGTCGGGAACATCGCTTACAACCGAGCAGATACGCCTCTTGGCTCGTTTCACCAAGAATATAACCGTGATGTACGATGGCGACTCGGCTGGCCAGCATGCTTCGTTGCGCGGTATAGATATGATTCTTAAAGAGGGTTTGAATGTTCGCGTGGTACTCTTGCCTGTCGAGCATGACCCCGATTCGTTTGCTCGTTCACACTCTGCCGAGGAGGTACGCGAGTACATAAAGCAGAACAGCCAGGACTTCATCTCCTACAAGGCAAAGTTACTGCTTGCCGACGCAGGCAACGACCCAATAAAGCGTAGCGAAGTAGTACGAGATATCGTTCAATCGATAGCCGAAATCCCGGATTCTATTCAGCGCTCTTTCTTCATAAAGGAGTGCGCTCAGCTAATGTCCACGGGCGAAGATATTCTTGTTTCCGAGGTTGCCAAGCATCGCGTGAATTCGTTGGGCGACAGAGAGGCAAGCGAGTTTATTCAACGCGAAAGTCGTCAATATTGGAAACGCCGAGAGGAGGTTCCGCAAAGCGAGGAGAACCTTATCATAGGAAATCTCAATATTGGTAGCAGTTTGGAGTCGATTGAGAAGGAGTTGACATACTACCTCGTTGTACACGGAACGAAGAACTACGAATTCCGCGAGGGACGAAAAATCATACCTATGAATGTCGCCGATACGATTCTCGACGAGATGGAGATGGACAATATGCGTTTCCATAACGAGGCATACAACAAAATATACGACATCTATAACACCGCCCACAAAGAGGGGCGTATTCTTCTGCCCGACGAGTTGGTTACACATAGCGACATAGAGATTTGCAATGCCGCAACCGACCTGCTCTTTATAGATGACCAATACGCAATGAGCGAGATTTGGGTGAAGAAAGATGTTCATACCACAACCGAGTCGGAAGTACTTGGCAAGGGTGTACCGAAGGCGATGCAGTTGTTTAAGACTAAGGTCGTAACGGGAATGTTGGCCGAGTTACAGATGCGATTGGCAGACGAGAACATCAGCGACGAGGAGCAGCTTGAAATCGCATCAGAGATGGTTCGATTGAACCGATTAAAGGTTCTACTTGCCCGCAAGACAAACCGAACAACGATATAAAAAATATAGCGAGGATTACTCCTCGCTATATTTTTTATTTGGATAAATCGATATCAACGATCATAGGTCGATGATCCGAGCGGTCATAGAACGACGACACATATTCGCTCTTCTTTCCATCTACAAGCCACTCATCGATAATCATAGCCGCATTACTTATCATATTATAAATATCGGGCGAAGCGTAAAGAATATCTATACGGTTATCACCATAGGTAGACGACATAAAGCAACCCGGATAGCGACAACCGATAATATCCTTCATACCGGTCTGATTGAGCAAGACATCGTGAGTCGAAAACTTGATAGAGTTAGTTTCATAGCCATAGAACCAATTGTCGAGACGAGATTTAGAATTGGTATCTCCGCCGAGAATCCAATACTTTTCAGCAGCATACTTCGAGTTGTTGACCGTCTTATCTACTATGTACTGCATCTCGAAGGCACGATACTTATCTCCCTCATTATTCGCCTGACTAGCCTCTCTGTCGGCTGTAGCCACACCATACCCATAGGCCTGCGGCCACATGTGGAGCGACACAATATTTATCTTCTTACCATTTACCGTAATTGTAAAGTGGCCCGCACCATGTGATATATGCTTACCATCCTCGTCGGTATCAGTAATTCGTTGCACGGTCGTAATCCAATATTTCGATGTTACCGTCTGCGGGTAGTTGTCACGATTGCCACCAACCGCAGCGTAGCTGTGGCCATAGCGCTTGCACAACTCCGGCCAACCCTTAGTCAGATACTTCGAAGATGCCGAAGTGTTGGTCTTATCCTTATAGATAGTCTCCGACTCACACCATATACATACATCGGGATCCCACTTCTTAACCCATGCAACAAAGTTGTCGTAGTTATTATGCTGGTCTGCCCACATTCCGTTCTGTATGTTCCACATCAGAACGCGCAGTGTTGTACTCTTGCGCTCCCACTCGTCAATCTGCGTCGCCTCGATACTATCAATATATATACCATGAACACCATTATTAGTGTTCTCATCGCGTAAATCCACTCGTGAGCCATTAGTTGCATCAGCCACCACCAACTCAAGCGTATGCCACTTCTTTTCATCTTTGACATTGGTCGCCACCACGAGTTGCGAAGGTCGGATCGAAAGGTTTGAAACGGTAGATTTATAGGTGCTATTGCCGGCAGTAAGCGCAATATTGCTACCGTCCAATTTAGCCGACGATATGCGTCCTCCGCCGTGAATTTCAGTAACCAACACACCATTGAAGCCCGCCTGCATCGCAAAGCGAATCTTCACACTAAATGAGCCGATACCTTTCATACCTCGAATTATCGGCGAGCGATAGATACCGCGAGCTGTATTGCCCGCACCCACTGCGATGTATCCCGGATACTCCTGCACTCGGAAGAGGTATTTTATATCGTTAAAATAGCGGCTTTCGACATAAGTATCAGTGGTTTGATGCGAGCTACCTACGGTGTCGGAACTAACATCATTCCAAGTGTTCGACTGCACAAATCCCGAGCCTGCGACATTATACGAAACCCTTGTCAAAGCCTCCTCATAACCTGAACGATCAAGGTTGGTATTGATGCCTACTACCGAGCCATCGGGCGAGAATCCTAAGCCCTTGCTACCACGAACAACATCTCCGCCCCAGACACAATTGTCGAAGCCATCGTAGAATATCAGATTCTCATTTGGTTTATATTCAGCAGTATAAGTATAGACCTCTCCGGCACTAACATTCACATCAGGCAAGTTATAGAATGCCGCCTTACGATTGGTATCGCAAACCGACAATCGCATATTTCCGCCATATTCGCCTGGAGCTATCATTAGGAAGAAATCGCGGTATATACCTGTATTTAGAGCTACAAAACTGCCACCATTCACGCAATTGAGAGCTACAAAGTTCATACCCTCTTTAACCTCATATCCGCTATTGTCAGCCACTTGTGCCACACTACCCGACAAATCGTATCGATCTGACAATTCAGCCCTAACCGAAATTACATCAGCTTCGCCTTTCAAGCGTAAGCGCAATAGAGCAAAGCCGTAGTCAAATACCAAATTCTTACCATTGTTCTTGCTGTATGTTGCATACATCGGGAATGAACGAATCGTAGTCTTAGCTCTCGACTCGAACTGAGAACAAGGCAATACGACATCATTGTATGGTGAGTTTTTATACCACTTTGCGCTCTCCGACGGAAGAAGCACCGCTCTATAACTACCTAAGGCGTTATACTCGACACGAATATATGGGCGGTTGTTATTATCAAGCTCAACATCGTACGGCTTATCATTTACCAATATGGTACACTCTTTCCAATTATGTTCGGTAGCGCCAATTATACCAAGTATTCCATCTCCACGCTCCGAGAGATTGAAACGCACCATACCATCCTCGTCACGGATATCGAGATTCGCATCGTTCACCACATTAAAGGCCTTCATCGGCTGGATAGTGTTTCGCTCAATGGTATAGATCTTAGATGTACTCTTTATATACGAAGCATTGTCTGCGCCATGGATTGTTATCGTAAAGCCCTCCGAGAACTCGACCTCAGGTAAGGCAAACCAAAACGCAGTGGCCTTCGACGCATCGTCGCCAAGTCGGACACCGTCGCCACAATCGAGCACTACCCTTTCATGCGCCGAATTCAGGAGTGTAATTTTAGGGGCAGAATCACATTCCGCAACGATATTGGCAGCACCGGCAAGCTTCTCGCCTTTGTTACCAGTAAGTTCGATACGCTTAACTACGAAATCTTTGCCATACATCTGCAATTTCAAGAATCCCATGCAATGCTTAAAGTGCAACGGATCTGCCTCTGTGCTATTTGATACTGCAACCATGGTCGCTGCACCCTCACCGAATGAATTCTCGGAATAGTACTGAATTTCAGGCAATTGAAACATGATATTACCCTCCGAACTAATCGCCGCATCAGTAGCATAAGGATAGACTGCATATATATAGTTTAGGGCATTGCCCTGCTCTACATTCTCGGATACTCGCTTGAAGAGGCTATATCCCTCCTCCGTAGGCGTGGTGCTATGCAGTTGATAGTGTACGTTGCTATTCATACGAGGGAAATAGGCTATTTCATCTCCTTCGTTCCAATTTACATATTTATCATCTTGAACCGATGTACGCGATATTGCATTCTCTGATAAGACATAAATCTGCTCCGGCGCACCAAAATTGATAGCAGATTGATCGTGCTGTAACTTAGTATCGATACAGCCCGTTACGAGAGTCCAAGCCAGGACAAGGCTTGCTATATTCTTAATATATTTCATTACCACTCTCCCTCCTCTTTAGTATCACCCAAATTTTCGATATCGCCTAGTTGCGAAGTTAAAGAGTAGCCCTTTTCGACAAGCACAGTGCAACAAGTCACAGAAGGTGTCTCATAAATCTCTGATGATATATTATATATATTATATATCCTATTCATCTTTTTCCGCCTCTATTTTCAATTTCTTTGCAGTAGTAACTCCGAGTTCGCGAATACTCTCAACCTTCGAGATAATATTTCCTCTTCCGGTAGATAGTTTATTGTAGGCCGACTCGTAAGCCGAAGTAGCCTTGCCAAGATGGCGGTTTATCTCCTCCAAGTCGGCAACAAAACCTACAAATTTATTGTACAATTTACCCGTCTCCTCAGCGATAGTCAGTGCATTTTTTGTCTGTTTGTCACGCATCCACAACTGATACATCAGTTTAAGCACCGAGATAAGATGCGTAGGACTGATTATCACGATATGGCGATTATATGCATTCTCCCATAAATCCTTGTCAGCATTCAATGCTGCAAGATATGCACCCTCGTTAGGAATAAACATCATCACGAAATCTGCCGAATTCTTAACATACTTCGGGTACTCCTTGCGAGCCAACTCCTCAATATGTAATTTTACCGAGCGTAAATGCGACGCCAGCAACGCAGGTTGTGCCTCTACCGAGGCATTAATATAATCGGTATAGGCCGTCAGCGACACCTTCGAGTCGATGATAAGGCTCTTTCCTTCCGGAAGATAGAATACAGCATCGGGACGCAACTGTCCTCCCTCTTCACTCTTGATTTTCGAGCCGTCCTCATTCTCAGTTGCTTGTAGGACATAGTTTGTGCCCTCCTCCAATCCCGACTTTTCGAGCAACTGTTTGAGAAGCATCTCTCCCCAATCTCCCTGCACCTTCGAGTTGCCTTTGAGTGCCAAAGTGAGCTCTTTTGCCTCACGACCAATCGTATTATTCAAAGTGGTCAAATCCTTCACCTGCTCCTTCAACGACTTAACCTCACTCATCTCACCGACATAGCAATCGTTGATGGTCTTTTTAAGATTTTCGAGGTCACTCTTGAATGGAGTTAAAATCTCACCAAGTTGAGTGCGGTTATTCTCACGCATAACCTTAGACTTCTCATCAAAAATCGAGGTTGCTATCTCGCGAAAAGCGCGCTCGGACTCGGTACGAAGATTTTTGCGCTCCTCTGCCTGCTGACGCAGTTGTTCCTCCATACGTGCATTCTCTGCTCGCAACGAGATATTCTCGGTACGACACTCCACAAGTTCGGATTTGATTTGCTCCGCCTCAATCTGCTTTTGCGAGAGTAGCGTTTCCGATGCCACACTGCGTGTACGCGCCACAAAATATCCACACACGGCACCCACTGCGAGAGACACAACTGCAACAATAAATATAATTAACAACTCCATAGGTTCTTCTATTTCTTTACAAAGATAGTAAAAAGTTTAGAGTTTTTTCTAAGAAATAATAGATTTTAGGAGTATTGACGTTTATGCGAAATAGAAAAATCGCTCCACAACATAGCAAACCTATGCAAGGAGCGATTTTTTATTTGGTGTAAAAGCCACCAATCAAAATGATTTTAGTCCTCCGATGGTACGAGGATACGACCACAATACTCACACACGATCAACTTCTTACCGAGGCGAATATCAGCCTGACGCTGTGGTGGGATACGGTTGAAGCAACCACTGCAAGCATCACGCTTTACGGTTACAACAGCAAGGCCATTGCGTACCTTCGAGCGAATACGATCATAAGCCGAAAGAAGACGCTCGTCAATCTTAGCCTTGGCAACCTCTGCCTTAGCAGCAAGATTCTTAACCTCATCAGCAGTTTCGCTCTCGATAGAATCGAGTTCCTGACGCTTAACATCAAGGTCTGCCTGACGCTCTGTAAGCTCCGACTGTGTGGTCTCGACAGAAGCCTTCTTAGTCTTGGTCGCAGCAGCATACTCCTTCAAGCGCTTCTCTGCAAGGGTGATTTCGAGCAACTGATACTCGATCTCCTTCTCCAATGACTCATACTCACGGTTATTGCGAACATTGTTCTGCTGCTCCTTGTAGCGAGCGATGAGTGCGTTAGCCTCCTCGATCTCGCGCTGACGCTGCTTGGTAAGCGATGCCAACTCGTCAATCTCGCGATTGATATTGTCGAGGCGGGTATTCAAACCTGCAACGGTGTCCTCCAAATCCTCAACCTCCAAAGGCAACTCACCCTTAACCTTGTTGATTTCGTCAATCTGAGAGTCAATTTTCTGCAACTCATAGAGAGCAACAATCTTCTCGTACATCGAGTAATCTACCTCTGCTGTCTTTTTCTTTGTAGCCATATATTTTAGTTTTGTTATTTTCTCTTAATCGTGAAAATTGGGCTTTCACGGCCCCAACACTCTATCGTTCAACCCATTACACAAAATAATGCACAGGATTTTTCGATTGAGCGCTCTTATGGAGCGCAAAGTTAATAAAAATTTTTGATAAAATATCAAATAAAATAGCAATTGCGCAAAATTCGCTTTCAAAATGTCCCATATCCACCACAACAAAGTGAGAATCGGGGGTATAGAAATCGTTATATTTGAGGTCTGCCGTAAGATATACATCGCACTCCGAAGCCCTCGCCTCTTTCATCAGCGAAGCTCCTGCTCCGGTACATATTGCCACACGTTTCACATCACTGCCAAGCAACGCGCTATGTCGCAGAGTCTCAACTGAGAAGGTTTGCTTTACGCACTGCAAGAAATCTCTCTCGGAGATAGGCTCGGCAAGCGTTCCTACAACGCCAAAACCTGCACCCTCCGCAGTCGGTTGCAACAACTCCATATCTTGCAATCCCAACATCTCTCCTACACGCCAACTCATGCCGTTTGGTGCAGAATCGAGATTTGTATGACAGGCATAAAGGGCAATATTATTGCGAATAGCCATCTCGACGCAACGCTCCACTACCGATGCCGAATTAAGGCGTTTTAGTGGATGGAAAATTATCGGGTGATGAGTAATTATCAGACCACAATTCTTCTCTATTGCCTCAGCGATAACCTCCTCCGTAACGTCCACTGCAAGCAATACTCCACCCTGCAACTCATCATCTAAACGGCCAACCACCAAGCCGGCATTATCATACGACTCCTGCAAAGAGAGTGGTGCAAACTCCTCTATTGGAGCAATTACATCTCTGATTTTCATTGTTTTATCGTTTTAGAAAAGTGTCTGCTCATAGAATGGGAACAGCGGTCTTTCGACAACGCCCTCCTCGCCTATCAACTTGCGTCGAGGTGTGCGCTTTTTCTTCTGCACAGGCTCCGACGACTCCCCCGAAGGAGCTACCTCTGCCTTGGTCGATGCGACCTCTTCGATTGGTTCTTCCTCGCCAATACCCTCACGCATCTCCACCAACATGGCACGCAAGGACTGCAATTGCTCCAACAAGACAATATCGGAATCGTTCTCTTCGGCCTCGATATTTCGTTTACGCATAGCCTTTTGCGCTCCCTCGATGGTCATTTTCTTCTCTTTCAGCAGATGATAAATGCGCTTCAATCGCTCAACGTCCTGTTTCGAGAACATTCGATTACCCTTAGTATTCCTTTTAGGGCGCAAACAACTGAACTGCGTACACCAATAGCGAATAAGAGATGCTTCTACATCGAACATCTCGGTAATTTCGCCCATAGAATAGTAAAGTTTCTCTACCATATTTTCTACATATTCATAATTTTCAACGAATTGGGATAGAGGTTATTACATCTTACCCCCACCCTCTTGGCAAAACCTAACGCTCGGCCTTTGTGCGTTATTAGATTTATGCCTTCGGTCATGTTTCCCACCGTAATATCCTTTTTGCGGAGATAGTCCAAAGCTCTCTCCTCGTCGGCCTCCTCGACAGCGACACTCTTGCGCTCCAAGCCGACAAACTGCGACAATGCCCAATCGGGTTTTAGCTTACCTTTAAAAATCTGGCCCATAGCCACACCCGAATATATCGCGGTCAAACCTTCGGAAAGTGTCTGCACCGCCTTAAACTGTTCGGTACGATAGGCATAAACCGTATCGACAACCATTACAAAGGTATAGTTTTCAGGGTGTTGCAACCATCGCATCAACTCCTTTCGTGAGTTTTTATCCACCTCCTGCATAACTTTTTTTCTCGCCTTAGGAGTACGCTGTGTCGTCGGCTCCAACTTACGAGCTATTGCCACAAACAACCCCTCGCTATCTGTCTTATGAGGGAAGAAGCGGAAAGTTTGAAAGGCACCGACCTCGCCCCTTACAATGCCCCACTCTTCGTCAACTTCTACTCTCTGCGATAGCTCAAACACATCGCCAGCCTCCTCGATAAAGGCCTTCAAAACGCCCTCATCTTCCGCCTCGTTGAAAGTACAGGTACTATATATAAATAGTCCGCCATCTTTGAGCGACTGCCAAGCCTCACGCACAATAGATAACTGTCGTGCGGCACACATCTTCACAGCCTCCTCGCTCCAATCCTCACGTGCAACCTCCTCTTTACGGAACATTCCCTCGCCTGAGCAAGGCGCATCTACGGCAACAACATCAAACCAACCTTCGAACTGTGCGATATGCTCCGGGGCATTGTTGGTAACCAACACATTTCCCATACCCCACTTTCGCACATTATCCGCCAAGATGTTGGCACGGGAACGAACATACTCATTTGCTACAACCAACCCATCTTCGCCCACTGCCGTCGAATATATAGTAGTTTTACCACCGGGTGCCGAGCACATATCCAACACTCGTTTGCCCTGCAACTCCTCTTGCGAGATGATATGGTCTATAAACTGTGACGCAGCCTCCTGTACATAGTATGCACCGGCATGAAATGCCGTATCGAGAGTAAATGAAGGTCGTTCCTTCAACCTACGACCATTTTTGCTCCACTCTATTACCTCGCCATCGCTCCATACGCCCTCCTCGCCACACTTGGCAGGATTCAAACGCACAGCCACCGGAGATACCGAATCAAGAGCTTCGAAAAGACGTTCAGCCTCCTCTGCTCCCAACTGCTTACGCATACGCTCCGTAAAGGCAATAGGTAGTGCTCTCATTGACTACTTCTTCGATGCTTTAATAGCGTCCAAACGCTCGTAGAGAGCCTCCAAGACCTTAGCGTTCTCTACGAAATCGTTGTTATCCTTATCAATAACAAATACCTCGCCCGTATAGTGGTTCTCAATCCAATCGTTATAGCGATTATTCAATCTTTCGAGATATTCGACCTCTATATTCTGCTCGTAGTCGCGACCTCGCTTGTGAATCTGCTTCACAAGAGTCGGAACACTCGCCTTCAAATAGATAAGAAGGTCCGGCTGCGGAATAAGGTTGGTAGAGATATCGAACAACTTCATATATGTGCCGAAATCGCGCGAAGACATCGAACCCATTTGATGAAGATTGCCCGCAAAGATGTGAGCATCTTCATAAATAGTACGATCTTGAAAGATATCTGCCGACTTATCGGCCAACATATCCATAGTTTGACGAATACGACTTGCAAGGAAGTGAACCTGGAATTGGAACGCCCAGCGATTCATATCCTCGTAGAAGTCGTTGATATAAGGATTGTCAATATCCTCATAGTAGGCCTTTGCGCCATAGTGTTTGGTCAAAATCTCGGTCAGCGTGGTCTTACCGCTACCGATATTTCCTGCAATTGCTATATACATGGGTCAATTATTTATTATTTTTCGATCTTCTCATTAATTAAAAAACTCTCCGACTTTGGCTATTGCCGAAGGCATTGCAAATACAACAACTCGGTCATACGCAGCAATCTCGGTCTTGCCCGATGCGATAAACACCTTGTCGCCACGCACAATACCGCCGATTGTAACGTCCGAAGGCAATCCCAAATCTTTGATTGAAGCCTTTGTGGCCGGCGAATTAGGCTTAACGATAAACTCCAAAACCTCGGCATCGCTACCCGTTAAGCACTTGATAGCCAACACATCGGTAGACATCGTAAAACGGAATATATTCGATGCTGATACCATCTTCTTGTTGATAATCGTATCGACACCTACACTGTCGGCCAAATTGATATAGTTAAGGTTCTCAACCTCGGCAATAACTTTCTTTACTCCCATACGTTTTGCCAGCATAGCCGTCAAAATATTGGTTTCACTACGGCCTGTAACTGCCACGAATGCGTCCATATTCGAGAGGCCCTCTTCCAACATAGCCTCAGTATTTCGGCCATCCTCATTGATAATAAGAGTCTTTTCGAGTTGCTCAGCCAAACGATATGCCTTGTCTGCACTATAATCAATGAGTTTTATATTCACATCGTCCTGCATAGCCTGCGCTATCTGCACACCAATACGGGAACCTCCGAGAATCATCATATTCTTGATATCGACATTACCCTGTCCAGATAGTGCCATAATATCACCTACCGAATTATGGCGAGCAATAATATAGACCATATCACCTACCATATAGGAATCTGTACCATGTGGTATAAGTGTCTTTCCGCCTCGCGAAATTGCAACAGTACGATATGCCGCATCCTCATCAACCGAGAAGCTTGATAACTCACGACCTACAAGCGGAGATGTTGGCTCCAAACGGAAAACAACCAGAGATAGACGGCCACCCGAAAAATCGACAAACTCCGTTGTTGAGGTGTGTCCCAACAATGTGATAACCTCTTCGGCAGCAATCTTCTCAGGGTAGAACATGTAGTCAATACCCATATTGATAAACATCTCCTTGTTGTTAGGTTCGAGATATTCATTGTTATCAATTCGTGCAATGGCCTTCTTTGCACCAAGCTGCTTTGCCATAATAGCCGAAAGAATATTATTATTCTCAACAGGATGCACAGCAATAAAGAGGTCACACTTGCGTACAGATGCCTTGCGTAGCACAGCAAAGGTTGTAGAATCACCCTCAACTGTGATTACATCGGCAAGGCTGGCAACCTCGGCCAAAGCCTTTGGCTCAGCATCTACGACGGTAATATCGTGGCCATTACCACTCAACATCTTAGCCAAATGGCTACCCATCTCTCCTACTCCGGCAATAACTATTTTCATACACGCTTGCTATATATGCGCACTATCCACGCAATTTAATTCACAAATATAAAGAATTTTTATTAGAATTAACGACTATAACAAAATAAAAATCTTGTTTTTACAAAAATTACCTACACCTAAACATAAGATAAGACCGGCCCATCGAGCCGGTCTTATCAATTTATATTGTTTTGTTAGCTTAGAAATAGCCAACTGTTCCATCAACAATATTTGCCTTGTCCTGTACAGCCCACATTGCGCGACGTGATGCCATAGACTCCGCTGCTGCCTGAGCCTTAACACGCTCTGCATCTATTGTCTGCTTCTCATCTACTGCCACCTCGTCAACAACTACGGCATATACACCGCTATTACCCTCTACGAGTGGAAGAACTGCACCTGTTGCATCTGCCGAAACCGATGCAATTGCGCCAAGTACGCGAGGCTCAACACCCAAGCCCTTAACATAGTATGCCGAAGACTTTGCATCAGAGAACTCCTCAACCTTAGAGTCTGCATTAGCAGCAATCTCCTCCAAAGTTGCACCCTGCATCTTCTCCTTCAACACAGCAGCCTTCTTCTGACGAAGCAATACATTCTTAATCTGTGCCGAAACCTTATCAAGCGACTTGTACTCAGCATTATCAATAGCTGTTACAACGGCTACAACATAGCCATCTTCAAGTTTGATGATATCCGAAACCTCGCCAACCTTTGCACCATTTGCCCAATGAACAACCTCCAACGAGTTTGCCAAACCTGGAACATTACGGCTACCCTGCTCAACATTCATTGTCGAAGTAGAGATTGAACTTGCTGCCTCGTTGAATTTCTCTACCGAACCCTTAGCATTTACTGCAAAGAGGCTTGCCTCCTTGTGAATCTCACGCTTAGTCTCCTGAGAAGCCTCAACAGGATAGGTCAATGTTGCAAGACGATAGTGACGAGTTACAGGACCTGTCGAAAGCACCTTGAAGATCTGAATAGCATTGCCAAACGGAACCTTTACAACATCACCCTTGCGAACAGA
This sequence comes from Alistipes sp., assembly GCA_045644085.1. Lineage (GTDB taxonomy): Bacteria > Bacteroidota > Bacteroidia > Bacteroidales > Rikenellaceae > Alistipes. The sequence goes on along the minus strand of JAZRGH010000063.1, from coordinate 16,563 downwards.
CTTCAAAGCGTCTGCAAGTTCAGGAGCTAAAGTCGAGTATGCAACCTTTCCGATTACACCGCCATCAGCCGAAGTCTCAGCCATAGAGTGCTCCGATGCCAAAGCTGCAAAGTCTGTACCCTTCTTGCATGCTACGGTATAAAGGCTATCTGCCAACTTGTTATCCAAGTATGAAATTACGATGTGCTGCAACTCTATCGAATCAGGTACATTGCGAGTCTCATATACTCGCGAAGCGTACCACTCATCACCCTGCAACTCAGGACCGAAAGTCTTACCAGCACGAAGAGCCTTTGCCTCATCAGAATCGAGCGAAGTAGCTACTACATAAGTAGATGCAAGCGATGCGTGAGCCTCCTCACGAACATAACCCTTCAAGTCCTTCGCCTTAGCGAACTCTACACCCGACTTCTTTGCCAAAACCTCAACAGCCTTCTTGTCTGCCTCGGTTGGCTCAATCTCGAAATGAGCATAGCTCACGGTACGATAAGGGGTCTGCTTGTACTGCGACTTGTGAGCCTTGTAGTACTTCTTGATATCGTGCTTCGACACCTTTACAAGCGAATCTGCAACCGAAGTGTACTTGCAAGCAACAAAGTGTCCCTTATAAGTATTGTTCTCGGCCATAACGCCCTTGTTAAGAGTGAGAGCATTTGCGTATGCACCGCCACGAACCAAGTCCATGTACTTGTTGGTAGCACGCTCGATACGAGCCTGCTTGTCGATCAAGTTCCAGATACGCTGCATTTCCAAATTACCCTCAGCCTGTGCGAGGAACTCGGTTACTGCCGAAACATTGTACAAGCCTGTGCGAGGATCAGCAAATACACTGCTGAATACGCCCGAAGCAAGCTCGCCGCGCAACATAGCCGTACGCTCTGCCGGAGCAACTACCAAGCCCAACTTCTCGAATCCCGGAACAAACACACGGTCAGTCAAGAGCGACTGCCAAGCCATCGAAACAGCCTGAGCCGACTGATCATAATCGAAATTGTCACCACCCATCTGAGCCTTGACATCTTCATACGCTGCGAGGAACTCCGAATAGTGAATCTCATCACCATTAACCTCACCAACCTCCGGATCATTGCCGGAGAATCCCATCTCTGTCTTCAACGAGAGAATGAACGCCAACAGCGCGCCACCGATAACAACCGACAACACAACGCCGAATTGGGTTCTTAATGTGTTCAAACTTACCATATTGACTAATATTTTAAATTTTTAATTTGTCGTTCAACCTCCAAATTGGCCATTTAACCTTCAAAGATAGGTATTTTTTTCTAATTACGGCCTTTTTTTTTATATTTTTATTGTTCCGAACTATTTTTCGCCAATAATTTCCACTCTTGCCAACTCGATACGGGAACGAGTAGTACTCAAAATTTTAATTCTCATACCATCAAAATCCATTACCGTACCTGCCGTAGGCAACTCCTCGTATCGCGATATAATATAGCCGGCAAGCGTATCATACTCCTCACTCTCAGGAATATTCATATTGTATTTATCGTTCAGATACTCCACCTCCAAACGACACGAAAAGACAAACTCGCGCTCCGAGATACGTTTCTCGACCATATCCGGCTTATCGTGTTCGTCTTCAATATCGCCAAATATCTGCTCCAACACATCCTCCAACGAGATAATTCCCGCCGTACCACCAAATTCATCTATGACTACGGCAATACTACTTTTGTTCTTCGTAAATTGCGTTAGCAAATCCTGCAACGGAAGTGTCTCGGCAACATAGTCCACCTTTATCAATGCCTCTTCTATGCTCTTTGGCGATTCGAAAAGAGTCTTCGAATTGACATATCCTATGATGTTATCTATGGAGTCACGCCACACGAAAATTCGCGAGTACATGGTCTCAACAAACTTATTCGTGAGCTCCTCCATCGTACAATCATCAATATCCACCGCTTCGACATCAACACGCGACACCATTGCATCACGAACTCGCAAATCGGCAAAGTCCAATGCATTCTGGAACATCTTGATATCGTTATCCGATTCAGAAGAGGATTCTGCCGAATTATTATTTTCGAGCAGGCTCTCCAAGTCGCTACGATCAAAGACTATTTGGCGTTCTGCCCCACTCGCTTTACGACCCGTAAGTCGCAACAAGCCATACGAAATAAATGTAGTGGCACGAGTTACCGGATAGAGCAGTATATAGAAAAAGTACATCACCGGTGAGAGGTAGCGATAATAGAAATTCGGATTATTTCTAAATACCGACTTCGGAAGATACTCGCCAAGGAAGATTATAATAATCGTAGGAATAATCGTTTCTATAAGTATGGATCCCTCTTGCACTGATGTCCACCCCAACAGGTGTGCAATCTTTCGCAGCACCAACGACAGACACATCGAATAGACTACAAGCGCAATATTATTTCCAACAAGGATCGTAGTGATATATTGCCCTTGATGACGCGAAAACAGCCCTGCAACATAGTCAAACATTCGGCTCTGCTTGCGATCTATTTCAAGACGCAAGCGATTCTTGTTCAGGAATGCAATCTCCATTCCCGAAAAGAAAGCCGACAATACGACCATTATTACAACCAATATAGATGCGATATAGATATTATCCATAATCTATTGCTTTGGTGTTGATGCAGGAGGTGCAATACGCCTGGAAGGCATTGCCGCAGACTCGCCATTATCAGACGACGCAGAGGAGCCTTTCGATGTCGCCCCACTAACCGGCACTTCCGGCTTTCGATTGTTATTTGGCGATTGCAAAAACGGATTTGATCTATTCGGCTTTTTACCGGCAGACGACTGGTGCGACTGAGGCGTTCCGGGTCGTTGCGGCATCGACTTTCCTGGTTGTTTAGGCATTGGTTTTCCAGGCTGATGCGACTGAGGCTTCACCTGCCGAGGTTGCGGTTTTGACGGCTGCGACTTCGATGGTGGATTAACAGCCTTCTTCTGCACCACCTTCTTTTCCGCATCACTCTTCACTTCCTCCTTATCCTCAGCCTTCGCCTTATCCTCCGTATTGTCATCTTCGCCCTTGGCATCGTTACGCAGTTGCTCTGTATCGACCTGCATACGGCCCTTCCAACGGCGGAATCGAGGTTCGTTCATATCCTCATCCGACTCAAAACCCTCACCTACTACCTCATCGGTTTCGGTAACAAGTTTGGTATCGACATTCGAATAGATACGTTTGGTTATAGAATTCCAAAAGAGTTGCTGAGTATAAAGACGTGTTCCATCGTGTTTTGTTATCACGACATCACCCTTTGCCTCCCACAACTTACGATCTTCGTAATAGATGGCATAGTTTGCCACCAATACGGCATTTACCGTAGTCAGCGAATCGTCTTGATAGGTGGTAATAGCAATACCCTTGCGGAACTCTCGATAAGGATCGCGGCCCAAGGTATAGCCTTCGAGTAGCGGAGTTTTGAAGAGATAAGACTTGCGGCCATTCTCCGACATTATAATCGTCAGATTCTCGCTCTGCTCAGTTTTGATGGCATCGAGCGACTCCACCACCGTATTTTGTTTGGACTTACACGAGAACAGCAAGATAGCACTTCCCATAATAAGAAGTGCTACCTTACCTACTCTATGCAATCCCAACGACATACTCTATATATTATATAATAGTATATCCTAATTACTGCGCACGATAACGTACCTTTGTAGTCAAGCCCTTAGCCAAGCCACAACCAACGGTATAGTTTGCACCCTCCTTCAACTCTGCGAAGAAGCACTCCTCGGCAGTTGGGAATACAGAACGATAGCTGTTTGCCAAGTTCTTTGCATTAGCAGCAACTGCTGCATCGGTAACCTCCAACAATGGAATAGCCTTCTGTACGAGGTCGTATGCAACCCAATATACCGAATGTTTCGACAACTCTGTCGAGCAATCCTTCGCACCGGCAACGTAGCACTGAGCCAAGAAGTAGAGAGCCAAACCGTCATCATCGGTCTCGTCGATACTGATCGACTCGTTGAACGCCTTAACTGCCTCAGCATAGTTATTTGCCGTCATTTCGAGGATACCGATACGAGCCAACAACTTCTCGCGCTCATCAGCTACCTCCTCCTTTGCAAGAGCCTCACGCAAATAGCGGTTAGCCTTTGCAAAATCCTTCTTGCTCTGGAACATCTGAGCCAACAACATCGCAATGCTCGACTGCGGATTTACTCCATAATACATCTCACAAACAGAGATATAGAAATCGCTCTCGCAATTTGCCTTGCTCATAAGCTGGAATACATGTGCAAGAAGTTTCTCGTCATTTGGAGTTGCCGAAATCTTAGGCTCGAAAATCTTCTGCAAATTCTCGCACGAAGCTGCACCACTCTGACCGAAGCTGGCCTCGAACTGGTTCTTAAAGTCTGCCTGCGAAGCATCAATGTTTGCAAAATACTTCGAATTCTCCTCGTATGCGTTTACGATAGTCATCGCATCAACGATATCGTTTGCGTAGTCATCGCACAAATTCTTGAAATAGATTGCAACCAACTCCGGATCGGCAGTACCGTTAGTCTCCACCTGTGCAGCAATAGCCACCTCGAAATCTTTGCGGATACCCTCACGATCACTCTCACGATAGGTCAAATGCTCACGAGCCTTACGGTCAAGGATATAAGCCTTACCACGCTTTGGATGTGCGCCGAAGTACTCCAAACGAAGGTCGTAAAGGAGAAGCAACGAATCCACATATCCATTCTTCTCGCTCAATGAGCGAGCACGGTTAATCTTATTCTTGTAGAGGGATACACCACGCACGAAGGTATTCTCAGATGCAGCCGGACAGTTCTGCAACAACTGTTGCAAATACTTTGCTGCCTGATTGAAGTTGCGATTTGCCAACTCCTCCTTCAAGAAGGTACTTGCCAAAATATTCTCCTTACGCTGCTCGGGTGTCTCACCCCACTTTGCATACTGCGGATCGCTGAAATCCTGTGCTGAAACACTGCCTGCAACGAGCGCAAATGCCAAACCGATAAATAATTTTACTGCTTTCATCTGTTTTTAAATATTATGTTTTTAAATCTTAGTCGTACTTAGGACGAACAAACCAATAGTCCTCGCCAAAGAGTGAGAATCCAAGTCCCACCTTGAAATAGTCCTGACGAATCATTCCAATCTTCGGAGTTGAGTTCATCAATGCATGCGTACCTCGCAAACCGTACTCCAACGATATATCTACGCTCGAAGTACCCATAAATTTGAGAGGAAGACCAAAACCTGCCGTAACTGCATACTGCGGTATGCCTTGTCCGTTGTATGTCTGGTAATAGTTGCTATAACGGAATCCCACACGATATGATATTCGGTTAAAGTAATTTCGTACATCAAAACGATTTGGCGTATATGAAAATCCCACCTTTGCCGTATGCGTATCGACATACTTTACCATCATATTGTTATTTACTTTCTCCTCGAAGTGTCCGTTATTGCCACTGCCCCAAGCCTGGAATTCGTACTCCACAGATGCCATATATTTAGGGTTCTGATACATCACGCCCGCCTTCACACTATGTGGCAGCTGCATTTGCGACACCTTTTTTTCGTAGAACACCTCGGTTTCATAGGTATTATTCAAAGTGAGCAGTTTTGTAACCTTTGGTCGCAAGCCTCCACCATAATCGTAGGTTGCACCAAAAGTGAGCAAGTGTTTATCCGTTGCCAAAGCGTCCCATTGCAATCCTACCTGGAACTTAAAGTTCGATATAGCATACTCATTCTCGCCCATAACCGAGAGGAACGAGCCGCTACCGACAATATTATTTTCGATAGTTGAGACGTATGTATGTGAAATCTTACCCCAATAGTACTTTGCCGCAATACCGATAGAGAAGTTCTTGAAAGGCTCCCAACCGACACCCAGCTTAACCTCCGTAACATCGCCATCGCCCGAATAAGTATATGACGCAGCACCAACATTTCCGGCAATCTCATCACTTTGATCGAGGAACGACATCTTGTAGCCTACGCTACTATACGGCATAAGGCTCAAACCCATACCCAAGCGCTTTGCCAATGGAAACTGAATAGCGATCTCGTGAATATTCACCGAGTTCTTGCCATTCTTGGCATTGTGGGTATAGTTACCATTTGCATCATACTGCTTCTGCACATTTTGCAAGAAGTTTCCCTCAACACCGACATTGAACAAGAAACTCTTCTGCATGGTTGCGCTATATCCCGCCGGGTTAATCATACTCGGCATTTGAGTCGAGCGCCAAGCTACACCTACGCCACCCATTGCGCGCATTTGTGCAGTACCGATGGTTTGCAACTCACCGATACCGAACATCGTATATGGCGAATATGCAGTAACTGCCGCACCACCCTGTGCCGACACCTTACCGATACCCAGCACAACCAAAGCTGTTGCCGCAACTACAACCTGCAAAAACTTATATATTGTTTTTCGATACATTATACTCCAAAATCAAGTTTAAACCCGTAAACATAAGTTTACGAGGTGCAAATATCGCATTTTTAATTCGATTAACAAAACTTTCAGCGTCGCCACCGCAAAAAATTATGTTTTTTTTCTCATTTTCTGCCAAAACTCGCTCTACATACCCCTCAATTTCGAACAAAACGCCTTGCATTACCCCTTGCTCGATTGCCTCTTTTGTCGAATTTCCGAACTTACCATTTGGCTCTACTGCCTCGCACCAAGGCAACGATGCAGTAAATTCGTAGAGAGCCCTGAAACGCATAGCTACGCCAAGCGAAATGTTTCCACCTTTAAAGACTCCGTTTTCGACAATATCAAAGGTTATGGCACTGCCCATATCGACAATCAAAGCATTCTTGATACCCATATCGCACACAACCCCGACAGCCATTGCAATACGGTCAGTACCAAGTGTTTGACGCGAAGAGTAGTCCACCTCGACGGGGACTTCTGTCTGCGAGGTAAAGTGCAGAACTCTATCTATTTTAGAACGCAGTTTTTCGCAAATACGTGTTGCTCCTTCACGAGTCGAAGCAACTACCGCCTGTTTGATATCGTAACGCTCAACAAGCTCCGCCACCTGCGACATATCGAACTCCGGTGCAACTGCTTCACAAAGCAGTTCGCTTTTATCCATAACGGCAATTTTGCACAATGTATTGCCCTCGTCAATCACTAAATTTGCCATAGTTCTACAAATCTTTAAGTACCGAAACGGCTTCGGCTACGCTCTCCACTTGTCTTATTGTCATCTGCAACCTGCCATCACGTTGTTTTAGCACAAAACGGTCAGGCTTTGCCGTTATCTTGCGTAGCAACTCCATAAATATCTCACTGCGATAGTATGGTGATTTATCATCGCCCACAAAGCGAACTATCATCAAACCATTTTTAACCTTCACTCGCTCCATACCAAGGCGCATAGCCTCCCAACGCAAACGCACCGCATTCATCAGTTCCTTCGCTTGTTGAGGCATCTTACCAAAGCGGTCTTCCAACTCCTCCTCGAACTTTGTAAGCGATGTTTCATCGGTCATTGCATCAATCTTGCGATAGAGTTTCAGACGCTCCGCCTGCTGACGCACATAGCTATCCGGCAATTCCGCCTCAACATCAAGTTCGAGTGTTACATCATCGACATAACGCATCTCCTCAACTACCGTTTGCTCCTCGTTGCTCAAACCTGCGACATCGAGTCCTTCGGCGCGCAACTCGGCAATAGCTTCGTTCAAGATTTTTTGGTAGGTTTCAAAGCCAATATTTGCGATAAAGCCACTCTGCTCGGCACCGAGCATATTTCCCGCACCTCGGATATCCAAGTCCTGCATCGCAATATTGAATCCCGAACCCAAATCCGAGAACTCCTCAATCGCACGCAAACGACGACGAGCATCACTCGACAACAACTCGTCAGGACGCGAAAGAAGATAGCAATATGCCTTTCTGTCACTACGACCTACACGACCACGCAACTGATGCAGATTGCTCAAACCGAAACGGTCTGCATTATTTATGATTATCGTATTCACATTCGGAATATCCACTCCGCTCTCCACAATCGATGTTGCGACCAGAATATCGAAATCGTGATATATAAAGTCCATAATCGTCTTTTCTAACTCGGCAGGTTTCATCTGGCCATGCGCCACCGCAACCCTTGCCTCAGGGCACAATCGCATCAGCATACCCTTGATAGTCATCAGATCCTCGACTCTGTTGTGGATAAAATAGACCTGACCATCACGTTGCAACTCGGCCTCGACAACCTCTTTCACAAGCTCCTCCGAGAAGGTATGCGACTCGGTCTGAATTGGTCTGCGATTTGGTGGTGGAGTCGATATAATCGACAAGTCGCGCGAGCCCATCAGCGAGAATTGCAATGTTCGCGGAATAGGCGTAGCCGTAAGTGTCAAGGTATCGACACTCACTCGCAGCTGCGTAAGTTTCTCCTTTGCTGCAACGCCAAATCGTTGCTCCTCGTCGATAATCAGCAAGCCCAAGTCGTTGAACTCGACACCCTTGCTGAGCATCTTATGCGTTCCGATAAGAATATCGATTTTGCCCGATTTCAACTCCTCCAAAATACGCGCACTCTCCTTGGCACTCTTGGTGCGATTGATATACTCTATTGTTACCGGGAATTCGCGCAGACGGCTCTTGAACGAGCGATAATGTTGAAGTGCCAAAATAGTTGTCGGTACCAATACCGCCACCTGCTTGCCGTCGGTTGCCGCCTTGAATGCTGCACGGATTGCCACCTCGGTCTTTCCAAAACCAACATCTCCACAGAGCAAACGATCCATCGGGCGTTCCGACTCCATATCGCGCTTAACAGCTTCCGAGGCCTTCAATTGATCAGGGGTATCCTCCCACTCAAACGAAGCCTCCAAAGCCTGTTGCAGATAGCTATCGGGCGAGAAGGCAAAGCCCTCGCTCGCCTTACGCTTGGCATACAACGCAATAAGCTCACGCGATATATCCTTGACAGCCTTTTTGGCTGCATTCTTAATCTTCTGCCATGCTCCGCTACCGAGTTTATGCACCTTCGGTGTATCCTCATCGCCACTCTTGTAGCGTGCGATACGATGCAAGGAATGGACATTTACGAAGAGAACATCGCCATCACGATATACCAACTTTATCGCCTCGTGCATCTTGCCGCCCTCTTCAATCTTGACCAAGCCACCGAAACGGCCTACACCATGGTCGATATGGGTTACATAATCGCCCACCTGCAACGAGTTTAACTCGGCAATGGTCATCTGCTCGTCGCGCTTAATCTGGCCGTTTATCTTGTAGCGACGATAGCGCTCGAAAAGACGATGTTCGGCATAGAGCGAAATTTTGAGGTCGTGATCGGTGAAGCCGTCATGAAGCGTCAAACGAGCCAACTCAAACTTCGCGCCATCACGCCCTGTCGCGTAGAGAAGCCCCTCCAAGCGCTCGGCCTGAGCTCTATTTTCCGAGAGTAGTAAGGTGCGATAGCCTGTCTCATGGCGAGCAACCAATTCGTCGGCAAGTACCTCAAAATTTTTATTGAATCTATTTTGTGGTGAGGTATGAAAAAGAATGGTTTGCGAAGCAGGTCGCTCGGCAAGTGTATTTCGCAAAAGCACAACACACGCCTCTGCCATATTGTCGAGCAACTCCTTGCGCGAAGTCATTTTTGTCGCTATATCCTCAGGTTCGTCGCTCTCCTGCAACGCCTTACGTCGCACATCATCGACCTTGCCAAGCACATAATCGGCATCGATAAACCAATATGTTGCTCCCTTGACGAACTCTGATAACGACACCCTGCCAACATCGGCTCGATTTATATTGGAGATGATATCCACCTCCTCCAACCTCTCATTCGACAATTGGCTCGATAGTTCGAATCGACGAATAGACTCAATCTCGTTATCAAAAAAGTCCAGACGATATGGTTTACTCTCCGAGTAGGAGAAGATATCAAAAATTCCGCCTCGCACCGAGTATTGTCCCGGCTCATATACAAAATCGACCTTCTCGAATCCCAACGCCTGCACCTTCTCCTCCAAATCGGCAACCTCTATACACTCGCCTATCCTCAAATGCAACGACTCAGAGGCCAACCCCTCCATGTCGGCAACTCGCTCTGCGATAGCCTCAGGATAGGTCGAAACCACAAGAAATTCGCCATTTCGATTTTTCAGCGCATTGAGGACTCCCGTACGCATAACAACGCTCTCTGCCTCCTCCGCACCATAGACAATGGAGCGTTTGTAGGCCGATGGAAAGAACAGCACCCTATCCTCTCCCAACAAGGCATAGAGGTCATTCAATGCGTAAGCTGCGGCATCTCTATCCTCGCTGACAAGGATATGCACACCGCCCTTGCGAGCGATGGTTGCCGCCATATAAAATAAAAAAGCACCGCCGACCATCTCGTTGAGAAGGACGGTGCTGCCTTTTTTCTCCAACACTTTGCCGAGTTGCTCTACTTGTGGCGAACCCTCGGCAAATCTCAGTATTTCGTGCATAATAATATGCTCTTACCTACTTTTTCTTCTTAGACTTCTCGGCCTGTTTTGCTTTCAAGATATTGTTGCCATCTTTATCCTCATAACGCACTTCAATCATACCGACGCTCTGATCGGCAACGACATTAATACGCGCTCCGTATCGCCACGACCATCTGCGACGCAACGACAAAATGCCCTTCTTCAAGAAGGCGGCAACATAAGGACTCACCACAAGGCGGATATATTTGTGTCCGCGCTCCATGGTAAGCAACGATATCTGATTTTCGATCTTTCGATCAAGAAGAATTGTAGGTTCAACCCTTCCTGTACCTCCACATGCCGGACAAATATCCTCCGTATTGTGTACTGCCACAGGGCGAATACGCTGACGAGTAATCTGCATCAATCCGAACTTCGAAAGTGGAAGTATTGTATGCTTTGCCTTATCCAATGCCATAAGTCGCGACATCTCCTCACAGAGGAGCTGGCGATTTTGCGACTTGTGCATATCTATAAAATCGACAATGATCAGACCGCCCCAATCGCGCAGACGAATTTGTCGCGCAATCTCAGCAGCAGCAGCCAAATTGACCTCCATTGCCGTCTGTTCTTGATTATCCTCGGCCTTAGTACGATTTCCCGAATTGACATCTATGACGTGCATCGCCTCGGTGGACTCCATAATAAGGTAGGCTCCTCGCTTCAATGACACATACTTCGCAAACAACGACTTGATCTGTCGCGAAATATCGAAGTTGTCAAAAATCGGCACATTACCGCGGTATAGCTTCACGATACGTTCCTTCTCCGCATCTACGGCACGAATATAGGAACGAATCTCATTGTACATCGCCTCATCATCGACACAAATCTGCGAGAACGAGCCATCGAGCGTATCTCGAATAATCGTATTTGCTCGGCTCATCTCGCCCATCAAAAGTGCAGGGGCGGTACGTTTACGAATCTGCTGGCAGGTCTTGCGCCACTTCTCCACAGCAGCCAAAATATCCTGCTCGACATCAAGGTCGGAGGCATTGACCGCCGCAGTACGAATGATAACACCAAAGTTCTTTGGCAATACACCCGCCGCAACTCGTTTCAATCGTTTTTTCTCCTCGTTGGAACGTATCTTCTGCGATATCATCACCTTCGAGGTAAATGGAAGGAGCACAATGTTACGACCCGCAAGCGATATATCTGCCGTCAAACGAGGTCCCTTGGTCGAAATAGCCTCTTTGGCAATCTGAACCATAACGGTTTGTCCGACTTGCAAATAGCTGGTAATCTTACCATCTTTTTCAACCTCCGGAGTGGCATCTATCTTCATGGTTTCAAGACGCAAACCGCGATTACCTGGTTGATAACTCTTTACAATCTTGCAGAGCGAAGGGAAGTGTGTTCCTAAATCTTGATAATGGATAAAGGCGTCGCGTTCATGTCCGATATTCACAAACGCAGCATTCAGTCCCGGCATAATCTTATGCACCTTACCGAGATAGATATCTCCAACCGCAAAGCCCGTATGAGCAACCTCGCGATTCAACTCCGCCAAGACCTTATCCTCGCACAAGGCGATATTGATCTCGGTGGACGTTACATTTATGATTAACTCTCTATTCATCGTTAGTGCTTGATTATTCGGTTTTTAGCCGACTGCCAATATTTGATGGCCGACAGACAGCTAAATTAAATAGGTAACGCCAAGAGGCATTTCACACCCTTGGCGTTAAAACCTATGAGAAGAAGTCGATTACTTCTTCTTGTGACGGTCCTTACGCAGACGCTTCTTGCGCTTGTGCGTAGCCATCTTGTGACGCTTATGCTTCTTTCCGTTTGGCATAGTTATAATGATTTTTATGGTTTGTCTTATTACTTAATCTTTGCTGCAAACGACTTAGCAGGCTTGAATGCCGGAATGTTGTGTGCAGGGATAGTGATAGTTGTATTCTTCGAGATATTGCGAGCAACCTTCTCAGCGCGCTTCTTGATGATGAACGAACCAAAGCCACGAAGATATACATTCTCCTCCTTCTCGAGAGAGTTTCTAACCTCATCCATAAAAGCCTCTACGATTGTCTGAATCTGTACCTTCTCAACGCCGGTCTTCTTTGCGATTTCGTTTACGATATCTGCTTTTGTCATAGCTATTAAATCTTTAATAAATAGTAAATTTGTTTAATATCCTTTTTTTGCGGTTGCAAATATACATTTAATTTGCCAACCGAGCAAAATTTTTTTGTTATTTTTTACAAAATTAAGCAATTAGCAACTTTTTATACCCAAAATTTCGCCCTTTGCGGACCGAAAGCGGAACTAAAATTGGTTAAACGCTTTTGCCAGTCCCTCAACAGCCTGATCAAGACCACCTTGCAGTTTCTTGCCGATCATCATTCGCATCATCATATTCAACTCGGCATGCAACACCAAACGGATACGGGTATCGCCTTCCGACACCTGATGCAACTGAATCCAGAACGAGAAATCCATCGGCACTGTTCCTCCATCGCCCGTGATTTTGACGTGCTTATTCTCTATTTTTTCGTCAAAACGCAAAGCAACCGTAAAGCCTTTGAATTTAAACGAACATCGTTCCTCGTCCGCCTGCCACTCTTCAACCTTATCGGCCACCGCCGGTGTTAATAACGAAAAGTTCGATATCAACGGAAAAATCTGTGATGCCGAGCGAAAAACCTGTTGCTGCTTCGAAATATACTCCTGCATATTATTGTCTTTTAGCCATTAGCCATTGGCTGTTAGCTTAATTAAAATTAAAAACATCAAGAATTATACTCAATGGCTCCAATGCCCATAATTCTTTTTCTGTCGCAAAGATAATACTTTTTCAATTATTTTTTCTATATTTGTGAAGTTTTTGCAAGGATATATGAACTATTTCAATAAACAACTTAATAGTAATTTATTATGAAAAAAATCTTAATTTCATTGGTCGCTGTTATGATTGGTATCGCAGCATCGGCGCAGTACAAGGCGCCACAGATCATCGCTCACCGCGGATTTCATAAATCCGAGGGTGCAGCTCGTAACTCTCTCAATGCATTGAAGGCTGCACAAGAGGCAGGTATCTGGGGTTCGGAGTGCGATCTCCAACTCACAAAAGACGGAGAGGTTCTCGTTGTTCATGGCCCTTATCACCCGGGTACAAAAGGTGCAAATCCGAAAGTAAATATCCACAAGAGCACCAAGGAGCAGGTGCAGGCCATCTTGCTCGAAAGCGGTGAAGTTGTTCCTACACTCGATGAGTATCTTCAACAGATGACAAAATCGAAGAATACCAAACTCATCATCGAGATCAAGGATCAACCAACTCCTCAGCTCGAAACCGAGATCGTACAGAAGACCGTTGACATGGTTGCCAAATACAACTTGCAGGACGAGGTTGAATATATCGCTTTCCGTCCTTGGGTTTGCTGGGAGGTTGCACGTCTTGCTCCGGAGGGCACAAAAGTAGCATACCTCAACGGAGACTACACACCTGCATACTGCAAGGCTATGGGTTGCCAGGGCATCGATTACAGGTTCTCTATTTTGAAGAAAAAGAAGAACCGGATCAAGCAGGCTCACAAACTCGGCATGTATGTAAATGTTTGGACCGTAAACAAGGACGAGGATATCCGCTGGTGTATCCAGAATGGTGTAGATTTCATCACCACCGACGATCCGGTACTCACAAAGCAGATCATCGAAGAGATGTGCAAATAACATACAGACTTTCTAATCCAAAAATAATACAGAAAAGCTATGAAAAAGATATTTTTAGCAGTATTGGCAGCAGCAGCCGTTCTCACCGTATCGGCACAATATAAGGCTCCGCAGATAGTCGCAAACAGCGGTTATCACAAGGCTCCGTCGAGCGGAGTAAAGAACTCTTTGAGCGCGCTCAAAGCAGCACAGAAGTTGAAGGTTTACTCGGAGTGCGATGTAAACCTCACTAAGGACGGCGAAGTACTTGTTGTAAGCAGCGGTTGGCACCCTAACCGCAAGGCATCGCCAAAGGCTGATGTTCAGCGCTCGACAGCGAAGAAGATACTCAGCATACCTTATGCAAACGGTGAGTATGTTTCGACCTTGACAGAGTACTTGCAGCGAGCAGCAAAGAAGCCTGCAACCAAGATTCTTTTGGAGCTCAAAAGCCAAGCTACCCCACAGCGTGAGACCAAGCTTGCAGAGAAGACCGTAGCCATCGTAAAGGAGTTGGGCATGGAGAACAATGTTGAATATCTTGCCTTCCACCCTTGGACATGTTTTGAGCTCGCAAAGATTGCACCCGAAGGCAGCAAGATTGCCTATTTGAGCGGCAATTATACCCCAGAATATGTAAAGGGCATGGGTTGCACCGGCATAGACTACAACATCAAAGTCTTGAAGAAGAAAAAGGGTTTGATCAAGCAGGCTCATAAATTGGGCTTGACAGTCAACACATGGACTGTAAATAAGGAGGAGGATATTCGTTGGTGCATTGCAAGTGGTGTAGATTTCATCACTACCGACGAGCCGGTTCTCGCAAAGAAGATCATCAAAGAGATGTGCGGCAAAAAGAAGTAAAAATTCATCAAGATGAAACTTAGGTATAACATAGATGACAAACCGGGTATCGGAGCATTATTGCTCTATGGTTTGCAATGGTTGATGATATGCCTTCCGGTAGTGCTTACGAGCACCTTCATAGCGCCTGCCGGAGAGGTGGTATTTTTCACACAGAAGCTCTTCGTCATCTGTGGTATAACCATTATTATTCAAGTGTTATGGGGGCATCGCCTGCCTTTGGTGGCAGGCCCTGCCGCCGTACTTTTAATGGGCATTATTGCCGCGGCTTCGCAAGGTCACGGAGCTTCGACAATCTACCCTTCAATGATTATCGGCGGAGCATTGGTAACGCTCTTGGCTATCATCGGAGCAATGAAGTATGTCAAGCACATATTCACACCACGCATCGTTGCCGCCATAGTCATTCTCATCTCCTTCACGATGACAAAACCAATCGTGGGGTTGATTTTTGCGGATAAAGCACATGCCGGACTGGCTCTCGTATCAGCAATTATCGGGGTAGCAGTTATGGCATGGGCAAACAAAGTCTTGCGAGGTATCTGGAAGTCGATGGTGGTAATTCTTGCTATGATTTTAGGCTCCCTGTTCTACTATTCGGTAACCGAATTCCCGAAAGAGTTTGTCAGCGACACGGCAGCTCCGCAAATCATTCTGACCGAATACAACATTGATGCGGGCGTCGTCATAGCCTTTCTTTTCTGCTACATCGCCCTGCTTATCAATCAGATAGGCTCAGTGCAATCACTTGGAGAGATGACCGCAGCCCCCGATATGGGCAAACGTCAAACACGCGGACTTCTTATTACGGGAATAATGAATATGTTCGGTGGCGCAATAGGAGTTCCGGGACCCGTTGATTATTCGCTTTCACCGGGAGTTGTAGCTTCGACATCGTGTGCATCTCGCCACACAATGTTGCCGGCGGCAGTGGCGATAATTATATTGGCATTTTTCCCAAAGGCGGTAGCTGTATTACTCACTATACCCCAACCGATTATGGGTATAGTTTTACTATTCCTCATGGCGACACAAGTGGCGGCAGGATTCGAGATTATTCACTCATCGAAAGCCGTACTTTCGTTCAAAGATGGTTTAATCCTCGGATTGCCGATTATGCTTACGGTAATTCTGTCATTTGCACCTCAGGAAGCGATGGCAGCAGTGCCTTCACTGCTACGCCCTATTGTCGGCAACGGATTTGTTATGGGCATTATCGTAGTACTATTACTCGAGCACTTTGTTTTGAAAGAGAGAACAAAAGAGTAGTTATCAGAAATCATTCGTTTATGAACCATAAGACTGTCAAATAAATTTGACGGTCTTTTTTGTATTTCAAAAAACATTTTATATCTTTGTATGTGGTATAGCTCGTAAAGACTTCACAACAAAAGATATTTTCACTATTTAAAACTCATAATTATATGAAAAAACTTTTCTCTTTTATTGCGATTTTGTCATTGATTTTGACAAGTTGCGAAGGATTGGACATGGGTCAGACCGTTAAGCCGGAGAATCTATTCTCTGACGCTGACCTTGAAAAACTTGACGGCTTTGATGCCGAG
>JAZRGH010000062.1:0-31932 GCA_045644085.1 Alistipes sp. | reverse complement strand
TCGCAGGCTGTTTATAGATGAATATTTCAGGCTCAAGTACAAGTGAAAAATGCGGGCAAATACCCGCATTTATGTACTATTTTTGACCAATAAACAGAAACTGCCCCGATTTTATGTACTATTTTGACCAATAAGCCGATTATTGCTGTAGCAATCTTTTGTCTTTGACTGATAATTGTCTTTGAAAATAAATTTTCAGCCATTATCACTCAAACCCAAACAATCTATGATTGTAATCGCCTTCCATCGCTTTGCTCAAACCTGCGGCGACCGTTCGAGTCGGTAGAGTCGAGTTGAACTGTGTATATATCAGCCTTGATGTATTTGCTAACTCGCAAATATTTTATTACCTTTGTGATAGGTAATGTAATAGCGTGCATCTAATTACGATGATGATTACACCATTTGAAATAATATTGGTTTTAGTAGCAGTTGCGTTTATCGTTGCGACAATTCTCAAGATTCTCTATGAGTATAAAAAACGAGAGATAATAAGCACTGTTACACCTCTTTCGCGTGGAGAATCCTCCGAGAGAGAGTTGATATATCGTCTTATAAGGGGGGGGGTATTCCTTCTTCAACAATCTTTCATGACCTATATATCCCTAATAAAAGTGGATATGCGCAAGTAGATTTAGTTATTCCTACGAATGTGGGGATATTTGTGTTTGAGGTAAAAGATTACAGTGGGTGGATATTTGGGGATGCAAATCATAATAAGTGGACTCAAGTATTGGCTTATGGACGGGAAAAACATCAGTTTTATAACCCCATAAAGCAAAACGAAGGCCATATCTCTGCATTACGGAATTCTGCTGAACAGTTAAATAATGTACCAATATACTCGATTATTGTATTTGATGGATCAAGTGTAGTGAGAAAATTAAGTAATGTTCCTGCTAATAGTTGGGTAGTATATCCAAAAGAAGTTGTAAAACTTATCAGACACATTATGAAAAGTTCCCAACCTGCTGTATATGCAGACAAGTGGGAGATTATGCGAATTTTACAATCTGCTGTTGAAAATGGGAATAATGATGCTATTAGATTTGCGCATATTCAGAAAATTCAAAATACAATTTTAGGTAAATACCAATCGACATACTCCTGCACTCCACGCTTTTTTAGATTGAATAGGCGTAAGGGAATGTTTTAGATGAATAAGTAATCAAAACTTCTCCGTGATAAATTTTGATTTTTCGGGGTAGTTTTCTTTCAACCAATCAATAAACTCTACAACCTTTATGTAGTCCTCAACAAAGGTTCGATAATCTGTCACGCTGTGGCACTTTAACCGAGCAGATTTTTCTGCTCGGTTTTTCGTTTGATAAAGGCACTCGTTCAGCGTGTGGCGCCTCGGGTGCCTTATCTGCGTACTTGTGAAGATAGCCATTGTTGCTGCGCAACTACGATAAAGAATTAAATATCATTATCTTAAATAAATTTGGCTAATGCTATTTAATTCATCATCTAAAACCTTTGTTTTTAATGTCTATCTTCTCTGCTATTTGGTCACCTCTCGGCTTCTGCCGCCGTTCAAGTCCGAGCAGCTGAAATTCATAGTTTGATAAAGGGCTCGTTCAGCGTGTGGATAAAATTGTCAGGCTTAGTCTATTAGATAATATACAAGGTGTAATTTTGCTATTTTGAAATAAAAATCATATTTTTGTAGTGATATTTGTAAATTCAAGTATGCCGAAGATTGTAAACCTTTCTCTATCGCCTAAGCAGGCCTCCGATGCGAAGTTTTATGCTCCGCTGGTAGCGCGCGAGTTGCGCATAAAGGAGAGCGATGTCGCATTGTTGCGTATCGTAAAACGCTCGGTTGATGCAAGGCGAGGTGCATTGAAGGTCAATCTTTCGCTCGAAGTCTATATCGACAAAGAGGAGCAACCTGCTCCACTTCATTTCGACTATCCGTCGGTTGTCAGCAAACCCGAAGTTATCATTGTAGGAGTAGGACCTGCCGGATTGTATTGCGCCTTGCGCCTTATAGAGTTGGGATATAAACCGATACTCTTCGAGCGTGGCAAAGAGGTCGTTGAGCGAGGCAAGGATATCGCTAAGATTCAGCGTAATCAGGGAGTAAATCCTGACTCGAACTATGCTTTTGGTGAGGGTGGCGCAGGAACATTCTCCGATGGCAAACTCTTCACCCGCAGCAAGAAGCGCGGTGATTATAATCGTGCTTTGCAGCGTTTGGTATTTCATGGTGCATCACCCGAAATTCTCTATGAGGCTCACCCTCATATAGGTTCGGATAGGCTGCCTCGTATTATCGCCAATATGCGAGAGGCTATTCGTACCGCTGGGGGCGAGGTCTATTTCGAGAAGCGAGTTGATGAGTTGATTGTGCGAAATGGTCGTGTCGAGGGCGTAATGGCGGGAGGCGATAAAATAGAGGCTCAGGCTGTGGTTATTGCCACGGGACACTCTGCACGTGATATATATTATATGTTGCATCGTAGCGGTGTGCGTCTCGAAGCTAAACCGTATGCCATGGGTGTACGTATCGAGCATCCTCAACAACTTATAAATAATATACAGTATCATCGTTCTGCCGAGATGGAGTATCTGCCCGCGGCGTCGTATTCGCTTGTGGCCCAGGTTGGAGGTCGTGGAGTATATTCGTTTTGTATGTGTCCGGGAGGCTTTATTGTACCGGCATTGACAGATGAAAGTGAGTCGGTGGTAAATGGTATGTCGCCTTCGCATCGAAACTCTCCTTATGCCAATTCGGGCTTTGTGACGGAGATTCGAGAGGAGGATTTTGCTCATTTACAGGGGAAATATGGAGCATTGGCAGGCCTTGTATTCCAACAACAGCTGGAACAGGCGGCACGCAGTCAGGCGCCTGAGCATCAGACTGCTCCTGCACAGCGAGTAGCGGATTTTGTGGCGGGTCGCAAGTCGTTATCGTTGCCTAAGTGCTCGTATGTGCCGGGTATCGTAGAGTCGCGTCTTGACGAGTGGATGCCACAATTTATGTCGTCACGTTTGCGTGAGGCGATATCGGTTTTCGATAAGCGAATGAGGGGATATATGACTAACGAAGCGGTGGTTGTAGGCGTAGAATCGAGAACATCTACTCCGGTGCGTATTCCTCGTGATCGTGATACGCTCCAACACCCTGAAATTAAGGGACTGTATCCTGCGGGTGAAGGTGCCGGTTTTGCAGGAGGTATCATCTCTGCTGCGCTCGACGGAGAGAGAATAGCCGAGTCCTTATCGGAGTATCTAAAATAGAGAATAGACAAACAAAAATAGGCGGTTTTTCACAACCGCCTATTTCTATTTTAAGGAGTGAGGGTTATACGATGCCCTGCTCCAACATAGCCTGAGCTACCTTCAAGAATCCTGCGATGTTCGCACCCTTAACATAGTTGATGCGGTCACCCTCCTTTCCTGCCTTGACACAAGCCTCGTGGATAGACTGCATGATGTAGTGCAACTTCTCGTCAACCTCGGCTGCCGACCACGAAATGTGCATTGCGTTCTGTGTCATCTCCAAGCCTGAAGTAGCTACACCACCGGCGTTTACAGCCTTGCCCGGAGCGAAGAGGATCTTCGCATTCTGGAATGCTGCAATAGCCTCAGGAGTACAACCCATATTCGAAACCTCGGCAACGCACCAGGTGCCGTTTGCGAGCAACTCCTCCGCGTCAGCACCTGTAAGCTCGTTCTGGAATGCGCAAGGGAGTGCGATGTCGCACTTCACGCTCCAAGCCTTCTTGCCAGGTACGAAGGTGGCGTCAGCGAACTTCTCTGCGAAAGGTGCTACGATATTGCGGTTCGAAGCACGCAACTCCAACATATAGTCGATCTTCTCGTCGTTCATGCCGTTAGGGTTGAGAACTACGCCGTCAGGACCGGAAATTGCGATAACCTTTGCGCCTAACTCGGTAGCCTTCTTAGCTGCTCCCCAAGCTACGTTTCCGAAGCCCGAGATAGCGATGGTTGCGCCTTTGAGCTCCTTGCCTGCGCGGTTGAGCATATGTTCTACGAAGTACAAAGCACCGAAACCTGTTGCCTCAGGGCGAATCAACGAACCACCCCAAGTGAGGCCCTTACCTGTCAATACACCTGTGTTGTACTCGCGAGCCAACTTCTTGTACATACCGTACATGTAGCCAATTTCACGACCACCTACACCTACGTCGCCTGCAGGAACGTCGGTGTCAGGGCCGATATTCTGCCACAACTCCAACATAAATGCCTGGCAGAAACGCATAATCTCAGCGTCGCCCTTGCCTACAGGGTCGAAGTCCGAGCCACCCTTTGCACCACCCATTGGGAGGGTAGTCAAAGCATTCTTAAATGTCTGCTCGAAACCGAGGAACTTCAACATCGAAGGGTTTACGGCTTTGTGGAAGCGGATACCTCCCTTGTAAGGACCGATTGCCGAGTTGAACTGGATACGATAGCCGAGGTTGGTCTGAATCTCGCCATTGTCATCAACCCATGTTACGCGGAAGGTGATGATGCGGTCAGGCTCAACGATGCGCTCCACAATCTTTGCCTTCTCGAACTCCGGGTGCTGGTTGTAAACCTCCTCGATAGACTCCAATACCTCGCGTACTGCTTGCAAGTACTCGTTCTCACCTGGATGCTTCTGCTCCAAGTTCTGCATAATTTCATTTACTTTCATAATTTCTGTAAATTTAAGTTATTGCTTGTATTTTAAGTTTTCTTTTTTTGTGAAGCTTAGCAGAATGGAGGGTTTTGAAAGTAAATGAAATAATCTCTAAAATCCCTCCAAACCTCCCTTTGCAAAGGGAGGCTTATCGCTTTGCTCTACTAATTTTCTGTAAATTTAAGTTATTACTTGTATTTTAAGTTTTCTTTTTTTTGTGAAGCTTAGCTGAATGGAGGAATTATGAAAGTAAATGAAATAATCTCTAAAATCCCTCCAAACCTCCCTTTGCAAAGGGAGGCTTATCGCTTTGCTCCACTAATTTTCTGTAAATTTAAGTTGTTACTATATTTTCTGAGTTAAATTTCTACCAAATTGTTCTTTATGGCGTAAACCACAAGGCTTGCCGTATTTTTCGAACCTGTCTTTTCGAGAATATTGGCTCGATGCGTATCCACCGTGCGTTTCGAAAGAAAGAGCTGGTCGGCAATCTCCTGTGTCGATAGACCACGACAAATACCGAGCAGAACGTCCATCTCGCGCTCCGACAGAACCTCCGTATCCTCGTTGCGACGCATAGCTTCCGAGAGAGCCCGCATCACCTCATGACAGATATACTCTTCGTTATTGGTTACAGCTTTGATAGCCGCAAAAACCTCTTCGATAGAGGAGTCCTTCAATAAGAATCCTTTTGCTCCCGCCTCGACCATTCGAAAGTAGTACTTCTCGTCGCCAAACATCGAAAGGCAGATTATTTTCAGGTTCGGATTGTGCTCCAATGCTAACGCAGTGGCCTTGTCGCCGGAGAGTGTGGGCATTGCGATATCCATAAAGACAACATCTGCCGACATCGCCTCCTCGCACTCCAAAAATTCCGTTCCATCGCTCGCTTCTGCAACTACACGACAGCCGTTGTTGCCGTCTATCAAGCCTCGTAACCCGTTGCGGAAAAGCGTGTGGTCATCAACTAATGCTATTTTTATATCTCTTTCCATGTCGTTTTCGTTGTTTCGGGTAAGACTCTTCCTGCTTTGTGCTGATATGAACCAAAGCCTGCATTCCCTTGCCTTCGTTGCTTGATATGTTTAATGTTCCGTTCAATGAGTCTATGCGAGAGAAAATGTTCGATAAACCCATACCTGTCGAGGCTGTTGAGTTGATGTCGAAGCCGCGACCATTATCTCTGTACTGTAATTCCAGAGCAGAGCCTTTCTGCATTAGTATAATCTCTATTTTTGTGCATTTGGAATGCTTTAACGAATTGTTTATCAATTCGCAGACTACACGATACAATACTACTTCTATGTCGTTATCGAATCGCTCTTCGTAGAGGTTGGTCTCGAAAGAGATCTCTTCGATGGTATGCAACGACTTTATGCGCGAGATGAAGTTGCGAATACCTTGCGCCAATCCGAAATCCATCAAAACCTGAGGAGACATATTGTTCGAAATCTCTCGTACCGAGCGGATAGCCTCATCTATTACGAAGCGGGTGTTTTGCAATATCTCCTGTTGGTGTTCGCTCATATTTTCCGTCGAGATGGCGGATAGCGACATCTTTGCCGACGAGAGTAGAGGCCCCATGCCGTCGTGTAGCTCCTTTGCAAATTGTGAGCGAGAACGCTCTTCGGTACGGAGTACCGTCGAGAGTAGGCGTTTGCTCAAAAGGTTACGTTGATAGTTAAGACGGTCAATGTAGCTTACAAGTCGGTGAGCGAAGAGTACTGCTACGACGATACACAGCGAGAGCGCAACGTCAAGCGTAACGAACAATTCGTAATTTATTGCTCCATCGGAGTATATGTGCAGTAGGTGCTGCACGAAAGATATTGCAAAGCCGATGATGCACGATATCCAGATAACGCTATACTTTGTGCGTCGCACAAGGTGCGCTGCATAGCCTATGTCTAATAACTGAATGGCCATTATGACTCCCATTGTTATTTTAAGACCAAGGCTCAACATCGTTGCAAATCTTTATAGTATGGTTTTCAGCTGCTCCATTTGGGTGTATGCCGTCAAGTCAACCTGTACGGGTACAACCGAAACATATCCGTTTGCCAATGCCCATTCGTCGCTCTCTTCGGCGTCGGGCTCAGCATTCGAGAAGGCTCCCGTAAGCCAAAAATACTCTCTGCCATGCGGGTCGGTACGCTTGTAGAATTCCTCTCGCCAATATCCGCGCGTCTGTCGCGATAAGCGTATGCCCTTTATCTCGTTGCAAGGTATATTTGGCACATTAACATTCAAACAGAGCGGGCGAGGTAACTCATTCGTAAGTACTGCTTCGACAATCTGTGTGCCGTACTTAACAGCACCTTCAAAGTCGGCGTCGAGATCGTGATCGGTGAGCGAAAGACCTACGCTCGGAATATTGTAGAATGCAGCTTCGATGGCTGCGCCCATAGTTCCCGAGTAGAGAATATTGACCGCTGCATTCGAACCATGATTTATGCCCGAAATGACCAAATCGACCTTCTCGTCTTTAAATAGGTGGTCGAAGGCCATCTTTACGCAGTCCACGGGTGTACCGTTCAGTGAATATACCAGCACGCCATCCTCTTCTCTCACTTTGCGGAGATAGAGCGGGTTGTAGATGGTAATAGCTTGGCTCATACCGCTTTGAGGTGCATCGGGGGCAATGGCTATCACGCGACCAAACTTGCGTGCAATATCGATTACTGCCGCAAAACCTTTGCTGCGGTAGCTGTCGTCATTGGTTAAAAAAATCAGTTTTTCTCTGTTCATACTACCACAAAGATAGTAAAAAAAATGGTTTGTGATTGGAAATCGCAAAAAAATATTTACCTTTGCGCTCACAAAGCCCAGATGGCGAAATGGTAGACGCGCTCGTTTCAGGTGCGAGTGCTGAGAGGCGTGTAGGTTCGAGTCCTATTCTGGGCACAAGGAGTTCTCTGAACTCCTTTTTTGTTTGCCCGAATATGACTCGTTCAGTCGGTGGCGGTGTGGCAAAGCCATTTGCAGGTTGCGAGATAGCCATTGTTGCTACGCAACTACGATAATAACTTAAATATCATCATCTCAAATGAATTTGGCTGCTGCTATTTAATTTATTCTCTAAGACTTCTAGTCTTAATAGCTATCTCTCATCTTTTACTCTGCTCAAACCTGCTGTGACCGTTCGAGCCTGTTGTGGGAGGAGAGTAGCGATGTGGTAATCTCTGTTTTTTAGTTTTTTCGCTTTCGGTTTTATGTTTCGAGATCTGTCACTAGGTGAGGAAGTGTATAATTATCAAAAAAATGCAAACTTTTTCAGTCATAATCTTTTGATTTTCCGATTTTATTGTTATCTTTGTTAGGATAAACCAAGCGGAGTAAATTGGCGGCTGTATATTTTCATATACCCTTCTGTAAGCGGTTGTGTGGATATTGTGATTTCTATCGCAGTGTCAAGTTGAAATATATACCGCAGGTCGTAGAAGCGATGCATGCCGAGTTGGAGTCTCAAAAAGAATTTTTACACGATAAAACGGTCCGTACAATCTATTTCGGAGGAGGTACACCATCGTTGCTTGCACCGAGTGAGATAGAATTGTTTGTAAAACAGGTACGTTCACTCTTCGATTGTTCGCAGTTGGAAGAGATTACCATCGAGGTTAATCCCGATGATATAACGCCCGAATATATTGCCGAGCTACGCAAAACGTCGGTAAATCGTGTCTCTATGGGTGTGCAGTCGCTTGATGACAGATGTTTGCAGTTTATGGGACGTCGTCATTCGGCCAAGCAGGCTGTCGATGCAGTGAAGATGCTCCAAGATGCCGGCTATAATAACATTTCGGTTGATGTTATTTTTGGTATTCCGGGCTTTGGACTTGCAGAACTCAATGAGACGCTGAATGGCGTTCTGGCGATGAATGTACAGCATATTTCGGCATATCATCTTACGATTGAGCCTGATACGCGCTTCGGACGTATGATGGAGCGAGGTGAGTTCTGCGAGATTGACGATGCGAGCAGTGAGTCGCACTTCAATGTGGTGCATGGAGTGTTGACAGCTGCGGGCTTCGAACACTATGAAGTGTCGAACTATGCCTTGAAAGGTCTTCGCTCCAAGCATAATTCGTCGTATTGGCAAGGCGTGGAGTATCTCGGTGTAGGTCCGGGAGCGCATTCGTTTAATGGAGAAGTGCGTCGCTGGTGTGAACAATCGATTGAGGAGTATGTCGGAGGGGTGGAGTATGGCTCAGAGGCGCTCTCGGTGAAGGATAAGTTGAATGAATGTGTGATGACCTCGTTGCGTTGTATTGAGGGATTGTCGCTGGCGAAAGTAGAGCGCGAATTTGGCTTGAAGGAGCGTGAAAGATTGGAGTGTGAGGCATCAAAAGAGGGCGTTAAAGAGTTACTCGTAAAAGATGATGATATTTTGAAAATTGCACCCGAAAAAATGCTCTTGTCAGACCTTGTTATAGAGGCTTTGATAGAGTTGTAGAGAGGCTATATTATATATATTAGTATAAATTATTAAAAAATTTTAATAAATACTTTGTTTTGTCGAGAAATGGAACTATCTTTGCGGCAAAATTTGGATATAAAAACAACAAATTATCAGATAATTATGAGCGAAATTAAATTTAATCCGGATGTTCTCTTCGAGATCAGCTGGGAGGTATGTAACAAAGTCGGTGGTATCCACACTGTGTTGGCCACTAAGGCTTTGACTGTTACAAAGCAATTGGGCGATAGATATATCACTATCGGCCCTGATTTCTCGCAGGATAGCGAGGTGTCGGAGTTTATTGAGGATCCGATGTTGATGAAGACATGGCGCCAGACTCTCTATAATGATGGTATTCGTGTTCGTATTGGCCGTTGGAATGTGTGCGGTAACCCTATCGCAATTCTTATAGATTTTACCACTCTCTTTGCGAGCAAAGATGATGTGTTGCGAGAGTTGTGGGAGGACTATCGTGTAGATTCGATCTCGGGACAGTGGGATTATGTAGAGCCTGTATTGTTCGGATACTTGGCAGGTAAGGTTATCGAGTCGTATGCAGATACCTTCTGCGCTACTACCGAGAAGGTTGTTGCTCACTTCCACGAGTGGATGACTTGTTCGGGAGGTCTTTATTTGCGTAAGCACTCGCAATATATTGCAACCGTAATGAGTACTCACGCAACGGTAATGGGCCGTTGTATTGCAGGAAACAACCTTCCGCTTTATGGAAGCTTGGAGCAGTTCAATGCAGATGACTTGGCTCGCCAGTTTAATGTAATGGCAAAGCACTCTATCGAGAAGATGGGTGCGAAGAACCACGATGCATTCCTCTCGGTTAGCGATATTACAGCTCGTGAGTGTGCTCACTTGCTCGGCAAGGAGGTTGATGTTGTAACTCCTAACGGTTTCGAGAATGACTTTGTTTGGACAGGCAAGGAGTATGATGCAAAGCGCAAAGAGGCTCGCAAGGCGATGATTGAGGTTGCGGAGGCTTGTCTTTCGTACAAGTTCGAGAAGGAGCCGTTCATTATCGGTACGAGTGGTCGCTACGAGTTCCACAATAAGGGATTGGATATCTTCTTCGAGTCGTTGAAGGCGCTTGAAACATCGGGTAAACTTGATCGCGAGGTTTTGGCTTACGTTACCGTTCCTGCTGCAAATCTCGGTGCACGTCGCGATTTGCAGGCTCACTTGCAGGATAAGTCGCAGGCTATCGATGCTTCGCAGTATCGTTACTCGACTCACGTGTTGGAGTATCAGGCTTGGGATCAGGTTGCAAATGCTATCAATGGTAGCGTACTTGACCGCGCAGAGTCTAAGGTTAAGGTAATCTTCGTTCCTACTTATCTCAACCAGAATGACGGAATTTTCAATAAGTCGTACTACGAGTTGCTCGTAGGTATGGACTTGACCATCTATCCTTCGTACTATGAGCCATGGGGATATACTCCACTCGAATC
Organism: Alistipes sp.; assembly: GCA_045644085.1. Lineage (GTDB taxonomy): Bacteria > Bacteroidota > Bacteroidia > Bacteroidales > Rikenellaceae > Alistipes. Next base: position 21,380 of record JAZRGH010000062.1, on the reverse strand, counting down.
GGTTGCTTTCTCGGTGCCTACAATAACCACTACATTGGCAGGCTTTGGTGTTTGGGCAGCAGAGCAGGAGAAGAATGATGGCGTAGCAGTAGTTGAGCGTAACGATAACAATACTGTTGAGGCTGTTGCTTCGGTTGCAGATGCAGTACTTCGTTTCCTCGCACTTTCGGATAAGGATGTTAAGGCTGTTCGCAAGGCAGCATTCGATATGTCGAAGAAGGCTCTTTGGGAGAATCTCTTCGCTTACTATCGTAAGGCTTACGATATGGCTATTGAGGCTTGTATCGCTCGTACCAATCGCGCCGTTATGGGTGATGGTGGAGCTTCGCACGAGCAGATTAACTTTGTGCGTCAGCAGCTCTTCGTTGAGCGTCCTAATTGGCAGCGCGTAATGGTAGAGAAGTCGTTGCCTGCACGCTTGCGTCCGCTCGAGGAGTTGTCGCGCAACTTGTGGTGGAGCTGGACTCTCGGTGCTCGCGATTTGTTCGAGGCTCTTGATAAGGAGTTGTGGATCGAGGTTGATCGCAACCCTATCGCTTTGCTCGACAAGTTGCCTATGGAGCGCTTGGCAGAGATTGAGAAAGATACAGAGTTCCTTGCTAAGATGGACGCTGTATATGCACAGTTCCAAGAGTATATGAACGAGAAGCCAAATCCAAAGGCTCCGAAGATTGCATACTTCTCGATGGAGTATGGTTTGCACCACTCGTTGAAGATCTACTCGGGAGGTCTTGGAATCTTGGCCGGCGACTATATCAAGGAGGCATCGGATAGAAATACCCCAATGGTAGCGGTAGGACTTCTCTATCGTTACGGATACTTTACACAGCGTCTTTCGGCACAGGGTGCACAGGAGGCTACTTACGAGGCTCAGAACTTCTTTAAGTTGCCAATCATGCCTGTTCGTGAGGAAGACGGCTCGTGGGTAACTACCCAGGTGGCATTGCCGGGTCGTACTTTGAGTGCACGAGTATGGTTGTGTCAGGTTGGCCGTACTCCATTGTACTTGCTCGATGCCGACTACGAGGCTAACTTGGAGGAGGATCGTCAGGTAACTCACCATCTCTATGGTGGCGATTGGGAGAACCGATTGAAGCAGGAGATCTTGCTCGGTGTCGGTGGTATCCGTGCCCTCGTAAAGATGGGTATCAAGCAGGAGGTTTATCACTGCAATGAGGGTCACGCAGCATTTATTGGCGTAGAGCGTGTTCGAAACTTGATGTCGCGTAAGAAGCTCTCGTTCTCGGAGGCGTTGGAGGTAGTACGTTCATCGTCGCTCTTTACAACCCACACTCCTGTACCTGCAGGTCACGACGCATTCCCAGAGTCGATGATTCGTCAGTATATGTCGCACTACCCAGATGCACTCGGCATCACTTGGGATCAGTATATCAACCTCGGTAAGGTTAATCCAAACGATCCAAACGAGCGCTTCTCGATGTCGGTACTCGCTTGTAACCTTTCACAGGAGGTTAATGGTGTATCGTGGTTGCACGGTGAGGTATCGAAGGATCTCCTCGGCAATATGTGGCCTGGATACTTCAAGAAGGAGTTGCACATCGGTTATGTAACCAATGGCGTTCACTTCCCAACTTGGACTGCATCGAATATGCGCCGCCTCTACTCGCGTTACTTCCCTAACGGATTTGAGGGACATACATATAATATTCCTGAGTGGCAGAAGGTTTATAATATTCCTGATGAGGTGTTGTGGAACGAGCGTATGTTCCTCAAACAGCGTCTTATCAAGACTATTAAGCGTCGCTATACCGACCCTGCACAGGTTCGTATTGACCGCCCGAGCCAGATGGTACAGGTGGCAGACCGTATCAAGCCTGAGGTTTTGACTATCGGTTTCGCTCGTCGTTTCGCAACTTATAAGCGTGCATACCTCCTCTTCTCTAACTTGGAGCGTTTGTCGGCTATCGTAAATAACAAGCAGCGTCCTGTTCAGTTCATCTTCGCAGGTAAGGCTCACCCGGCAGACAAACCGGGCCAGGATTTGATCAAACGTATCGTTGAGGTGTCGTTGATGCCTGAGTTCGTAGGTAAGATTATCTTCTTACAGAACTACGATATGGAGTTGGCTCGTCGTATGGTTCAGGGTGTTGACGTATGGTTGAATACTCCTACCCGTCCATTGGAGGCATCGGGTACTTCGGGTGAGAAGTGTGTGATGAATGGTGTTATGCAGTTCTCGGTACTCGACGGCTGGTGGGTTGAGGGATACAAGGAAAATGGCGGTTGGGCTCTCCCTATGGAGCGCACATTCGCTGACCAGGGCCACCAGGATGAGCTCGATGCTGAGATGATTTACACCACAATCGAGGAGCAGATTGCACCTAAGTACTATGCTCGTAACGAGAAGGGTATCCCAACAGATTGGGTAACTTCAATTAAGAAGTGTATCTCGGATATCGCATCGTACTTTACTACAAACCGTATGCTTATCGACTACGAGGAGCGTTTCTACTATAAGTTGGCTCAGCGTAAGAAGGAGCTCGTTTCGAATAACTATATTCTCGCTCGCGAGATTGCGGCTTGGAAGCGTAAGGTTTCGGCAGCTTGGGATAATGTACGAATTCTCGATTCGCAGCGTGTACGTGTCGATAAGGAGTCGATGCTCCTTGGAGAGAAGTATCATTTCGAGGTTAAACTCGATATTGCAACTCTCTCGCCGGAGGATATCGGCGTAGAGCTCGTAGTTGCAAAGCAGATGGTAGGTCAGCAGGCTCCTGAGGTTGTACTCACCGAGCAGTTGCAGGTTGTAAATGTTGAGGGATCACAGGTTACATACTCTCTCGATCTCACTCCAAATCGTACCGGTGCTTTCGATATCGCATTGCGTGTATATCCGAAGAACGAGAACTTGCCATACCGTATGGACTTTGCTCTCGTTAAGTGGGCATAAGGAGACTGCTTAAACCTGTTTGCGTTGTTCTTTGACACTCTTTTATGACTCTTTGCTCTTGACAATCTCGTTACATAGGTCCACTATGCGCCTCGATAGTCAAGAGTAAATAGCCACAAAATAGAATTAAAATAACTTTGCAAACAGATTTGCGCAGACTCCATTGAAATAGTTGTATTGGGGCACGCTTTAATATGCTGCGCACTCAACACCTCGCAAGCCTTGAAAATGCTCCTCTAAAAACAATTTTAGATGGTGGGGCGCAGTTGCCATATCGCTTGGCAAAAAATAGCTCCAACATACAAAATCGTGAGTTGCGACAATAAATAGCCGATGGCTAATGGCTCTCGGCTAACAGCAAAAAAAACATACATCAATACTGTTGGGTACCGATTACCCGACAGTATTTGGTGTGTGATAATAAGACAAAAGGTGTAAAAAATATATTATTTCGTCTGAAATTGCATAAATAAATGGATATTTTTGAAAATATTTGCTTTTTGTGGAACAATTAGACGAAATTTTTATTAACTTTACAAGACAGAATAAAATTTTCATATTAAAATAACTATGCCAGGACTAAAATTCGACAAACGAGAACTTGGTAACTTGGAGTATTCGTTGCAGCGCGAGATGTTGGCTACTGACCGTCGTGGCGGCTATATGAGTACCACCATCGTAGGCTGTAATACTCGTAAGTATCATGGTTTGATTGTTGCTCCGATAGATTCGAGCAATAATGCTTATGTGCTGCTTTCGTCGTTGGACGAAACAATCGTGCAGCACGACCAGTCGTTCAACTTGGCTTTGCACCGCTTCCGTGGTGTATATGAGCCTCGTGGACACAAGTATATTACCGATTTCGAGTATACTCCGTGTCCAACTATCACTTATCGTGTTGGTGGAGTGATTCTCCGCAAGGAGATTCTCTGGATCCATAAGCGTACACAGATGATGATTCGCTATACGCTTGTAGATGCTCACTCTGAGACCACATTGCGTTTGCGTCCATTCCTTGCATTCCGTAACAAACACGAGTTGTCGAAGGCAAATATGTATGCCAATGTTCGCTCCTACCCGGTTACTAACGGAGTGAAAAACCGCCTCTATGAGGGTTTCCCTTGGTTGCATATGCAGCTGTCGAAGGCTGATGCGAAGTTTATCCCTGCACCGGATTGGTACTACGACTTCGAGTATCAGAAGGAGATTGAGCGTGGCTACGAGGGACACGAAGACTTGCTCACAACAGGTTACTTCGAGATGAATATTAAGAAGGGCGAGAGCATTATCTTCTCGGCTTCGGTAGATGAGATGCCTTCGGGTGAGGCTATCGTCGAGGCATACGAGACATCGGTTGCTCGTCGTACTCACAAGATTGACTTCGAGAGTTGTTTGCACCACTCGGCTCGTCAGTTCATCATTCGCCGTCCAGGCAATCGTACCGAGGTTATGTCAGGATACCCTTGGTATGGTAAAGCCGGACGCTCGGCCTTTATCTCGCTTCCGGGTTTGACATTGGAGCAGGGCTACAAGGAGGACTGCATTGATGTTCTCGATACGATGGTAGGCGATATGCACAATGGCGACTTTGCAGGTAAGGCTTCGGCTGAGAATTCGGCAGATGCACCGCTCTGGTTCTTCTGGACCTTGCAACAGTTGGAGTCGCATATCGGCGCAGAGGCCATCTGGGAGAAGTATGGCGCAACAATGAAGAGCATATTGACAGCATATCGTCGCGGTTTCTTCGGTGGTTGCGTGGCAATGCACACCAACGGACTCGTTTGGGCAGCTCGTGAGGGTGTTGCATTGACTTGGATGGACTGTGTGATGAATGGTCAGCCGGTTACTCCACGTGCAGGTTATACCGTCGAGATTAACGCCTTGTGGTATAACGCCGTATCGTACGCTTTGTCTTTGGCGAAGAAGATGGGCGATAAGGAGTTCGAGAAGGAGTGGAAGGCTCTCCCTGCACAGATTAAGCAGTCGTTTGTCGATATGTTCTATCTCGCAGACGAGGGATACCTTGTTGATTTTGTTGATTCGTACGGTAAGGATGCAGCAATTCGTTGCAACCAGATTGTAGCGTGCGGATTGAAATATACTATGCTTGACGATGCACAGATTGTGAATGTCTTGATGACCGTGCGTCAGCACTTGCTTACACCTGTGGGCTTGCGTTCATTGTCGCCACTTCATCCGATGTTCGAATCTACCTACAAGGAGAATCCTATCGAGCAGGAGGCAGCTGCAACTAATGGTGCAGTTTGGGTATGGCCGTTGATGTTCTATGTAGAGTGTGCATTGAAACTCGATGGTGAGCGTTTCCTTCCACATGCAGAGGAGATGTTGGCAGCATTCGATGACAATATCCAGACCTACTGTATCGGTTCGGTTGCGGAGTACTACGATGCAAACCCTCCATTCTCACCTCGCGGTGCAATATCGCAGGCTTGGAGTGTGGGCGCAGTGCTCTACATCAAGCAACTTATCGATCAGTATAAGGCAAAGGCAAAGCGTGCAAAGCGCACAGCAACAAAAAAGAGTGTTAAGAAATAAAAATATAGTATAAGATGAGGGTATTAATGTTTGGCTGGGAGTTTCCACCGCATATTGCGGGAGGACTCGGTACGGCCTGTTACGGAATGACCCGCGGATTGGCTCGTAACGATGTGGACGTTACATTCGTTATGCCTCGCGCTTCGGGCGATGAAGACGAGCGTTTTATTCGCGTGGTAAATGCTAGCGATGTCGAGACCGTATTCGGCAAAGTAAGTTCCGATTGCGCCGACATCATCGACAAAATGTCGTTTATTCATGTAGATTCCAACCTCGTGCCATACCTTTCACCGGAGGATTACGAGACTTATCACGATGAGTTCGTAAAGACCGGAGAGAAGCGTTGGGAGACGAGCGACTTGTGGAGTCAGCGTTACACCTTCTCGGGTAAGTATGGAGCAAACCTTATGGAGGAGGTTGCCCGCTATGCTATCGTTGCTGCGCAGGTTGCGAAGGATTTGGAGGGACAGTTTGATGTGATTCATGCGCACGACTGGCTCACCTACTACGCCGGTATTGCGGCAAAGCGTGTATCGGGCAAGCCGTTGGTAGTGCATATGCACGCTACTTCGTTTGACCGTTCGTCGAGCGACAATATCGATACTCGCGTATATGAGATCGAGCGTACCGGTATGGCTGCGGCAGATAGAGTAATTGCGGTGTCGAACTTGACTCGTAATATCGTTATCGAGAAGTATGGTATTCCTGCTGAGCGTGTTGTTACAGTTCACAACGCTGTACGCTTTGCTGAGAACGAGGCTGAGCTTCCTGAGCGCGGTGTAACAGATAAGATTGTTACTTTCTTGGGCCGTATTACCTTCCAGAAGGGTCCTGACTACTTTGTTGAGGCCGCTGCAAAGGTGTTGAAGCAAGTTCCTAATGTACGTTTCGTAATGGCAGGTTCGGGCGATATGATGAACCATGTTATTCGTCGTGTTGCTCGCCTTGGTATTGCTGACCGTTTCCACTTCACCGGCTTCTTGAAGGGTGACGATGTACACAAGATGTTCCAGCTTTCGGACGTATATATCATGCCGTCGGTATCGGAGCCATTCGGTATCTCGCCATTGGAGGCTATGCGTGCAAACGTGCCTTCGATTATCTCAAAGCAGTCGGGTGTAGCCGAGGTGTTGGACTATGCTGTTAAGGTTGACTATTGGGACGTAGATTCGATGGCCGATGCAATCTATGGTCTGATTACCTATCCGGCTCTTGCGAAGATGTTCGCACAAAAGGGCTTGGAGGAGGTTACCCACCTCACATGGAACGATGCTGCCAAGAAGGTTAAGGCAGTTTACGAGGATGCAATTGCCTCGATGAAATAACCTAAAACGAATAAAAACAAAAACACAAAAAATATGAAAACAGTTTGTTTATATTTTCAGGTACATCAGCCTTGGCGATTGAAGACCTACCGCTTTTTCCATATCGGCAAGGACCACAACTACCTTGACGATTTGACCAATCGTGCAATCATGCTCAAAATTGCTCGTGAGTGCTATTTGCCAATGAACGCTCTTCTTTTGAAGCTCATCAAGGAGAATAAGGGCGCATTCCGTGTAACATTCTCGCTTACAGGTAGTGTAGTAGAGCAGTTCAAGGCTTACGCTCCGGAGGTGTTGGATTCGTTCCGCGCTTTGGTTGATACAGGTTGCGTAGAGTTGTTGGCTGAGACCTACTCGCACTCGTTGGCGGCCCTCTCGTCGAAGGAGGATTTCAAGGATCAGGTTAAGAAACATACCGCAATGTTGAAGGCTGAGTTTGGCGTTAAGCCAAAGGCATTCCGCAACACTGAGCTTATCTATTCGGACGAGATTGGTGAGGCAGTTGGCGAGCTCGGTTTCAAGACAATGTTGGCAGAGGGTGCAAAGCATATCCTTGGTTGGAAGTCGCCTGACTTCGTATATGCAGGTGCAGCTGATCAGAGCCTTCGTCTTTTGCTCCGCAACTATAAGCTTTCGGACGATATTGCATTCCGCTTCTCGAATCAGGGTTGGGACGAGTATCCACTCACAGCCGACAAGTATGCTGCTTGGCTTTCGGAGTCGGAGGGTGAGGTTATCAACCTCTTTATGGACTATGAGACATTCGGTGAGCACCAGAAGGCGTCGACAGGTATCTTCGACTTCGTGAAGAACCTCCCTGCTGCAATTTTGAAGCGTGGCGACTTGAAGTTTGCTACCGTTTCGGAGAGTGCAGCCGAGCACCAGCCTGTTGCTGTTCTTCACTGCCCTCACGTTATGTCGTGGGCTGATGAGGAGCGCGATATCACCGCTTGGTTGGGTAACGACTTGCAGAACGAGGCGTTCTCGAAGCTCTATGCTATGAAGGATAAGGTTCGCTCGTTGAAGAGTGCCGATTTCGAGTATGTATGGAACTTCATGCAGACTTCGGACCACTTCTACTATATGGCAACCAAGTGGCTTTCGGACGGTGACGTTCACTCTTACTTCAACCCTTATGGCTCGTCTTACGAGGCATTCATCAACTATATGAATGTGTTGTCTGACTTCCAGATTGAGGTGGAGAAGGCGTTGGCTGCCAAGAAGACAACTCGTGCTAAGAAGTAGAAATTGTTTTTAAGCAGCGTTTGCTGCGTTAAACTTCGATAATCCGCTTGCTCATTTACGCCTAGTAAACTGCGCAAGCGGATTTCTTGTTTGCCTTGCAACCATCTGTTTAAATTCCAATTTGAAGTTGTGGAAGGTTTTTAGTTTTCCGTTCTGTTGAGCTCCTCTATCGCCCGTAGTACCGTCTTGTCGATAGGGTAGATGAAATAGTAGAAGGCGTTATCTTCGAGGTCGGAGTTACGCGAGATATAGGCGCGGAGTTGTGCTTCCATAATGTCGCGTGAGCGATTTATCTCTTTCCAATTTGGTTTCACTCCCTGCTTCTCGGCATAGCGAACAAAACCATTAAACATATCCTTGTCGCCATCGAGCAGAGCCTTCAACTCTGCAACACTCTTTGCCTTCTCCAACGCTTTGCGGTGTTGGTCGGAGTAGTCGATGGTATAGCGGTATAGAATGTTGCGACCCGAAACCTCTGCGAAGTATTTCGTTACGTTGAGAGTGTCGAGTGGCACGAAGATATCAGGCATAATACCACCTCCGCCATATACCACCTTGCCTTTTGGCGTTGTGTAGCGCAACGAATCGGCAAAATGAATACTATCCGCCGAGAAGAACTCGTTGCGTTTGAATCGGTCTATAATGTCGTGTTCATACTTCTCGCCATCGCCTGCGGTGTAAGGTTTCTGAATGGAACGCCCCGTAGGTGTATAGTAGCGGGCAATGGTCAGACGAAGAGCCGAACCATCTTCAAAAGGTGTTTGTTGCTGAACCAAGCCCTTGCCGAAGGAGCGACGACCAATAATAGTACCTCTGTCATTATCCTGTAATGCGCCGGCTAAAATCTCACTTGATGAAGCACTCGCTTCGTCAAGCAAAACCACCATTTTGAGATCTGTCGAGCCTCCTCGACCATCGCTGTATTGGCGTAGTTGCTTGCCATTGCGGTCTTCTGTATATACAATCAGTGACTTTGCAGGTAGGAACTCGTTGGCAATAAGTATTGCTTGATCGAGGAATCCGCCTGAGTTGCCTCGCAAGTCGAAGATCAGCGAGGTCATGCCTTGTGCGCGCAGCGATGCAAGAGCCTTCTTTACCTCGGTAAACGAGGTGCGAGCAAACTGCGATAGTTTGATAAAGCCGATATTGTCGGTAAGCATCAGCGATGCTTCGACACTATGTAGAGGTATGGCATCTCGTGTAACTACGATATCAACCAATCCTTCGATGTCTTTGCGCTCGATGGAGAGCTTAACCTGTGTACCACGAGGGCCACGCAGACGCTTCATAACGGCAATCTGCGACATCTTCTGGCCGGCGATAAGAGTGTCGTTTACCTTGATGATACGATCACCACCTTGTACGCCCGCTTTGCGACTTGGTCCCGATGGAATGACGTTAAGAATGATAACGGTGTCGGTAGCCATGTTAAAGACTACACCAATACCGTCAAACTCCCCTTTGAGAGGCTCCTCGGCCTCCTCGAACTCTTTTGGAGGAAGATATACCGAGTGAGGATCGAGTTTGTGGAGTATGGCCGGAATAGCTAACTCGGCCAACGAATCACGAGATATGGAATCGACATAGTCGCGCTCTATCATCGAAAGAACGCGTGCTAGTTTGTCGTTTTGTGTTTTGGGCGAGCTGAGAAGTATTCGCACCTGGTTACCCGTAATGCGTCGCCCGTAGTGATGACCTACGAGCAAGCCCACCGCGAATATCAGAACAACCACAATGGCTGTCAAAAGGTGCTTAACTCCTTGCTTCATAACTTTTATATTAGTTGTATCAGCCATCAGCTATCAGCCACCGGCTTTTTTAACTCTCAATTATTTATTTTTGAAAGTATATGCAAGACCTACGCCAAGGATAACCTGTGTCTGTACCTTGTTGATCTGCGCCTTGTTGTAGTAGAGCTGGAAGTAGAACTGTGTAGAGAAGTACTTCGTCGCCTTGATATCTATGGTGTTCTCCCAACGAACTGTTGGTGCAATGCTCTCGTAAGTAATGCCGTTCTTCTTGCTTGCCGACTGCTGCGATACCTCGTTAATCCAACCATAGAACGAGTAGAGAGTAGTGCGGTAGCGGAATACACCTTTCTTACCGAATGTCTTATCGAAGTCGATCTGAATCGAAGAACCACCTTCGTAACGCTGAATACCGTTGTGAAGCGTCAAACCGTAAGCATAAGGAGTGTTCTTCTGGTCGAGAGTAAGATCTGCGATAGGTGTCTCGCCAAACTTCTCGGCATAGAAGAAATCGCGTACGCGTTGGCTTGTTACGTATGTTGAATTCATAGAGATAGGTGATACATTAACCTTGATAGGGAACTTTGCGTTAGGGCATACATAAGTGAAACCTGCTGCGAGAGTGAGGTATGCCGGAGCAAAGCCCATGCTTGTAAGTTTGTCATCGCCATTATATCCGTTTGCAAATTGAGAACGCAACGAAATCGTACCTCCTACATTCCAAGTTTTTGAGAGGGTATATGCAGGTGCTGCCGAGAGGAACCACTCGTCCTGACTCTTTGTTACATCGCTTGTACCTTCGCTCTCCGGAAGGAAGTTGTAGGTGTAGCCGAGTTTGCCGGTAATCTTGTTATCTAATACGAACTTACCCTTTTTATATTGGTGGGTAAAGAGAATATTGCCGACACCGGTCAAAGAGTTGGTGTTACCATTGACCTTACGCCAGTAGCCGTTGAAGTGCGAGAGCGAAGCATTGAGAGTTGCATTGAACTCGATTGTGTTACGCTCTTTACGAAGTGCTGCTTTCTCGGCTTTGAGTTGAGCCTCACTCTGGAAAGCGGGTGCTGCGTTGTCAGTCTTAACCTCGTTAGCAAAAGTTACCTGCTCCTTTGGAGTAGCTGATTCTACGGTTGCCTGAGCACTTGCAAACCCGATGCAGGTAAATGCAAAAAAAGCAAAAAGTGTAAAAATTCTCTTCATAGCACTATTTTTTATTGTTTGTTGTCATTTTCAACATACAAATATAGAATAAATTTCGTATATTTGTAGAGTATTTTTGTAAAAACGAATCAAAGAAATCTAAAATATAGAATAATATGAAGTCTGATATTGAAATTGCTCGATCAGTAAAGCTGAAGAATATTCGCGAAATTGCTGCTGAAGTGGGCTTTCCGGAGGAGAGTGTGTTTAATTATGGTAAACATATTGCAAAGATACCGTACACACTTATTGATAGTAAAAAAATCGCCAAGAATCACCTTATTCTCGTTACCGCCATCACTGCAACAAAGGCGGGTGTCGGTAAGACAACCGTAAGTATTGGTTTGGGAATGGGACTTAACCGCATCGGCAAACGTGCTATTATTGCTTTGCGCGAGCCGTCGTTGGGACCATGCTTCGGTATGAAGGGTGGAGCAACAGGAGGTGGTTATGTGCAGGTTTTGCCATCGGAGGACATCAACCTTCACTTTACGGGTGACTTCCACGCCGTAACCTCGGCAAACAACCTTATCGCTGCGTTGCTCGACAACTATCTGTATCACAACCGCTCGAAGCAGGTGGGCTTGAAGAAGATTATGTGGCGTCGCGTTCTTGATATCAATGACCGTTCATTGCGTAATATCGTTTCTGGACTTGGTGGTTCGGTGAACGGTATCCCTACCGAAACAGGTTTTGATATTACTCCTGCATCGGAGATTATGGCAATCTTGTGTCTTGCTCGCAATATAGACGATTTGTATGCACGTATTGGTCGCATTGTATTGGGTGTTCGTTACGATGACACTCCGTTTACGGTTGATGATCTCGGTGTTACGGGTGCAATTGTGGCTCTTTTGAAAGATGCTATCAATCCAAACCTTGTGCAGACTACCGAGCATCACCCTGTAATTGTTCATGGCGGACCATTTGCGAATATTGCTCATGGTTGCAACTCTGTAATTGCCACTCGCATGGCGATGTCATGGTCTGACTATACGGTAACAGAAGCCGGTTTTGGCGCAGACCTTGGAGCAGAGAAATTCTTCGATATCAAGTGCCGTCAGTCAGGGCTTAAACCAGATTTAACGGTTTTGGTTGCCTCTACATTGGCTCTTAAAATGCATGGTGGAGTGCCTGAAACAGAGATTAAGCTTCCAAATGCCGAGGGCTTGAAGAAGGGTTTTGCAAACCTTGACCGCCATATTGCCAATTTGCAGAAGTTCGGACAGACAGTGTTGGTATGTTTCAACCGCTTTGCGAGCGATACCGAAGAGGAGATGGCAATGGTTATGGAGCACTGCGCCGAGAAGGGTGTGCGTTGCGTAATCAACAATGCATACGTCGAGGGTAGTGCAGGAGCTGTTGAGTTGGCAGAGGCTGCGGTAGAACTTATCGAAAATCAGCCATCGACACCGCTCAACTATGCTTATGATTTGGAAGATAGTATCAAGGAGAAGATCGAGAAGGTAGCCAAGAAGATTTATGGTGCCGGTTCGGTTGAGTTTAGTTTGAAGGCTCAAAAGGAGATCGCACTCATCGAAAAGTGGGGTATGGGAAATCTTCCTGTATGCATCGCAAAAACTCAATATTCGTTTAGCGGTGATGCGAAGCTGTATGGCAGCGTCGAGGGCTTTACGCTCAAAATTAAGGATATCGAACTCAATGCAGGTAGTGGCTTTGTGGTAGTCCTTGCCGGTGATATTATGCGTATGCCGGGTTTGAGCAAAACCCCACAAGCAGTGAATATCCGCCTTGCAGAGGATGGCAATGTTGAAGGCCTTGTATAAAATCGTTCTGATTGGCTCTTTTTGCACCTTGCTTGCGTCGTAAATGCTCACATACGCCTTAGTATGCTCCGCTTTCCGACACTGCACAACGCACAAAAAGAGCACAATCATTTACGATTTTCGTGAAACGGAAAAGTAATTTAAATAAAAATACCTTTAATTGTCAATTCTCAATTTTTAATCTTCAAAAGCTAAAGGCCAATGGCTAACGGCTAATGGCTTAAAAAAATAGGAATTTATGAAATATTTTGGTGCACACGTAAGCGCATCGGGTGGGGTGGAGAATGCTCCGCATAATGCCAAGGCGATAGGGGCTACCGCTTTTGCGCTCTTTACCAAAAATCAACGCCAGTGGCTCGCTCCTGCTCTTACGGCAGAGCAGTGTGAGCGCTTTAAGGCAGCGTGCGAGGAGTGCGGATATGCAGCAAAGCAGATTCTACCGCACGACTCCTACCTCATCAACCTCGGACACCCCGAGCGTGAGGGGTTGGAGAAGTCGCGAGAGTCATTTTTTGAGGAGATGGCTCGATGCGAGGTTCTTGGTCTGGATAGACTGAATTTTCATCCCGGCAGTCATCTTGGAAAGATTACTTCGTTGATGTCGCTTGATCGTATAGCCGAGTCGATAAACATGGCTCTTGATCGTACAAACGGAGTAACTGCCGTTATCGAGAATACCGCAGGTCAAGGTTCAAACCTCGGCTTTGCGTGGGAGCATATTGCCCATATTATAGACAAGGTGGAGGACAAGTCGCGCGTCGGTTTCTGTATTGATACCTGTCACACCTTTGCCGCGGGTTATGATCTTTCGAGCGTAGAGGCTTGCGAGAAAACCTTTGCTCAGGTGGATAGCATCATCGGTTTGAAATATCTGCGCGGTATGCACCTTAACGATGCATTGAAGCCGCTTGGCTCACACGTGGATCGTCACGCTCCGTTGGGTGAGGGCTTTATCGGCTGGGACTGCTTCCGCTTTATAGCGCAGTCGCCATACTTCGAGGAGATGCCTTTGACTCTCGAAACTCCGAATGAGGAGATTTGGGCGCAGGAGATTGCCCAGCTCAAAGCATTTGCAAACGAATAGAACAAAACAATAACTAACTAAAACATTAAAACTTTATGGAACTTCCTTTTGCAGAATCTTGGCGCATCAAGATGGTTGAGCCAATCAAGAAGAGTACTCGCGAGGAGCGCGAGCAGTGGATGAAAGAGGCTGACTATAACCTCTTCCAACTCCGTTCAGAGCAGGTTTATATCGACTGCCTTACCGACTCGGGAACAGGCGCAATGAGCGACCGTCAGTGGGCTGCCGTAATGATGGGCGATGAGAGCTACGCAGGTTCGTCGTCGTTCTTCCACCTCAAAGAGACTATCAATAAAATCACAGGTTTCGAGTATGTTATCCCTACACACCAGGGTCGTGCTGCCGAGAATGTATTGTTCTCACACCTTGTGAAGGCCGGCTCGATTGTTCCGGGTAACTCACACTTCGATACTACCAAGGGCCATATCGAGAGCCGCAAGGCTACTGCCCTCGACTGCACTATCGACGAGGCAAAGGATACTCAGCTCGAAATACCTTTCAAGGGTAATGTAGACCCTAAGAAGTTGGAGAAGGCGTTGGCAGAGCACCACGAAGATGTACCTTTTATAATTGTAACCATCACAAACAACACCGCAGGTGGTCAGCCTGTATCGATGCAGAACTTGCGCGAGGTACGTGCTATTGGCGACATGTATGGCAAGCGTGTAGTACTCGACTCAGCTCGCTTTGCCGAGAATGCATACTTTATCAAGACTCGTGAGGAGGGCTACGCAGATAAGAGTATTAAGGAGATTGCCTTGGAGATGTTCTCGCTTGCTGACGGTATGACAATGTCGGCAAAGAAGGACGGTATCGTAAATATGGGTGGATTTATCGCTACTCGCCACGAGGATTGGTACGAGGGTGCAAAGCGTTTCTGTATCCCATTCGAGGGTTACCTCACATACGGTGGTATGAATGGTCGTGATATGGAGGCTTTGGCTGTTGGTCTTGACGAGAATACCGAGTTCGATAACCTCGAAACACGTATCCACCAGGTTGAGTTCCTTGCAGGCCTTCTTGATGAGTACGGAATCCCTTACCAGCGTCCTGTGGGTGGTCACGCTCTCTTTGTAGATGCTGACAAGGTGCTTACCAAGGTGCCAAAGGAGGAGTTCCCTGCACAGACTCTCGCTATCGAACTCTATTTGGAAGCCGGTGTTCGTGGTTGCGAGATTGGTTATATCCTTGCTGACCGTGATCCTGTAACTCGCGAGAACCGTTTCGGGGGTCTTGACCTTCTCCGTCTTTGCATCGCTCGCCGTGTCTATACCGACAACCATATGCGCGTAATTGCTGCTGCGTTGAAGAATGTATTTGACCGTCGTGACGAGATTACCCGAGGCGTAGAGATTGTTTGGGAGACTGAGCTTATGCGTCACTTCACCGTTAAGCTTCGCAAACTGCAGTAAAAATTGTTTTTAAGCAGCGATAGCTGCGTTACACTTCGATAAATCGCTCCTCACATACGCCTAAGTATGCTGCGGGGCGATTTTCTTGTGTGCCTTGCTCTCATCTGCTTAAATTCCAATTTTGAAGTATATAGGATAGAAGAAAGGAAGGTTGTTCGCAACCTTCCTTTTAGTTTTCTGTTTTTTCGTTTTCCGCCGAGAGTAGTCCGCAGGCGGCCTTGATATCTTCGCCACGCGAGGCGCGGATAGTGGTCATAATGCCTCGCTGTGTGAGTGCATCGCGGAAGGCTATAATCTTCTCGTCCGATGGCGAGAAGTATGGCGAATCGGGAATCTTGTGGAATCGAATAAGGTTTATGCGGCACTTGATGCCGTCGAGTAATCGGCACAACTCTTTGATGTGTCGTGGCGAGTCGTTCAAGCCACTCATCACTATATACTCAAATGATACTCGGCGCTGGTGCGTAAAGTCGTATTCTCGCAGAATATCGGCAATCTGATGAATAGGGTAAGCCCGCTCTATCGGCATAATCTCCTCGCGCTCCTCGTGGAATGGATTGTGAAGCGAAACAGCAAGATGTACTTGTGTCGAATCGAGGAAACGGCGCAGTTCGCGCGCAACGCCTGCCGTCGAGAGTGTGATGCGAGTTGGCGACCAGCCAAAGCCCCACTCCGAGGTGAGAATTTCGAGCGCACGGAGTACATTATCGAGGTTATCTAACGGCTCGCCCATGCCCATAAAAACTACATTTGTAAGGCGATCTCTTTCGGGTAGCGATGCTATCTGATTGAGTATGTCACAGGTCGAAAGCGAGTGCTTCAAACCTAGTCGTGCAGTGGCGCAAAATCGGCAGCCCATACGACAACCTGCCTGCGATGAAACACATAGTGTAGCACGCTCTTTATCAGGAATATATGCCGACTCTACGAATTCGTTTTGGACGGTGCGATATAGATACTTTTTTGTTCCGTCAGACGAGGTTTGTTCTCCTTCGGGAGCATGGAGTCCGAGTTCGAAACGCTCGGTTAATGCGGTACGGGCCACCTTCGAAATGTTGGTCATCTCGTCGATGGAGCGCACCCCCTTGCGGTACAGCCAGTCGGCAATCTGCTTCGCCACAAAGCGAGGTAACTGCAACTCTGCACATAGCGTCTGCAACTCCGTTAAAGTTTTGCCATATAGCGTTTCTCTCTTCATCCGCACTTAATTTTATGCAAAAGTAGATAAATTTCGCCATTTATCTCACTATTGTGAGAAAAAAAGCGTAAATTTGCCAAAATTGCAACCGAACTTTTATTATGCGTCGATATCCATCGTTGGTACAACGGCTCTGTGTCGCCCTGATTGCGCTAATGCTCTCGGGGTGCAACGCCGATATGACCAATGTTCTTGGTAATGACGATGTTACCAGGTTGGTGGTGGCGTTGCCTCAAACCCGAATAGCAATTGGTGATAAGGACGATGCCACCTATCCGGTCTATTGGAGCGAAGGGGATAGAATTGTCGTCAATGGAGTTCGCTCCGAGGAGGTGGAGATCGACTCGGAAAATCGCAGTAAAGCAACTTTCGAGGTGAAAAGCATGCTGAGCTATCCGCTTGCTATAACCTACCCTTATTGCTCCTCTACAACCGCCGCAGCTCCGGTTGTGGAGTTTCGATCGGAGCAGACCTATACGAAGGGGTCGTTTGCCGAGGGGAACGTGCCGATGTGCGGATATGTGGCAAACAAGGGCGAGTCGGTAGCGATGAAATACCTTGCCGGTGTCCTGAAATTCACCATCAAGGCCTCGGATGAGAATGTCGCACTGCAAAAGGTTGTTGTAACCTCGCTGTCGGGCGAGAAGTTGTCGGGCGAGTTTGCGGTAAATTGCTCTTCAGCAACCATTTCGGCTACCGAGCGCACCCAAAATACGATAACCTATCTCTTGCCGTCTGACTATAAATTATCGACTACCGCGGAGTCTGAATTCTATATTGCCGTGCCGGCCACCGAGGTGGGTAGTTGCTTGGTTGAGTTTGTGGAGCAGTCGGGCGAGAGGATGGAGTGCAAGTGGAATCCGACCTCGGCCATCAAGGGTGGAAATGTGCGAGAGTTTAGGGCGATAACCTACAAACGCAATGCCAACATCACGCTCGACGATGTGTCGTTGCCGCCATTCGACGAGGTGGTGCAGACGCGCATATTCCGTCTGCGAGCAATGTCCTATAATGTCCATAATTGCAGCGGTACCGATGGGGTGCTCGACTATGAGCGTGTGGCTGCTGCCATTGCGGAGCAGAATGCTGATGCGGTAGGTCTGCAGGAGCTGGATAGTATGACGACGCGTCGACCGCTGGATGTGTTGGGACGATTGGCCGAATTGACGGGTATGCATCCGACCTTCGGAGCAGCGATAGACCGACAGGGTGGAAAGTATGGCGTAGGTGTTCTGACCAAGGAAAAACCCCTCTCATACTATCGTGTGCCACTTCCTTGCAGCTCCGAGCCGCGAGTTATGTTGGTGGTGGAGATGGAGAACTATTACTTCTGTTGCACCCACTTTTCGCTGCTTGCCGAGTATCGCACCGAGGCGGCTAAAATCATCATCGAAGAGGCAAAGAATCTCGATAAACCGATGTTCCTGGTGGGCGATTTGAATGCCACTCGCGACCAAGAGTCGATGCAGCTGCTGGCACAACATTTCGATATCTTCAATAAGCGTCCGCCAATCTATACATTCCCGGCCAATGCACCTCGTTCAGAGATCGATTATATCTGCCTTTATAGTGGCAGAGGAGCTCTTGCTGCGGTCTTCGACTACTGGGTGCCCGAGGTTCCCGTCGTTTCCGATCATCGCCCTACGGTGATGGATGTTATGGTCAGCGAATAGCGCGACGAGGAAAAATTACTTTTTGTGCCAAAATTTTCTGCGAATATGGTATTATTTGAAAAATAATCTCTATATTTGTAGTTGATTAGGTGCTGAGTGTATGCTCGCCCGGTCAAGAATAAAGAGAATAATTAAAAATAAACAATAATGGAGATTAAGAAAAACCCCAAAGTAGATGTTCAAAACAAGCGTGTCTTGTTGCTTGAAATTGGTTTGGCATTGGCGTTGCTCGTAGTTATCGGCGCATTCCTCTATACTCCTCGTGAGTATCAGATTGAGCAGATTGAGCAAGTTGCGGCTGTTGTCGAGGAGGAAATTACCGAGATTACACGTCAGGACCAGAAACCACCTGAGCCTCCAAAGCGTACAGAAATTACCGTTATCACTGACATTCTCAACATTGTAACCAACGATGAGAAGATTGAGACAAGTGTCGACTTCGCAGAGTTTGCCGAGGATGTGGAGATTATACAACAGGTTGCTGTTGAGGAGGAGAATATCGAGGACGACCAGCCATTTGTTAAGGTAGAGCAGATGCCTTCGTTTATGGGTGGAGATTTGATGACATTCCGTAACTGGGTGCAGTCGAAGGTTCGTTTCCCTCAGATTGCGCAGGAAAATAATATTTCTGGTCGTGTATTGTTGATGTTCGTCATCGAGCGCGATGGTTCGCTCACCAATATTCAGGTACTTCAAACTCCTGATAGCTCACTCTCTGATGAGGCTATCCGAGTTTTGAAGACTTCGCCTAAGTGGACCCCTGGTAAGCAGCGTAACCAGTCGGTGCGTGTAAAATATACATTGCCAATCGACTTCCGTATCCAGAACTAATAGTAGGTTTCTAATAGTTAAAAAGCCGAGCGAACAACTTTTGCTCGGCTTTTATTAAACAGAACATAGAATGATTGAACAGAATAGAGATAAGAAGGAGAAGGGCGTAGTTGTTGAGACGGAGCGCGAAGAACGTGCCGTGTTGGTGGCAGTTATTCGTGACAATCAGGAGCCTCGTCAGGCAGAGGAGTTCCTCGACGAGTTGGAGTTCCTTGCCGAAACTGCTTCAATCAAGACCGAGCGCCGCTTTACGCAGC
This sequence comes from Alistipes sp., assembly GCA_045644085.1. Lineage (GTDB taxonomy): Bacteria > Bacteroidota > Bacteroidia > Bacteroidales > Rikenellaceae > Alistipes. The sequence goes on along the minus strand of JAZRGH010000062.1, from coordinate 2,153 downwards.
GTTTGTCGCAACCTTCGTCGCGTATATACGTAGGTCCGGGCAAACTCGAAGAGATTGCAGCCTACTGCGAGGAGAATGAGATAAACGTTGTGATTTTCGACGATGAGTTATCCCCTTCGCAAACACGAAATATCGAGCAGGTGATGCCTTGCCGCGTTATTGACCGTACACGCCTTATTCTTGATATTTTCCGTCAGCGTGCGCAGACTGCTTACGCAAAGACGCAGGTGGAGTTGGCGCAGTGCGAGTATATGTTGCCTCGTTTGGCGGGTATGTGGACTCACCTTGAACGTCAGCGAGGAGGTACGGGTACTCGTGGTGGTGCGGGAGAGCGCGAGATTGAGACAGACCGCCGTATTGTCCGCAACCGCATAGCGAAGCTCAAAGAGGATCTCCGAAAGATAGACAAGCAGATGGCCGTACAGCGTTCAAATCGTGGAGGTATGGTGCGAGTGTCATTGGTGGGATATACCAATGTCGGTAAATCTACCTTGATGAACTTGATCTCGAAGAGCGAAGTCTTTGCTGAGAATAAACTCTTTGCAACCCTTGATACAACGGTGCGTAAGGTGGTTTTCGATAATCTTCCGTTCCTCTTGTCGGATACTGTAGGTTTTATCCGTAAGTTGCCTACTGAGCTTATCGAATCGTTCAAATCGACACTCGACGAGGTGCGTGAAGCAGACCTATTGATTCATGTTGTCGATATCTCGCATCCTCAATTCGAGGAGCAGATTGATGTAGTGAAGCAGACTTTGCAGGATATTGGCGCCGGTGATAAACCGGTATATCTCGTATTCAATAAGATTGATGCCTATACCTACACTCCGAAGGAGGAAGACGATTTGACTCCTGCAACAAAGGAGAATCGCTCGCTCGATGACTTGCGCCAAAGCTGGTTTGCAAAGCAGAATACGCCTTGTATCTTCATCTCGGCGGCGGAGCGTATAAATATCGAGAAGTTCCGCACAGATTTGTATGGTATGGTGCGCGAAATCCATTGCGGACGCTATCCATTCAATAACTTTTTGTACTAAAAGCCGCTAGTGGCTGATTGACAAAGACCGATGACCTTAAAATTTAAAATAATATATAAATATATATAGGTATGCTACATATTTTAGACAAGCAGAATACTATTATCAACAAATTCCTTGCGGAGTTGCGAGATATTGATGTACAGAAGGACTCTATGCGTTTTCGTCGTAACTTGGAACGTATCGGCGAATGTACTGCCTACGAGCTGTCGAAGAGTTTGAACTATGTACCAAAGAAGGTTCAAACACCACTTGCCGAGGCTGAGGTGCAGTGTATTGGTGATGAAATAGTTCTCGCAACGATTCTTCGTGCAGGCTTGCCTCTGCATCAGGGTTTGCTGAACTATTTCGATGATGCGGAGAATGCCTTTGTGTCGGCATATCGCAGTTATACGAGCGAGAGCGACTTCGAGATAAAGGTTGAGTATATAGCTTGTCCGTCACTCGAAGGCAAAACTTTGATTTTGGTCGATCCTATGCTTGCATCGGGTACCTCGATGGTTGCAGCCTATGAGGCTCTTTGTAGTCGTGGCGGACGACCTGCTCACACTCATATTGTATCGGTGCTTGGCTGCAATGAGGGCGTTGATTATATCCTTAATAACACCAATCAGGAGGAGGTTGATTTGTGGGTAGCCACTGTTGATCCTGTTCTCAATCCGCACAAGTATATTGTGCCGGGCTTGGGAGATGCAGGAGATCTTTGCTTTGGCTCCAAACTATAAACACGCTTTTTAAGGGGTAGTGGTTTTTATGCCCGAAATAATAAGGAGATATACCAAAAGTATATCTCCTTATTGCTTTTTTGTGGTGTTACATTAATTGAAATAATCGATATGGGGCAAATTTCACGTCAGGTAAAAAATGGGTGAATTTGGGGGCGATTAAGCTTTCCCCAAAACCCTATTGTGCTGATTGGTAAAAACTTGAAAAATTTTATATCCGTTATATCAAGAACATGTAAATAATTTTTTGTATCTTTGTCGCGTATTAAACCAAATGCGGACGCAAAATCCCTCCCTCGATTTTTCGGGGGGGGGATTTTGAGGTTTAATATATTGATAATTAGCGTGTTGTGATTGTTGGTTCGGCCAACATAGCGGATAATGGGCTAAA
>JAZRGH010000061.1:0-3924 GCA_045644085.1 Alistipes sp. | reverse complement strand
ATTAACAATCACAAAGGTATACAAAATTATAACATAGTGCTATTAATAATTTGAAAAAGTTTAAATTATTGGTTAACAATTTGTAAAAATATGGTAAAAGTAGTATCTTTGACGAAGATTTTAAACTGACTAACTAATTTGTAAAAAGAGAATAGTTAGGCTTAAAATATAGGTTTGTAAAGTTAGACACGATTTAGACAAAATATCGAAACCTATAGCAAACCATGTCCACGGATTATTCGTTTTACGCCCTTCTGTGCGGGTATATGCCACGCCCTGAGGGGGTACGAAGAGAAGGACATAAGTCCTTCTCTTTTTGTATTTTCATGCTAAATTTGGAGAGATAGAGAATGGAATCTTTACGCGAATTATATAAGATAGGATGTGGTCCATCGAGTAGTCATACCATGGGCCCTAAGAAGGCGGCAGAGATCTTCGCTGAACGCACTCATGGTGTAGATGCTTATCGAGTAACGCTCTATGGCTCATTGGCGGCTACGGGAAAAGGACACCTCACGCATAGTGCTATTCTCTCGGTGCTGGATCCGCTGGCACCGACTGAAATAATCTGGAAGGCCGACGTTGTGCTCGACTTTCACCCTAACGGAATGTTGTTCGAGGCAGTGAAAGAGGGTGTGGTTGTTGATAGTTGGACCATATTCAGTGTTGGTGGAGGCTCGTTGGCAAACGAGGATATGGTGGCTGAGGCTCCTAAAAGCATCTATCCGCTCACGACAATTCAGGATATTAAGGAGTGGTGCTACAAGGAGGGTAAGACCTTCTGGGAGTATGTCGAGGAGTGCGAGGGTAAGGAGATATGGGATTTCCTTGACCATATATGGACCGTTATGTGCGAAACCGTAGAGAATGGTCTGAATAATGATGGTGTCTTGCCTGGCGGCCTTAAAGTGGCACGTAAGGCGAGTACCTATTATGTCAAGAGTAAGGGCTATACCGATTCTCTTGCATCGCGAGCACGTATCTATGCTTATGCTTTAGCGGTTGCCGAGGAGAATGCTTCGGGAGGAACGGTTGTTACTGCTCCAACTTGTGGCTCGTGCGGTGTTTTGCCGGGTGTGCTCTATCATCTAAATACATCGCGTAATTTTCTCCGAATAAGAGTGCTGCGCGCGTTGGCTACGGCTGGACTCTTTGGTAATGTCGTTAAAACTAATTCATCAATTTCGGGAGCTGAGGTGGGTTGTCAAGGAGAGATAGGTGTGGCTTGTGCTATGGCTGCCGCCGCAGCATGTCAACTCTTTGGTGGTACACCTGCGCAGATAGAGTATGCTGCTGAAATGGGATTGGAGCACCATCTGGGGCTTACGTGTGATCCGGTTTGTGGTTTGGTGCAAGTGCCGTGTATCGAGCGTAATGCGGTTGCTGCGGCTCGTGCGCTGGACGCCAACACCTATGCAATACTATCGGACGGAACACACCTCGTATCTTTCGACAAGGTAGTGGAGGTAATGCACGAGACCGGACATAATCTGCCAAGTCTCTACCGCGAAACATCAGAGGGTGGTTTGGCAAAACGAATTCCGATTAAATAATTTTGACAAAATAATAGAAAAGGAGCGCAATGCGCTCCTTTTTTAGGTGAATTTTTGGGTGATAACAAAATTAAAAGCGATGTAAGTTTCTGATTATCAGTTCCTTGCATCGCTTTCTTCGTAGTGGATAGGGGATTCGAACCCCTATGTCCTGCGTGAGAGGCAGGTATCCTAGCCCTTAGATGAATCCACCATTGCTGTATTGCGAGTGCAAAGGTAATGCAAAAAATTTATTATGCAAACTTTTTTTAGAAAAAAGTGTAAAAAAATATAATTTTATTCAATTTTTGCCATTTTGATGGTTCTTTTCGCCAAATTTTTACTACTTTCGTATAATCAATTCAACAAAACAGAAATGAAAAAAATCTTAATTGTGGGTGCAGGTGGTCAAATCGGCTCGGAACTCGTGCCGTACCTGCGTAATATATATGGTGCGGAGAATGTTGTCGCTACCGACGTGCGTGAATGTAAGGGTTTGGCAGACGAGGGCCCTTTCGAGGTTCTTGATGCTCTCAACCCTACAAATATGGCTTCAGCCGTAGCTCGCCACAATGTCGATACCATATTTAATCTTGTAGCATTGCTCTCGGCAGTTGGCGAGCGCAATCCGCAGATGGCGTGGAATATAAATATGACTGCATTATTCAACTCGTTGGAGGTGGCTCGTCAGCATAACTGCGCCGTATTCACCCCTTCGTCAATCGGAGCTTTCGGACCGACATCGCCGAAGGATATGACGCCGCAGGATACAATCATGCAGCCGACTACAATCTATGGCATCTGTAAAGTTACGGGTGAGCTGTTGTCGAACTACTACCACCAGAAGTATGGTATCGACACCCGCTCAATCCGTTTTCCGGGAATTATATCGAACAAAACATTGCCGGGTGGAGGTACTACCGACTATGCAGTAGAGATCTACTACGAAGCTATACGCAAGGGTCGCTACACTTGTGCTGTGCCCGAGAATGCATATATGGATATGATCTATATGCCTGATGCATTGCGTTCAATTGTGGAGTTGATGGAGGCAGACCCGTCGAAGTTGAAGCACCGCAACTCGTTCAATGTAGCGTCAATGAGTTTTACTCCTGAGATTCTCGCAGCAGAGATTCGTAAGCGTATGCCGTCATTCGAGATGGACTATGATATTGACCCTGTGAAGGAGGCTATTGCCAACAGCTGGCCGAATCAGCTCGATGACACCTGCGCTCGCGAGGAGTGGGGTTGGAAGCCGGAGTGGAATATATCGTCTATGACCGACGATATGTTGGCAGCTGTTGCCAAGAAGTTGGAGGTAGAGAAGTTGTAAGACATTCGCTCGATAAACTACCCCCCCTCGGATAGAGGCAATAGAAAAGGCTCGGAATTTTCCGAGCCTTTCTTTTTGTAAGCATTCTGCTAAATTAGAAGCAGTAAGTAGCCGAGATACCGAAGTTTCCGAAGCCCATGCCGTAGAAGCCTGCGTGACCCTTAGCCTCGAAAGGACCCTTCTCGCCGTATGCTTCCTCCCACAGCTTGTTAGCCTCCTTAACAGCCTTCTTGTCCTTTGCGCTTGGATATGTGCCAGCAACGCCGAGTACAGGAGTGTAGTCGAGAGCAAGACGTACAGGAGCCTTCTTGAACTTGATACCGAACTTAACCTGTCCAGCAACACCACCATAAACGAACTGCTTGCCACCACCGATGTTAATACCGGCACCAGCATCGAGATACCAACTACCTACCTCTGGAGTCCAATTCCAGTTGCATACATTCCAATTGTGGAGAGCTGTGAAGTCAGCAGACAAGCCACCGAGCCAACCCATACCGAAACGACCCTCAACATAGGTCTTCTTACCATAGAAGCACTCTGCATCAACCTGCAAGCCGCTACCGATGCGAGCACCGACTGACCACTTCTGAGAAGCTACAGTCTTAACTGCATCTTTGAAACCCTGAGCCGAAACTGTTGCTACGCAAAGTACAGCTGCCAAAACGAGAAAAATTTTCTTCATACTCATTAAGTTTAAAATTGTTAATAAATAAAAATGGATTATTTCATCTTTCTGGTAGCAAATTTAGTCATTTTATTGGAAGATGCAAATAAAAATGAATATTTTTTATTAAAAAGTAGTAAACAAAAAAAGGTTGCTCAATCGAGCAACCCAAAATTGTAGTCGTAGCGCTACTACTCTGCCTTTGGAGCAGCCATACGACGCTCCTTGATGCGAGCCTTCTTACCGGTAAGCTCACGGAAGTAGTAGATACGAGCACGACGAACAACACCATACTTGTTGATCTCGATCTTGTCGATGTGTGGTGAGTAGAGAGGGAAGATACGCTCAACGCCTACGCCGTTAGAAACCTTACGGATAGTAAACATCTTGGT